>DAOUGB010000093.1:0-29294 GCA_034429595.1 Dehalococcoidales bacterium
AAGGACTTAAGTAAGGAATGGTTAGATTACTATTCTGAGGAAATACAACTATCGAATAATCCATCCTTATCAAGCAAGTTTACGGATCCTTCACTCCGTTCAGGATGACAAAACAACAATTTTATGAAAATCATCGTCTGTCTTAAAGAAGTAATCGACCCGGCGCTGAACCTGGACTTCGGGTTGAATAATAGCGTTATTTTTAGCGCAGGGCTGCCCCGCCGCCTGAACCCCGCGGACGCCGCCGCTCTGGCGATGGCGTTAAAGATAGAAAACGCGGAAATAACCGCCGTATCCATCGGGGGGGAGGGGGTAGAAAGTTATCTGCGGAACGCGCTGGCAGCCGGCGCGGCAAGAGCTATCCGCATTTGGGATAAAGATTTCCCGGAACTATCACCTTATCAAAAAGCGCAGCTGCTATCCGGCCTGGTAAAGTCCTCCGGCGCCGACCTGGTATTGACCGGCTCACGGAGCCTGGATACAGGCAGCGGGCAGGTAGGGCCGATGCTGGCGGCCTGCCTGGGGTGGCCCGGCGTTTGCGACATCACGGCTATTGAAACTGGTAAAGAAAACAGCCTGACACTTACCAAAGATATCGGGCAGGGGGAAAGGGAAAAGCTAAAGGGTTCCCTGCCGTCTGTCGTAACGATTAAAGGCGATGGCGGACCGCCTCACGCGACGTTGGATAAACTGATCGACAGCAAGTCCGCCGATATTACAGTACTTTCACCTACCGACCTCGGTATTGCGCCGGAGGCGCTAAAGCGAGCCTCCCCGCACACCACCCGCCTCACTTTTCCGCGTCCCCCGCTAACTAAAGCGCCGCCGCTGGACAGCTCTTTACCCGCTTTCTATAGAATCCTCCAGCTATTGCAGGGCGGCATCTCCCAAAGAAAAGGACGCATGCTGGAGGGCGATGCCAGCCAGCTGGCCGAGCAGCTTTACCAATTGATGCTGGCAGAAGGCGTGCTGAAGAAGAAAGGTTAACATCCACCTGTATCTCTACCATGGACTTTCACCCTCACCTTTTCATTCCTCTCCCATCAAGGGAGAGGTTAAGAGGAAGAAGGGGATAAAGGAAGGATTTTAACGGACGAATTCAGTTTTTCTTTCACCAAAGGCGTCTCTTTAAAAGCGGATGCGGACGGCTATTGCCTTGTCTCCCGCCTCCCCCTGAAAATGCTCCGCGTCAACGAATCGCTGTTTCATCTGCTGGAGCACATCCGCGAGGGCGGGAAAATCGGGGACTTTACCCGCCGGAACCCCGTAATGAATTCCGAGAACATTCTGAAGGTGCTCCTGATGCTCGCCGGGGGCGGCTACTTAACGCTGGATAAAGTTAAGGCGCTTAAGGACTTCCCTTTTGTTTCCGTTATCATACCGGTGCGCGACCAGCCGGAGAACCTGATGGAATGTATAGCGTCGCTGGAAAACCTGTGTTACCCCAAAGACAAGCTAGAAATCATCGTCGTGGATGACGGTTCAAAACAGGAAGTGGCCCGAATACTTTCATCGCCCGGCATCCGGATTATCCGGCATGAGGAATCTAAAGGACAATCGGCCGGGCGCAATGCCGGGGCGGCGGTTGCCCGGGGCGATATCTTCGCTTTCCTGGATGCCGATTGTATCGCCGGAAAAAACTGGCTGGCGGAGACCGTGCCATTTTTCCGGGCGGTAAACGCCGGGGCGGCGGGGGGATATATAGACGGCTACTATCGCGACAGTTTCCTCGACCGTTATGAAAGAGCGTTTTCCTCGCTGAACATGGGCCAGCGACTCATCATGGAAGCCAAATCTTCATCGGCATTCTACGTGCCTACCGCCAACCTGCTGGTCAGCCGGGATGTTTTTAAAGCCGTCGGCGGCTTCAACGAAAAAATGCAGATTGGCGAGGACGTGGATTTCTGCTGGCGTCTCCGCGACCTGGGACACACGCTGGTTTACGTCCCCTTTGGCACAGTCGCCCACAAGCACCGCAACCGACTCGGCCGGATGCTCCAGCGCCGCGCGGAATACGGCTCGTCGGAAGCTATGCTTTACGGCGCCCACCGGGATAAAAAGAAAAACTTTTCAATCTCCGTTTTTTCCGGGCTGTCTTTCCTGGCGCTGCTGCTGGCTATCATTCTGCTGAACCCCTATCCCCTCTGCGCCATCCCGCTTTTTTTTATTATCGACTCAATGATAAAATCCGGGGCGGCGGGGAAAAACAAAATGCCGCGCTCGTTCCGGCAGGTGGCGGCTTCCGCCCTGCGGAGCTATTTTTCCTTTTTTTATTACGCCTTTTTCCACATCATCAGGTACTACCTGGTATGGATTATCGCCTTAGGCTTTTGGTGGTATCCCCTGTGGATTCTGGGCGGTCTGGGAATAGTCTGGTCATCAGGCACGGACTACTTTATAAAGAAACCGGCGCTGCTTTATCCGGTGTTCCTCTTTTATTATCTCCTCGAGCACCTGGTATACCAGGCCGGCGTGCTGGCAGGCTGTTTTAAACACAAATATTTCGGCTCCTACCTGCTTTCTTTTAAAATTGCCTGATAAGGGTTGACATATGAAGCTGATTTATACAAAATAGAATAGTGCCACGAGCAATTCTCTTCGACATGGATGACACCATAATCCTATGGGAGACTCCTTATAAAACAGTCTGGGAATCCGCTATCCGCCGCTATAAGCCGAAACTCGGCGATTTAACTACGGAAAAGCTTTACGATACTATCCGTAGTGTCAGCGACTGGTATTGGAGCGATTCCGAACGACACCGCCTCGGACGCCTGGATTTGCCGCAAGCCCGCCGCGAAATCAGCCGATTGGCTTTTGAACTCCTGGGCAGAAATGATTTGGAACTGGCGGAGAATATCGCCGACCTTTATAGTTTTGAGCGGGAACAAAGCGGCACCATCGCCGCCGGAACAACCGGTACGCTGGGAAACCTGCGCCAACGCGGTATCCGTCTGGCGATGGTCACTAACGGCGGGGCCGAAATACAGCGCGCCAAGATTGAGAAATTCAATCTGGCGCCATTCTTCGACTATATTCTGATAGAGGGCGAGTTCGGCTGCGGTAAACCGGATGAGCGCGTTTTCCGCCACGCGATGGATAAGCTGAATGTCCTGCCGTCAGACACCTGGATGGTCGGCAACGACCTGGAATTCGATATCGCGCCCTGTGATTCCCTGGGCATTTACTCGCTCTGGGTGGACGCTAAAGGCAACGGCCTCCCGGCTGATGCCAAAGTACGCCCGGACGGTATTATCCGCAGTATTTCAGAAATCCCCGGTCTGCTTTAGTTCACGCGCGGCAATACTGGATATCCGCGTTGGGGTAGACCGCCACCTTCGCCCCGCGGCCGTGGCTTTTTTCTAGTAAAGCCATCACCGCCGCCCAGTCCTGCATCATCAGGACTTTATCCGTGTCTTTAATGTATCTCCCGGAAGCGATTTCCGGATACTCGTTATAGATAATCAGGCGGTTAACGTTTTCCGGCACTTCCATCTGCAACTGCAGTTTGCCCGCCGTGCTGTTCCCGAAAGGCCCCATCAGGTAGTGGGTAGCCTGCCCTTCCGGCGCGTTGGCGATGAGCACCACATCCCCGCCCTGCTTTTTGACCGAAGGAAAAGCTATCATCAAACCGGATATAGCCTCGCTGGCTTTAGCGAAAGTATTGGCGATAACGATATCCCTGTCTTGAGCTTGAGGCGTCAGGTAATGTTCTCCGGCGGCTGCCAGCGCCGCGGCGTAGGCTGTTTCCGGCGCTCCGGCGAATATCCCCGCCGTTTCCCCCCACCTATTGACGATAGCATCGATTTTCATATCCAGCCCCACGATGGCCGCCGCCTCATCGATATCCCGGCGGCGCGGGTTGTCATCCAGCGCGCCCATGCCGGATACCGTATTTTTGCCGGCTTGCCGCGGCGAGTGCAATGCCAGTACCGTCTCATAAGCCGCCACGCCCGGCAGCACTATCTTGCTTCCCCCGCCAAACCCCGCCATGATATGCGGCACCACCGACCCTACCCCGATTTTAAGGTCGCATTTCATCACCTCGGCGTTGATGCTTATCTTCGTGCCGGCGGCGGTCGTCCCGGCGTAGACGCAATTATCGAAAGGGTTGTGATTATAAACCGGGAAACGCTTTAAGACATCCTCTCCCAGCTTTTTCACAAAGTCCGCACGGTTTAACGCCCCATGACAGCCGCCGGCGCAGATAAAGCGTATCCGGCTTTCAGCGATACCGGCCGCCGCCAGTTCCTCCAGGATATGGGGTACGATTTCCGCCGTGCGCGTGACCCGCGCCATATCATCGAAGAGGATAACGGCTTCCTTTTTCCCGCGGGCATATTCATGCAGGGGCGGCATGCCCAGAGGGCTCGTTAACGCCTGTTTTATCGCGGCGGGCGTCAAACGCGGCCGGGCATAACCCGCCATGTTGCACACTTGCGCCTGCCAGTCTGGCGGCAAGGAGATATCCATACCCCGCACGCCGTGCCAGGCAAGCTGCGGTAAAGTAATCGCCGTCTTCAGATTAACCTCCGCGATGGTAAATCAGGATTGGTTTTATTATGGGCTGGCGGCATTTTATTGTCAAAAGCCTGCCGGCTATTACCTTCGTCCCATTACCATATCGTCATTTTTTACGAATCGTTTACACCAAATATCGGTTTGTTAATCGGTTATTTATCTTGCAGGTGTTATATTTGGGCCGTATTTTCGTCGGAATTCACGCTTGGGCGAGATTGAAATTATGAGGATTTTGCTAAGGTAAGGCGGTGTCAAGATGAAAGGTACCCCGGGGATTCTGGAGAAAGCATTCCCAAGTCTTTTTGATGCGGACAACGGGCGAGGAAAATCAAAACACGTTACCCTCAATGAGGACTTTTTCTATCTGCTGGCACAAAATGCCCGCGATATCATCTTCCACCTTCAGCTTAAACCGGAACATAAATTCGATTATGTCAGCCCTTCATGTTTCCCTATCACCGGCTATACCCCTGAAGAGTTTTATGCTGACCCTTATCTCACTAAAAAGTGCATCCACCCGGAAGACCTTAATCTTTTATCAGACCCTAATGCGCCGGATTTTAAAGCACCCCCCGAACCCGTAGAAATCCGCTGGTTCCGCAAAGACGGCGTGATGATCTGGACGGAGCATTCAATTACCTATGACCGTGACACAAAAGGCATTTTTGTTTCCTGCCAGATTATCGCCCGGGATATTACCGAACGGAAAAAAGCCGAAGAGGCGCTGGTGGAAAACCAGATATTTACCTCCAGCCTGCTGGAAAACGCCCCCCACGCCATCGTCGTCATGAACGCGGATTCTTCGGTTAAATATGTCAATCCCGCCTGGGAAAAGCTGAACGGCTGGAGCCTCACGGAAGTAATCGGGCTTAAAGCGCCTTATCCCTGGTGGCCGGAAGAGCTCAAGGAGGACTTCCTCAAGGGTTTTGAAGCATCCATGAAGCAGGGCAGCGGCAAGGCAGAAATCATCGCCCAGAAAAGGAACGGGGAAATTTACTGGATTGATATGAACTGGGCGTCCGTGACCAACAACGGAAAACTGGAATATCTCATTATCAACTCTATCGATATTACCGAACGCAAACGGGCGGAAAAAGCCATTCAGGATTCAGAAGAAAAGTTCTCCAAAGCTTTCCAATCCAGCCCGAATATCATGGCTATAATCTCGGCAAAAGACGGCCGGTACATAGAAGTGAACGAGAGTTTCACCAAAAATACCGGTTATACCAAGGAAGAGGTTATCAAGCGGACACAGGCAGAACTGAATATCTGGGAAAATAAAGAGGACCGCGCCAGGATGATGCGCATGTTACGGGAGCAAGGCCGCATTTTTAATGAAGAGTTTAACTTCCGCGTTAAATCCGGGGAAATTCATACGATGTTGTTTTCCATAGACCAGATAAAAATCGGCGATGAGCCGTGCTTGATTTCTGTTTGTAGTGATGTTACCGAGCGTAAAAAGGTGCAGGCCGCCTTACGGGAATCTGAAGAAAAGTTCGCTCAAGTTTATAATTCCAGCCCCAACGCAATTTGTCTGATGAGCGTCAAGGAACACAAATTCCTTGAAGCCAATGAAAGCTTTTATCGTTTTACCGGCTACTGTAAAGAGGAAATCTTCGGACATAACCATATCGACCTCAAGCTTTGTGAAAAAGAAGAGGATCAGGCATTCATCGGTAAATCCCTGCAGGAAACCGGCCGTGTTTTCAATAAAAGAATTACCTGCAAAACCAAATCCGGCGTACTCTGTTCCGGATTATTCTCCGCAGACACTATCGAAGTCGGCGGGGAAAAATGCTACATCATCGTCATCACCGATATTACGGAGCAGATAAAAGCTGAAGAAGCGCTAAGGGAATCTGAAGAAAAGTTCGCCAAAGCGTTCCGCGGTAGTCCGGAAATCATCGCGATCACATCTCTGAAAGACGGCAGGTATATAGATGTAAATGATAGTTATACCTATTTTACCGGCTACAGCCGTGAAGAGCTGATAGGCAAAGACACGGAAACTATTGATATCTGGGCAAATAAAGAAGACCGTGATGAAAGGCTGCAGATACTGATAGAGCAGGGTAGAGTTAACAACAAGGAATATGATTTCCGCACCAAATCCGGTGAGATACGTACCTGGCTGTATTCCGCAGAGCCCATCACCATCGGCGGTGAGATGTGTCTGATGAGCGCTTCTATCGACATTACGGAGCGCAAGCGGATGCAGGAGACAATTGCCAACGAAGCCATCCGGCGCCGTATCCTCATTGAGCAATCCAGCGATGGCATCGTAATCCTTGACCAGAACGGTAAGGTTTATGACGTAAACTGGCGTTTCGCGGAAATGCTCGGCTACACTATGGACGAGGCCACCAACCTTTATCTGTGGGATTGGGACTGCAACTTTAGCCGTGAAAAATTAATAGAAATGCTTAAGGACGCTAATGCCGAAGGCGACCATTTTATATCGAAGCACAAATGCAAGGATGGAACGATTATCGATGTTGATATCAGCACCAACGGCGCCACCTTTGCCGGTCAGAAGCTAATCTTCTGTGTGTGCCGTGATATATCCGAGCGTAACCGTATAGAAAAAGCCCTGCGGGAATCTGAAGAGAAATTCGCGCTGGCTTTTAACTCCAGCCCGCACATGTTTATCATCACCGATATCGAGACCGGGAATTATCTCGAGGTAAATGATACTTTCGTAAACAACACCGGATATTCCCGTGAAGAACTGATCGGCCACAACGTCAATGAGTTAAACCTGTGGGCCAAGCCGGCAGAGTTTCAAAAAATGAACCGCCAGCTGAATGAGCAGGGCAGTTTTAAGAATGAAGAATACTCCTTCCGCAACAAATCCGGTGAGATACGTATCTGGTTATGCTCTTCGGATGTCGTTACCATCGGCGGTAAGAAGCGTTTCCTGGCGATAGCGGCTGATATTACCGAACGGAAAAAAGCCGAGGAGGCGCTGCGGGAATCTGAAGAATTGTTCTCCAGGGCTTTCAATGCCAGCCCTATCTCGATGTCAATCAGCCGACTCGGTGACGGCAAATTTATCGAGGTTAATGAGAGTTTCCTCCGGGATAAAGGCTATACCCGTGATGAAGTAATCGGGTATAGTTCCAAGAAAATCGGTGTCTGGCAAAACGTTGCTGAACAACACAAAATCATGGGTCTATTGAAAACCCAGGGGCGCGCTCATAACATACCGATGCACTATAAAACCAAATCCGGTGACACCCGTGTTGGTTTAGTATCTGCGGAATTAGTGAAAATCGGCAATGAATCATGCATGCTGGTGCTGAATAACGATATTACCCAGCAAAAGCAGGCGGAAGAGCAATTAAGGCTCCTTAGCTCGGTAACCAAGCAGGTATCCGATTCGACGATTATTACCGACCCCGATTTTAATATTACTTTTATGAACCAGGCGGCGGAAGACCTGTTCGGGTACTCTTTTGAGGAAGTAAAAGGTAAAAGCCTTAGCATCTTTAATAAAGCGCCGGTTTCGGATGAACACCGGCAGCTTATCAAGAAAACTATGGCCGCCGGCAAGGTGTATAGCATCATCATACCCAAGCGGCGTAAAGACGGCACCACGATTATCTGCGATTGCCGGATTTCTCCCATGTACGATGAAGACGGGAATATCTGCTCCCTGATTGATGTCCAGCGCGATATTACCAAGCAAAAAGATGTGGAGGCAAAACTCCAGGAGCACAAGAAGCTGATCGACAGCATCCTGGCCACGATGCCGGAAGGCGTGCTTGTCATAGATAACCAGGACCGCATACTCCTGGCTAACAAATCCCTGTACAAAATACTCCACCTCAACAGCAAATTGATGAAGAATAAATCGCTTAGTGAAGTGCTGCCGCTGGACCAGTATTTTAACATCCACCGGGCGGTAAACAGCAGGAATAATGAAAACAACACCCTGGAGTTTAGATACAACGTGCAGGATACGGAAAAAATCATTTACTGCGTGATTGTAAAAATGGACGGGGAACGTACGCTTATTACCTTCGCTGACATATCCGGGGAAAGAGAAGAGGAAGAGAAGCTGTATCTTACCGACCGCCTTGCCTCCATAGGAGAAATGGCTGCCGGCCTGGCGCACGAACTTAATAACCCTTTAACCGGCATTCTAACGCTTTCCCAGTTGCTTGTCAGCAGTGATATCCCTAAAGCGCAGAAAGAGGACATAGAATGTATCTATAGCGAAGCCAAGCGGGCGGCTGGTATTGTGAAGAATGTCCTTCTGTTCGCCCGCAACAAGCCGGATGAGTCCGGCCAGGCATCCGCTAATGATGTTATCAAGGACGTTTTGAGATTGCGCGAGTATGAACAGCGCTCCAGCAATATCAAGGTTGTGACTGAACTTGAGGAGAACCTGCCGGATATTCCGATAGATAAAGGTCAGCTCCAGCAAGTATTCCTGAATATGATATCCAATGCTGAAGCCGCCATCAAAGAAGCCAACCGGCCGGGCATTCTCACCGTTACCACGCAGCGTGTCAATAATCATATCAACATCCATTTTAGTGATAACGGGTGCGGTATCAAAAAACAAATAATGCCCAGGATATTCGACCCCTTCTTCACGACCAAGGAAGTCGGCAAGGGCACCGGCCTGGGTTTGAGTATCTGCTACAGTATCATCGTTAAACATGGCGGAAAAATCAACGTAAAGAGCCAGGTAAACGAGGGCACGACCTTTACTATCAGAATGCCCGTGGTAGATTAATCAAGAACCGGATATTTATCAAGATAGGAGACTGATAATATGGTTAGCACAGCTTCAAGAGAAAATATCCTCATCGTCGATGACGAGAAAACGGTAAGGAGAAGCCTTAATAAAGCCCTGACCATGAACGGTTTCTCTTGCGATGAAGCCTCCAATGCCGATGAGGCGATGGCCGCGCTGAAAGCCAAACCGGCTGACCTGGTCATTCTGGATGTCATGATGCCGGGCGTTTCCGGGAAAGAACTGCTGCCGCAATTGAAAAAATCATTCCCGGATACGGCCGTGGTGATGGCGACGGCCGTTGTCGAGCCCGATACGATAGTGAACTGTATGAAGAACGGAGCGCACGATTATATTACCAAGCCTTTTGATGTTGACCAGCTATTAGCCAATATTCAATCAGTGCTCGATAAGAGAAACCTGGAACTTAATCTTAAGGAAAAAAGCCAGGTTCTCGAAGGCAAAGTCGTGGAGCAGGCTAAAGAACTGCAGAAACTCTTTATCGATGCCGTGGAATCGCTGGTGGGCGCCCTGGAAGCCAAGGATAAGTATACGGCCGGCCATTCCCGCCGGGTGACCAAAATCGCCGTGGATATCGCTTTTGTGCTGGGCATCCACGGTGAGGAGATGGAGAACCTGCGCTGGGCCGCCCTGCTGCATGACATCGGGAAAATAGGCATTGACCCCACTATCCAGAATAAACCCGGCATCCTGACGCCTTCCGAGTACAACTATATCCTGACTCACTGTACCATCGGCCCCGGCATCGTCCAGCCGCTGGTAAACGATACCATCAGCGAGGCCATCAGGCACCACCATGACAGCTTTGACGGCACCGGCCTTAACCAGAACTTAAAGGGCGAAGAAATACCGCTTATTTCCCGGATTCTGGCTATCGCCGATTCTTTCGATGCCATGACCTCGGACCGGCCTTACCGGGCGGCGATGGCGGCGGATAAGGCTTGCGAAGAGATTAAAAGGTGCGCCGGAACGCAGTTCGACCCGAAAGTAGTCGAGGCCTTCCTGAAAACCCCCATCGTCAATTCGCTCAAGGCCTGATTTCTATCCGGTACAAGGCAATACCTAAGTAACCAGCCTCCTATGACGAATTAGTCATTTACTTAAGTTCGCTCCCAGCGAATAATGATAGTAGGCAACTTCCCCTTAAGACGGGCCGGGTTGCCTATTTTCATTTGGATACCGGCGGACGCTTTAGATGACCGCCGATGGATATGAGTAAAATGATGAAGCAGGAAAAAGGCACTTCTTTACTGGAGGTTATCATCGCCGTAGCGCTGCTGGGTATCATCGGTGTTTTATTCCTGGGCAGCGCCGCCAACTCGGCTAATGCCCGTGTCGCCGCTGACGAACGCGCCTCCGCGAAAATCCTGGCGGAAAGCATTATTGATTCCGTAAAAAAAATGCCCTATTCCTCAAGCTATGAAGTAACTATCCCGGACGAGTATGCAGGCTACACGGCTGACCTGACGGCTGACTACCTGGAAAGCAATGATATTCAAAAGCTTACGGTCGTTATCACACACCTGAACCGTGAAGTATTGACGCTGGAAAACTACAAGGTGAACCGATGAAATTATACCGGCTGAAACAATTCCATAAAAACCAGGCCGGCTTTACCCTGGTCGAGTTGCTGGTGGCAATACTGATTACCGGCTTTATCAGCCTCGGCGCCTCGGTATCCGGCGTGCAGCTGCTCAACCAGACCTCCCGGGATACCGATTATGTCGCCGCCAGCCGTCATGCCATGAACGCCATCTACTGGATTAGCCGTGACGTGCTCATGGCGCAGACCATCGAAGGCTACGCAGGGTTCCCGCAGGCCGATGACCTGTCTCTCACCTGGACAGACTGGGAAAATACCGTACACACCGCCGATTATACTCTGGTAAACGGCACCCTGAAACGCGTTTATTCCGATGGCACCAATATCACGACGACCCTGATTGCCGAATACATCAATCCGGATGAAAATATGACCTTTTGTACTTACGATGACGGCGTGCTTACCCTGACCGTAACCAGCAGCACCGGCGAGGGCGCACGCGTTATCAATGTTACCAAAACCCGTGAAATTACCAACCGCCCTGACCTATAGGGATATGCCATGCATAAAAGAGCAAAGATAATCAACGGGCTTTTTCAACAAGAGGCGGGCCAGGCTCTTGTGCTGATGCTCATTTTTCTGCTGCTGGGCAGCCTGACGCTCGCGCCGGTCCTGGCGCATATGGCCACGGCGCTAAAGACGGAAACCAAATATGAAGTTAAGACCAATGAGCTTTTCACGGCCGATGCCGGCATAGAAACCGGCCTGTGGCGCATAAAATATGATTTTATGGGCCCGGATTATGACCCTTACGATTTTGAGACCGTCTGGCTATACGAGACCGACCCCGTTAACGGCCTCTCCGCCGATGTCACCGTACAAAATGTCTGGTTTCCCCGTAACTTAACGCTGGATTCGCTCGGGCTGGATGCCGCTGAAGCCCGAGCGATTATCGAATCGGAAAAGCTGGTCATCTCCGGCACTTCCGGCGCCGTGCCGGGCCAGCCGTTTTACATCAAGATGGATTTTAACCCGGATGACGGTGATAACCTGACCATCAAATCCATCGGCGCCTGGCTGCCGCAGGGGTTTACGTATGATACCGGCTCCTGCTCTCTTTTTGACGACCCGTTCGCCGCATATTATCCGGATTCCGTAGAGGTTGCCACCGTCCCCGGCGGGCAGACGGTAGCCTGGAGTTATGACGCCCCTTACCCCCTGTTTACTTCCTTCCCCAATTACGAAGTAATCGAAGATACGCTGTCCGTCAGCTTTTCTTTTACCTATGAACCCCCGGCCAGCGACCCCGAAAAAATGCCGCTGGCGGTGGCCTGGGTAACCACGGACATGGACCCCACCTGTATCAATCCTAATGACGTGCCGATTGTCTGGGACACGGACATGCGCTATTATCGGGTTACCTCGTCCACCGGCGAGACGAACATCGAGACTTACTCATCCAAATCCCAGTTGCGCAACCTGGGCAACGGTATCGCCGGTGATTATGTCGCCATCGGCAACTCCGTCATGCTGGATAACTATTATCCTTATGATAAACGCGATACGCTGCTTACATCCAGCTCCACCGATGTGGCGGATGTTTCCCCCATCCCGGCGGACGGAGACGTGCTTTACGCGTACCTTTACTGGTCGGGCTTCCGCCATTCCGCCAGTATTTTTGCGGATACCTGCGCCAACTTCAACAACTGGGAAAGAAGCTCGGAGGACGGCAGCCAGACCAGGGTGCCGATTGCGGACGGGGATATCAGCGGCGTCTGGAATACCTCCCCGTGCTGGGACGACGTGGATGAAACTTCCCCTAACGATACGGATTATATGACCGGCACGACAGACTCCGGCGGTTATCAACTGTTCGCGTTTACGCCGTTTGCCGTGCCGGACCAGCCGATTACCGGGTTGACGGTCTATTTCCGGGCCAAGGATGTTGGCAGCGGCTCCGGCGATATCAGGGCTTCGATTAAAGTGAATGGTAATTATTATCAAGGAAACACTAACAGTACGGGAAATAGCTTCACTACCTACCCTTGTGTCTTTTCCACCAATCCCGCCACGGGCTTAGCCTGGACAGCGGCGGACATTAACGGCACCGGCGCTAACTCTTTGCAGCAGTTCGGCGTTTACAGTACTGATTTGAATCCGGATGTCCAGGTTTCCATGGTCTACGCCCAGGTAAATTATGAGAGCGATAGCCGCTGGACGATTTATTCCAGCAGCCAGTTCCAGGGGCAGGGCACCAGCGATACCGGTAACGCCCCGCGGACGATTGAATTGGCCGATAGTTTCAACTTGAGTTCTTATCCGTCAGGGACTATCGCCGTTGGCTGGAACCAGTACGAATACGGCTATCTGGAATACGATGATACACTTTATTACGCGGTCTCCGGAGACGGCGGCGCTACGTGGAGCGGCAATATCGAAGCCTTCCATGATGACAATCCATCCAGCACGCACTACTACGTGGTGCCGGACGCTTATAAGACAAGCTCCTTTAAAATCCGGTTCTACTTCGATTTCGACCTCACCGATGAGTATGTCCGCCTGGATAACATCAACATCTATTCCATGCCGCCGGATACTTCCGTGACTTTTGAAATTGAAGGCGAGCAGGTTTATCTGGACGCCAATGGCGACCCCCAGTCCGGTTCCCAGCCGCTAACCGCCTCTCATTCCGCCGTCCTGGTGAATCCTACGGGAACCAATTCGCCGGGCTATTCCTACGCCTGCTACAAGGATGTCTCCAAGCTGGTGAAAAAATATCCGGAGGCGCCGGGGGAAGAGCACCATACGGGCAATTATGAATTCACGGTCGGTGATATTTACGCCGATACCGGGGAATACGTGTCTTACGCCGGGTGGTCGCTGATTATCATTTACGGCAGCCCCACCACGGCCGGGCGCTATATCTATCTCCGGGATATCCAGGACATTTTTGCATTCAATCCCGGCAACACGAACCTCGACTTTGATAATGACGGGGAGGGCGGCGGCGATATTACCGGCTTCCTGTTCCCGGAACCCATCAGGGACAAGAGCGGCGATATCAGGGATCCGCGGGCCGCCAAGATTACCTGTTTTGTCGGTGAGGGCGATGTGAACTATGACAATGACACCCTGGTTATTACCGGCCAGCAATCTTTGAGAAGCTTATCCCTGTCTAATACCTCAAGCCCCGTGGATAATGTCTGGAACTCGTCTTCCCCCGGTATGAGTTACCCGGGTATCGATGTCGATACCTTCGATGTGCTCTGGAACGATGAGATTTTAACCCCTAAAGACACCAAGCTGCATCTGGATATGGACTCCGGAACGGACGCCTGGAACCTTATTTACGTTATCGTGTCCGTACGCAGCGAGACGGTTACCAGCGGCACCGGGCACTATGTAATCGGCAGCAATTAGGTACTTAGAAGCTATTCACCCGGCGCAAGTATTTTATGAAATAAACCAGGCATGAATAACCAAGGTACAAGATACAATAACCAAACAAAAATCAATAACCAAATTATTAACGTCATTCTAGCGAATGACATTCTTTTTTACCCGTTTGGTAATTGATTTTTGAAATTTGTTTCTTGGTTATTTCACTTTACGCCGCGCTCGTGCGGAACCGCCAGATAGCGATTGCCGCAAAGATAACGGTAAACACCGCCAGCGCTATCATGGAAGGCGCCGCATCCCTGAACCCCGCCCCGAAGAGCATCAGCTTGTTGAACCCTTCCGTCGCCCAGGCGTGCGGCGAGATTTTAGCGATGTTCTGCAGCCATTCCGGGTACAGGAACAGCGGCCACCAGCACCCGCCGAGCGGCGCCAGCAGCAGCGAGGTAATAACCGCCAGCGATGCCGCGCTGCGCAGCGTCCGCGCCAGGGTGGCCAGCATCAGGGAAAAGGCGGAGGACATAACCACCATCAGGAGCGAAAGAATGATTACGGCGGCGGGCGATAGCCCCATATCCACATGGAAAGCCAGGATGCCCACCCCCCAGAAGATGATAATTTGAATCAGCCCGCGGATGACCGACCCGGTAAAAATGCCGCCGAGGATGGCTTCCTTGGTCACGGAACTGGCCAGCAGCCTTTCCAGCGTATGCCTTTCACGTTCCTGCACGATAGAGGTCGCGGATACGGCGGCGGCAAAAAACACGAACATCACCAGGTAGCCGGGTATGACATAATTGGATGGGTTTTCCGCTTCCGCTTCGCCGATATTTTCCGTAACGTAGGACAGGAACGAGGTTTCCTCTCCGTAAGCGCCGCCGGCCATCATTTCACCGACGATTTTATTGATTTCCGTTGCTATTTCCGCCGGGGTTGCGCCGCTTTGCGCCAAAAGCTGGGCGGTAGCGCTAAAAATAACCGTGTTGGTCACAAAACGGGAAGCTATCGCCTCGGCCACGCCGCTTAACGCCGCCCTGGTATACGTGGCTCCGGCTTCAGCGAATATTTCCAGGTCGGTGGCTGAACCGCTCATGACCGACTGCGTGAAATCAGCCGGGAAAGCCAGGAAACCATCCAGCTTGCCTTCTTCCACGGCCTTACGGGCGGCGTCATAGTCTTTATCCCAGATAATTACCGGGGCGCCCGGCGCCAGTTGTGACTCGTCTTTGGTTGCCATCCCCTCCAGTATCTGCTGGCTGATGCCGCCGCCGGCCTCCCGGGTAAGCAGATGCAGTTCCAGCCTGGTATCCTGCCCGTAGGCGTCCTTCAGCAGAAAATTGAACAGCACCATGAACAGGAAGGGGAAAATGATAAAAAAGAACACGGTGGCGCGGTCCGTGGCAAATATCTTCAAATCTTTAATGGCGATAAACCAGATATGTTTCAGGTTTTTCATCTTCTTATTTGCTCCCCGGCACCGCTTTAAAAATCAGCCGGCTGATAAACAGCCCCACCGCCGCCACGCCGGCCAGCACCGCCAGAGGCTGCCAGGCATCCGCTAAAGACCCGCCCTGGGAGATGATGGTTTTCAGGGCATCGTTGGCATAGGTGTTTAAAGAAAATCTGCCGATGGTCTCCAGCACCGAACCTTCCGCCACCTCAAAAAAGGTGCCGCCCATCATCGCCATGAACATGGTCAGCACGATAGCTATCCAGTTAGCCGCTTCCTCCGTGCGGGAAACGGAAGCTATAATCAGGCCCAGCCCCGCCGCCGCCGCCGCAAAAACCAGCGATACCACCAGCGACGACAGGAAAGACAGCGGCGTGAACATCTGGAAGACGGCGTAAGCCAGCACCAGCAGAATCAATGTCTGGATAAACCCCCGGGCGACAATCGAAATGAACTTCCCGAAGAATAATTCCCCCACGCTCAACCGCGTGGTAAGGAGCCTTTCCAGCGTGCCCCGCTTGCGCTCCTCCGCGATGGTGCGGGCAATCAGGGTCAGCGAGAACATGACATACATCGTAATGATGCCGGGCAGGTACATGTTGATAAAATCCGTGCTGCCCCCGATGGTCTCCTCCGTCACGCCGACCGAGGGATTTTCGCGCTGCTCATCCAGCAGATTCCGCACGGTTACATCGATGGTGCTGTCAGGGATTCCCTGGCCTGCCAGGTTGCTTTTGACGGCGGTGCGTATCTGGAACGCCTGGTTTATCTGTTCCGCCGCTCCCCGCACCATGCTGGCGATAATCTGCCCCTCCTGTCCCCCGTTGCCCCGCTGCTTGAAAACGAGCTCCGCCTGGCCGCCGGAAGCGAGGGTGTCCGAAAATCCGGCAGGTATAAATAAAACGAACAGCAAATCCGACCTTGCCAGCTTTTTATCGGCTTCGTCCGCGCTGATAACGTCCACGCTGATGCCGTCGATGCCATCGAGCTGCTGAATCAACTGCCGGGAATATGCTCCCTTATCTTCATCGACGATGGACGCGGTGGCCTTGAATAAAGTGTTCCCCCCGAAGGCCCCGTACATCAAAGCGAAGGTGAGAATCGGCAGCAAAAGCCCGAAAGCCAGGTCGCCTTTGTCCTGGAGGTATAAACGGACTTCATTGATGGTGATATGCCAGGCTCTTTTCATATTATTAGCTAGTCTCTTAAGGAGCGGCCCGTCAGCTTGAGGAAAACGTCTTCCAGCGTCACTTTTTCCGGGTCGCCTATCTGCGCTTTCAGGTTATGCGTGGTATCCATGGCGATTATCTGCCCGCCGTCCATGATGGCGATTCTGTCGCAGAGGCGGTCAGCTTCTTCCATGTAATGCGTGGTATAGAGGATGGTCATGCCCTTCTCCTGGAGGGACTGGATATTCTGAAAAATATGGTTGCGCGACTGCGGGTCGATGCCGACGGTCGGTTCATCGAGGAAAAGCAATTGAGGGCGGCCCATCAGCGCAATGGCCAGGTTGATGCGGCGCTTCATGCCGCCGGAGAACTTGGCTACTTTGCCTTTCGCTCTTTCTTCCAGCCCCATCAGCTCCAGGTTGGTTCTGGCCTGGGCGCGGGCATCGCTCCCGTTCATGCCGGCCATCCGCCCGAAGAAAACCATGTTATCCATGGCGGAAAGGTCCTCGTAAAGCGCCAGGTCCTGCGGGCAGACGCCGATGATGCTGCGCACCGCCTCGGCAGATGTTTTGATGGCGTGCCCGCCGATGGTAATCTCGCCGGAATCGGCTTCCAGCACCGTGGACATCATGCGGATAGTGGTCGTTTTGCCCGCCCCGTTGGGCCCCAGCAGGCCGAAGATTTCACCTTTGGCGATGGTGAAGGAAACGCCGTTGACAGCTTTAAAGTCTTTGAAGCTTTTATGCAGGTCTTTGACGACCACGAATTCTTCAGCCATGGCTCTGCCTCCGCTTTACCCGTTAGAAAAAAGCAATACGGACTTAGTATATACCTAGATACACAAGGGGTACAAGCGTAACACACTCCAACTGTTATCCTGGAGCGGAGCGAAGGATATCAGGGTGGGGTGGTATACGCTTCTGCCCGGTACCTTTCCTACTCTACCGTTGTTTTAGCTGCGGCGCAACGGACTGGAGTATAGCCGGCTACCTGGCCGTTGGGGGAGGTGGGGAGGGTTTCTATTCCCTCCCCCCAACTGACAACTGACAACTGTTAACTGTAAACTGTCTACTCTTCTAAGGCCAGAGCACTTTAGCCACATCGTCCAGCCCCAGGTCTAGCAGCGCCTTTTTACCGGGTTTGCCGGTCTTGGGGTCCCAGCCCATCGCCTCGTAGTACTCCACGTGTATCTCGTCCGGGTCCAGGGTAGCGCCGGCGCGGGGGCCCACTGTCTTGGGCGGCCGTCCCAGCATGCGGTCGTGCTGTTTCCAGGGCGTCTTGATGCCTTCCCTGGCGTTAAAGGCCTGCTTCATCGTCTCGATGCGCACGCCGGTCTTTTCCAGCTCTTCTTTAGTGATATCCCAGCCCGTGATGACCCTGAAGGCCTCGATAAGGTCGTTGATGTGCACGTACGCGTCCCCGATGACAATCATGCAGATGCCGGCGGCGTTATAGACCTGGGTGAAAGCCACCCCGATTTTGTGCGGCACGCCGCGTCCCTTGACAGCATTACGGTCGTATTCCGGCAGCGCGCCTTCCGGCAGCGGGCCTTCGCCGCCCTGGGTGTGGCGGCCGGGCGTGGGATTCGCCCCGTAGCCGATGCCGAAGTTCAGGCCGCCCCGGCCGTCATGGGCGGGATATTCCTCGCCGCCCACGTGGATGGCGTATTTTTCCGAGCCTTTCCCGATTTTCTCCGAGGCTACTTTCACGCCGTCGGCCAGGACGTTGCCGATGCCTTCCCGCTTCCCGATCATTTCCGTCAATTTAACCGCGCCCTTGGCATCGCCCCATTTAAGGTCGAAGCCGATGTCTTTGGCCGTAAGAATGCCCTTTTCGTAACATTCCATCGCAAAAGCGACGCACGCGCCCGCCGATATCGTATCCATCCCATAACGGTTGCAGACGTCATTGGCCTTGATGATGGAGATAAGGTTGTTGTTCAGGATGTTGGAGCCGTACATCGCCAGTGTCTCGTATTCCGGCTTGTGGGCGTGTTCATCATAAGCAAACTCGCCCTCATTGGGTTTCATGACGCCGCCGCAGCCCACGGGGCAATGCCAGCAGCCGTATTTCCTGGCCTGCTGCTGTTTAACCGGTTCGGCGGTGATGTCTTTGAACTTGGGAAAATCGATTACCGCCACGCCGGCCCAGTTCTTGCAGGGAGCGTCATCGGACTGGCAGCTCATATCCATCAGCGCCGCCGTGCCGAAACCGCCGATGAACTGCGCGCGCGGGTTCATGTTCTTGACATGGCGTTTTCTCATTTCCCGGGAAGCCGCTTCATCAGCCACCGGTATCTTCATATCGCCTTTGACGGCAATAGCCTTAAGCTTCTTGGAACCCATGACCGCCGCCAGCCCGGAACGCCCCGCCGCCCGGCCTTTGTTATTCATAATCGCCGCGACGAGGGCAAGCTTTTCACCGGCCGGCCCGATGCAGGCCGCTTCCAGTTCATTGCCGTGCGCGGCGCGTAAAATATCCTGCGTCTCAAAGGTATCTTTGCCCCAGAGGCGGGAGGCATCCTTGATTTCCGCTTTGCCGTTATCGATAAGCAGATACACCGGTCTGTCCGATTGCCCGATGAAGAAGACCGCGTCATACCCGGCGAACTTCAGCATCGGGCCGACGCTGCCGCCCGAGTTGGCATCGCCCCAGCCGCCGGTGAGGGGAGACTTGCCTACCATCACGTACCGCGAGCCGCCCATCGCATCCGTGCCGGTCAGGACGCCGGTAACCATGCCCAGTATCGCGTCCGGGCCCAGCGGGTCGACTCCGGCCTTCTGCCGGCTGAATAATATCCTGGCGCCTAATCCATAGCCGCCGAGGAAATCTCGTCCCATCTTTTCATCCAGAGTTTCTTCTTTAATCTGCTTTTTAGCCAGGTCAACCCAGAGAATTTTTCCCATAAAACCATGCGCCATTATTCGACCTCCTTGATTTATGACCATTTTTTTCCGTGCTTGGAATTCAATATGAAGCTTACAATGGTAAATAATTAGTTGTCAATTAAATTCTCCTTGAGTGTGATTTATTCGTGATATGCTCCATTTATCCTAGAACATATATTTCACTTTTTCTAACGTTGACATTAAGACTTGAAGCGGGTTAACATTTTGTCAAAGAACTAAGGAGGCTTGCATGTCCCCCAGACTCAAAGACAAAGTTGCTATCATTACCGGCGCCGGACGCGGGCTGGGTAAAGAGTTTGCGCTGCGCTTTGCGGAGGAAGGCGCCAGGCTGTTCCTGCCGGATATTTCCCTGGAGCGGGCGCAGCAGACCGTCAAGGAAGTCAAAGAAAAAGGCGGCGAGGCCTATGCTATGCTGACCGATATCTCTGACGAACAGTCCACGCTCCGGATGGCGGCGGAGGTTGTGAGAAGGTACGGCAACGTGGATATCCTGCTCAATAACGCCGCTTTGTATTACGGCGTGGCCCGGCGCGCCTGGGATGCCTGGAGCGTCCAGGACTGGGACCGCATGTTCGAGATTAATGTGCGCGGTACTTACCTCGTCTGCAAAGCCATCGCCCCGCTGATGGTCAAGCAGGGCAAAGGGAAAATCATCAATATCGCCTCGGACGTATTCAAGGTGACCGGGGCGCACCAGCTAATGGCTTACGCCTGCAGTAAGTCGGCGGTGTACACGCTGACGCAGTGCCTGGCAAGGGCATTAGGGCCCTCCGGCATTAACGTCAACAGCATCGCGCCCGGTTTCACGGCCACGGAGGCCAGCCTGGGCCAGGACAAAGAGGGCAAGGCATTCGACGCTACGATTGAAGCCCAGTGCCTGAAGCGCCGCGAGGAGCCTAAAGACCTGCCCGGAACGGCGGTATTTTTAGCCTCCGAGGACTCCGATTTTATCACGGGGCAGTATATTGTTGTGAACGGCGGGAGCGTCCTGGTGTAAGGCGGACCTAAATGCAGGTTTTCCCGGCAAGAAACAAATCCGAGGGTAAATCAGGTTCAAATATTTGTTACTGGCGTTATGTTAAATAGATTCAAAAACAGGGCATGACAATTTTAACCAGTTATGGCAAGTGAAGGCTAAATTAGGGAACGGGAACAAAATCTCCCTTAATCCCTCTTTGTTAAAGAGGGAAACTTAAAAGGGATATGTTGAAACCTCACTTTTGCCTACCCTCTCTAACCTTACCCTCCGTCTCCCTCTCCGCTGGCAGAGAGGGAGGGGCGAAATTGGTATAAGGGTAATAGGGTAGTATCATATGGGGAGAGGGTAAAGCGGAAGAAAAGGAGTAAAGGAAATGCGGAAGAAAAGGAGTAAAGGAAATATTGAAACGGGGCGGCGGGTTTCTCTGGCTTGCCGCCTTTTATCAAAAACGTAAATAAAACAAAAGAAGGAGGTCGCCCATGTATAAAGGTGGTTATACTGGGAAAATTCTGCGCATCGATTTAGCCACTCTCACATCCAAAGAGGAAAAACTCCCGGAAAAACTGGTCAAAGACTATCTCGGCGGGGCGGGGTTCGCCGTCAAGTACATTTACGACGAAGTGAAGCCGGGCACGCCCGCGCTCGGTAAAGACAACAAGCTCATCTTCGCGGTGGGGCCGTTAACGGCGACGGGCGCGCCCTGCGCCAGCCGGATGGCCGTAACCGCCAAATCACCCCTCACCGGCGCGATGGGCATGGCACTGGCGGGCGGCATGTTCCCGGCGGAGATGAAAATGGCCGGCTATGACATGATCATCGTCGAGGGGAAGGCGGAAAAGCCTACCTACGTATCCGTCAAAGACGGCGCGGTGAAGTTCCATAACGCCGCCCGGCTGATGGGCATGGAAACCACGGACACCCAGCTCTTTATCAAGGAAGAGCTGGGCGACCAGAACTACCGCATCGCCTGCATCGGCCCGGCGGGGGAAAAGCAGGTGCCGATAGCCTGCATCGTCAACGAGCGGCGGGCGGCGGGGCGCAAGGGGCTCGGGGCAGTCATGGGCTCCAAGAACCTTAAAGCCATCGCCGTCAGGGGCACCAAGAAACCCGAAGTGGCGGACGCCGCGGCCTTCAAGACGGCGCGCTCCACCATGCTCAAGCTGATGAAAGAAAGCCCGGTGCTGTATCCGCAGTTCTCCAAGGCGGGCACGCCGATGGTGGTGGACGCGATGAGCGAGATGGGCATCTATTCCATCAAGAACTGGTCCGCCACCGGCGAGATAAACATGGTGCCGGGGCTGGGCAAAGCCGCCCAGGACACGATGATAATCACCCGCAACCCCTGCTACGATTGCCCGGTAGGCTGCTCCCAGGTGAAGCTGGTGACCAAGGGGCCGTACGCGGGCTACCTCTCCGAGGGGCCGGAGTTCGAGACGACGTATTCGCTGGGGAGCGCGGTGGGGGTCGATTACCTCCCCGCCGTCATCGCCGCCGACAGGCTCTGCGACGAGTACGGGATCGACACGATTTCCGCGGGCGTCTCCATAGCCTGGGCGATGGAAGCCTACGAAAAGGGAATCTTAACCAAGAAAGACACCGACGGCATCGACCTGAAGTGGGGCAACCATGCCGCCGTCATCGAGATGCTGCGCAAGATAGCCTACCAGGAAGGGCTGGGCGCTTTACTGGGGCAGGGCACGAAAAAGGCCGCCGAGAAAACCGGGAAAGGCTCGGACGCTTTCGCCATGCAGGTGAAAGGTCTGGAGATGCCGGCCTACGACGTGCGCGGCGCCAAGGCGCACGGCTTGAGCTACGCTACCTCCTATACCGGCGCGGACCACAACCGGGGCTATGCCTACCAGGAAATCTTCGACGTGCCGATACCGGAAAAGGTAGACCGCAACGCCATCAAGGGCAAGGGCAAGCTGACCAAGTGGAACCAGGACTCCCGCTCCGTTACCTGCGACTGCGCCCCGATGTGCGCCTTCCTGCTCGACATGGCGGTGCCGGCGGTAGCCTGCCAGAACACGGCAGACCTCGTTAATGCCGTGGCGGGGACGGACTTTACGGCGGACGAAATCTGGAAGGCCGGAGAGCGGCTGAACAACATCGCGCGGCTGTACAACATCGGGGAGGGGTTCACGCGCAAGGACGATACGTTCCCCAAGCGCATCCTGACCGAGCCCATCAAGGAA
Source organism: Dehalococcoidales bacterium (assembly GCA_034429595.1). GTDB lineage: Bacteria > Chloroflexota > Dehalococcoidia > Dehalococcoidales > RBG-16-60-22 > RBG-13-51-18. The sequence goes on from DAOUGB010000093.1 coordinate 22,928, forward strand.
GGCAACTCCAAGGGGCAGCTTATCAGCCAAAAAGACCTGGACATAATGCTGGACGAGTATTACGAGGCGCGGGGGTGGGACAAGAATGGGACGCCTACGGAGGGGAAATTGAGGGAATTAGGACTGAAGTAGTTTCTAGTTGCTAGTTGCTAGTTTGGGGGGAGGGAGAAAAAACCTCCCCCCTTTTCTTTTACCACTCCCCTCTAACGTCATTCCAGCGAAGGCTGGAATCCAGTATGAAGGACAAAGATACTTGGTATACATTGATGGATTCTGAGCTTCCTCAGAATGACAGGTAGGGGGAGGGGCGGGTGAAGAACCCGCCCTTTCTTATTTTACTTAATTGGACTAAAATATATCACATTTGGAGAATCGTGTGAAAACATATCTACAAAATTTACATGTTACTAGATTCGGATCGCCTTTATCTATTGGCGGCGCACTTTATGGTGTACTTGACTTAGAAGGTCTTTTTCGTATGGATGTGGATATGAAACTTGCTAAAAAACGTTTTGATGGCATACCCATAAATAGAGAGGTTGAATCTAGAATTAAAGATGAAGTACAAAAAAAGAAGTCTGAATATAATAAACTTGTCAGCCAGATTGGTGTTCCCGAAGTATTTAGACAGTTATTTTCTATCACAAAAAAGGCTGAAGTCGAACAATTTGTTCGTCAAATCACAATTTCTGAATATGATCTTTTCTTGTTAATTCACAATTGTAGTCAAATTGGTTACTCCCATCGCTCAAAATTCAAGCAGTATATACCTGAACATGCTCAGATATCCAAAATTGATAGAGACAATTTATCAAAGGGAAATCCAAAAATATTACTAAAAAAAATTCATTCTGAACTGATACAACGAAAATATCTTCACGTTCATTTATTTGAATATAGTAATGAATGGCATTGTTTTTATTTCACGCACCAAGATATTGAACCTGCTAGCAACAATCATTGGAAAAACGGTAGTCATTTACATTATGTGAGTCATTTATGGTCGGGGTTAAAAAAGAGATTTATTTGGAGTAAGTTTAATACTCGTTCTATAGATATACCTGATAGACTACATATAAGATTCGATGATTTTAAGTTTCCTGACCATTCAACGGCGAAGAAAGGCGGAGTACTTCCTTGGCAAACCGCATTCGACCCTAATTTCGCATCAGGGTATGGAAATATAGCACTACCAGTCCCGCATCTAACAACAAGAGGAGTATGGTTTATCCAAGCAGCTTTTAAAAAAAAATAGTGGATTAAATAGTAGGGTGGGCGTCAACTCCACCCTCCACCATACCGATTTTCATCGGTATTCAGTTAGCTCATACTATGTGCCATTTAAAGGATAAATAAAGCACCTTTAGAATCACTAGATTCCGTTTTCCAACGGAATGGTTACCCCTCACCTCTAATCACTTACCCCTCCAAACCCCGACAAAATCCCCTTTACAACACTAGAACACCTGTGCTATTATGACCATGCGCTATCTATCGCCCTCCTGTCTGCTAGCGGAAAGGAGGAGACGAGGAGAAAAAGTTCGGTAAAAAAACAACAAAACCAATTGTAGCTAAATCATGAAAATGGGAAAAAATCTTACAAAACGAACCGAGGCTATATTACATAATACAAATTAAAAACAAAGAAACGAATCGTAGCTAAAATTATTTGTATTTCTGTAGTTTAGCTTCAAAACTAGAAAATAATTTTTAAAAGTCCCTTTTTTACAAAACGTATCATATCTGGATTCCCGGTCTGGCCGGAATGACAGGTTAGACACAAAGTAAAACGCCGGCCTCTTGCGAAGCCGGCGTTTCGTTAATGCCCCGGGCGGTATTTTATTTAGTATTCGACGAATACTTTTATCTTCTCCCCGTGCCCGCTTTCCACATCCACCGTCATATCGCCCAGGGCCTCGATAAGCTCCTCCAGGTCTTCCGGTTTAATGTTCCGCACATCAAAGTTGATGCCTTTCTCATGAAGAGCATCATTGGCTTTGTTCAAGGCATCCGGCGGGATAAGCGCGGTCATCTTAAGTCCGGCGCGGATTAAAGACATCGGGACGCGCACATTAACGCGGTCGGCATGTTCAGGGTCCGCGTTCTCCCGCGGCATCACGGTTACGCGCAGGTACTTCGGTTTGAGTTTCACCTCCACTCCCCGGCTGCCGGCATCTTCATGCCCGGCGTTCTCATGCCCCTCACCGCCACGTCCCTCATTCCCGCCCGCGTCCTGCTCGGCATCGACGGCGTTGAGCAGCTTGTAAGCGTCATCGGCACTGATACGGTTCTTGGCCAGCATCTCCAGGATTTTCTTTTTACTTTCAGTCATTTTACTTTCCTCCCTATCCCTTCATTAAATGACGGATACTCTAACGTGGTCTTTGTAATTTTCTACATCCACTTCCAGGCCTTTCATCGCCCAGACGGAGACGAAAGCGGCCCAGATGGAAAGTACCGTAAACCTGGCCCATCTTTCCATGCCGACCATCAACATGATAATCAGGGCGAGCGCTATCAGCGGCAATAATACGATGACTACGGCCAGGACAATCAAGAGAACCAGGATAATGGGTATCCAGATGCCAAAATCGGTATCCTTGTTCTTGATTTTCAGGTGCATCAACATAGGCGGCCAGCTCATTTCGATAACCTCCTTATCGCTTCCTCCGCAGAAATATCACCGCGTTCCAGCTCCTCGATGACCTCTTGCTCCGGGGACATGCGGGTGATTTTTACGAACTCCAGCTGTTCCGCAATGCGGTTGAGCCGGTTTTTCACGGTGGGATAACTTATCCCGAACATCTGCTCCATCTCCTTGATAGAGCCGCTGCATTTGACGAAAGCCATGACGAAGACCTGGTCATCCGGGGAGAGGTTGGCGAGGGGCGGCAAAGAAAAACTCCCCTCGATGGCGATGTCACTATCATTCAGGCGCACGCGTTCTACCGTAACCGGTTTGCCCTGGGTCATCTTCGTCAGTTCGTTCCATTCTCTCGCCATCGCCGCTGACCTTTCTTAATTAACCTTCTTCATCCCAAAATTAATTTTCTTAATATATTATAAGGTCGGAACTTCATTTTGTCAAGACATTTTATTAATTTTTTTAATATTTACCTATTTTTTTATTGATTTTATTAAGTTTTATCGTTTTTCTTAGTAGCGCGGCCAAGTTTTAACAGAGCAGCAGAAGACAAAATCTCCCTCCTGTCCCTCTTTAGTAAAGAGGGACGTCAATCCCCTAAAGTGGAATAAAGGCCGAAGATGGATTCCCGCCTGCGCGGGAATGACGATGGTAATCTAGACGCATTTCCGCAATTACGCTATAATCTAGCGGTATGCCTGTTATTTGTATTGCCAACCAGAAGGGCGGGGTGGGGAAGACTACTACGGCCGCGGCGCTGGCCGAGGGCTTGAGCGAACACAAGAAGCGCGTTTTACTCGTCGACTGGGACCCGCAGGCCAGCCTGACCGTGAGCCTGGGCATCAATCCGGACAACCTTAAGCTCACCGGCTATGATGTCCTGACCAGCTATATCCGGAATACCGGCCGGTATAAACTGCAAGATGTCACGCTGAAAACCGCCAATCCGAATATCGATATCGTGCCGGCCAATGTGGAACTATCGCAGTCGCAGCTGGACCTGGTGAATGCCTTCACCCGGGAACTGATACTCCGGGACATGCTCAAAGACGTGCGCAACGAATACGACTATATCCTCATCGACTGCCTGCCGAGCCTGGGGCTGCTGACCATCAACGCGCTTTCCGCCGCGGACAGCGTGCTGGTGCCGCTGCAGGCGGACTTCCTAGCGATGAAGGGCCTGGCGATGCTGCTCAACACCATCATCCGCGTCCAGGAAAAAATCAATCCCAAACTGGAAATCCTGGGCATCCTTTTCACGATGACCAATTCCCGCACCCTGCACAGCCGGGAGGTCATCGAAGTAACCAAACGGGCTTTCGGGGACAGGATACGGGTCTTCGAGGCCAGCATACCAATCAGCGTGCGCTTTAAAGAAGCCCCGGCGGCCGGTATGTCCATTATCAGTTACGCCCCTTCCTCCGAGGGGGCCGACGCCTACAGACTACTCACAAAAGAGGTGCTGCATGAAAAGAGCTAAAATAACCGAGGAACTCGCTTATCCTAAAGTAAGTGCCCTCGACCGGTTTACCGGCGGCGACCGCCCGGCCCCTCCTGCAGAACAGAAGCCGGCCGCGCCGGCTGCCGCAGAATCCCCCAAATCCTCGATGATTAAGCTTTCCGTCTTTTTAAACCGGGAGGAAGACGCTTACCTGGAATCGCTGGCTTCCACCGCCAAATTCAGCGGCGGCAAGAAGTTGAGCAAGACCAAGCTCATCGAGGCGATGGTGCGGGCTTTCCGCAAGACGGACCTGGACGTGCGGGGGGTTAAAGACGACCAGGAACTGCTGAACCGGGTCTCCGCGCGGGTGCAGTAGACCAACGATTAAACCAGGGTGAGCGGAAGAACGGCCAACCCTTCCCTCTCTTATCTCCCATCCGCCGGCAGGGAAGGAGAAGGTGGCCGGGCAGTTCGCAGTCTGGATTGGCAAAAACCCCCTCATTCCCCCCTTTATAAAAAGGGAAGGCGATGAAAGGGAATGAATTCCTAATAGCGTTGGGAATGACGGGGGCGGATTCTCACGGTCGTCCAGATTTTACCGGGACTCCTTTAGAATGACAAAGGCTAAGATGGAGATTGCCGCGCGCGCTCACATGCCTACCATTCCAATATAAATCAGCATCCGGCGCGATGGCATTGTTCTAATCAGGCATAGACAGCACTATTTCGATCTATCTGGATTCCGTTTTTCAACGGAATGGTTTTAACTTTTAATCCGGAGGCCTCAAATTACGCCGTCTGGTTTGCCAGATAATGATGCATATATATTCTTTCCGGGTTTTCCAGCCAGATGATGGGTTTTGGCGGTTCCCGGACGGGTGCTGCGGCAGCTTCCGGTGAGGGCTTTACCGGCTCCGGGAAGGGTCTTACGAGGGGCTCTTCCCATAACATGGCTTCCAGCTCCGGCGTAGGCGGGTGGGCATAGCGGAACCTTTCCATCAGCTCGTTGTGAGAAAGGACCCGGACAATCGTCCGGGGGGTGGGGGGCGGCGGAGGCGGTTCGTAAGGCACCACGGGCGCGGCTTCAACTTTAATTTCCGGGGGCGGGGCGGGCGCTACCTCCTCCATGACTTTACTTGCCTGCGGGACACAGCAAATCACCCTGGCCATCTCCAGGTTTTGGGGCTCATAGCCGGGCCTTTCCCCGGTGAAGTGCTCTTTTAAAATATCAATGTCTTCCATATCGGAGACGCGGTAGAGCTTCCAGCCGCCCGTATCCAGCAGGTCGCTGGAGCCGCCGATCTGCCAGCGAAGCAGGGACAGATTGTCCCGGCGGTCCGTGAGGACGATGCCGAGGGCGAACGGCTCGACGGTGCGGTAGCCGCCCAGGTAGTAGAACTCGATAGGGCGCAGCTGGCGGATGGCGGAGCAGATAATCTGCTGCTTTTCCTCCCGCGCGTGGGAGAACTTGATGACCCTTTTTATCCTGCCGCGTATTTCCATAACGTTTCCGTGTAAATTTTCCCGTAAACGAGCCTGGTTTGTCAAATTTTACGCACGGGAATTGAGAAAAAACCCTCTTAATCTCCCTTTCATAAAGGGAGAGACTGATAAGGGAAAGGTCTAAATAACCTTTATCCGGCCCTTGTTTTCCCCCACCACCTCCCCGATGATGGCGGCGGCGGAGACGCCCTGCGCGTGGAGTTTTTCCATGAGGCGGGCGGCTTTGTCTCCGGGGACGGCGATGAGGAGGCCGCCGGAGGTCTGGGGGTCATACATGATGTCCTGGATAAACTGGGGGACTTTAGCGCCGATAGACACTAAAGCCTGGCGGTATTCGCGGTTGCGGTGGAGGCCGCCGGGTATCATACCCATATCCGCGTACTCTTTAGCTTCCGGGAAGTACGGGACGGCGGCGGAATCGATAATCAGGCCCACATCCGTCTTTTCTATCATCTCGCAGGCATGGCCGAGGAGGCCGAAGCCGGTAATATCCTTACAGGCGTGGGCGCCTACCTCCTGCATGGCTTCCGAAGCCGCCTTGTTCAACGAAGCCATGGAGCCGGTAACCCTCTTGATAGCCGCCTCGCTGGCCGCGCCGCCTTTGATAGCGGTGCTGATAAGGCCGGTGCCGAGGGGCTTGGTGAGGATAAGCTTATCGCCGGGGCGGGCGGCATTATTGTGGACGACCTTAAGCGGGTGGACGGTGCCGGTAACCGCCAGCCCGTATTTAAGCTCGGGGTCGTCAACGGTGTGGCCGCCGAGGAGAATCACACCGGCCT
>DAOUGB010000094.1:0-55771 GCA_034429595.1 Dehalococcoidales bacterium
CTGGGTAGGCCGGAGGTGATATTTTATCAGTTGTTCCGCCAGTTGTGTTTCACGTTTGGCAAACCTTAGTATTGCCATGATGGCGGCGGCTCCTGCGGCGCCTTCTTCTTGGTGTCCCAGAAAGCGGGCGCGGCCTGCATCCATGGTCTTGGTCTGCGGCTTGGCGATATCGTGCAAAAGCGCTGTCAGCTTTAGTATCGTTCGGCCCGTGCTGCTGCCGCTTATCACCCGGTTAAAGTGCCGGTTAAGACGGTCCGACCACGGAATCAGGGATAAAACATCAGCCGAGGCATATTCCCAGCCCGCTTCTCTCAAGACGAATTCCACGGCGCTGACGGTCTGGAGGGAATGTTCGAAAACGTCAAAAACATGCGCGCGCGGCTGGTCGACGCCTCTGGCCGGGGCAAGCTCCGGGATTAAAGCGGTAAGAATGCCGACTTTATCCAGGTGGGCCAGGCGTTTGCCGGCGCCGGGTAAAGCCAGTAAACGCAGCAACTCTTCCCGGATGCGCTCACCGGCCACGCGGGTAATCAGCCCGCTGTCCCGGGCAATCAGCGTTTCCGTATCACTATCGATGTCAAAATCCAGCTCTGCGGCAATGCGCACCGCGCGCAGCAGCCGGGCGGCATCCGCCTTAAAGACAGCATCATTTAAAGCCCGCACCAGGCGGCGTTCCAGGTCTGACCTCCCATCAAACGGGTCGATGATATTAGCCACATCGAGGCCGGAGGCAATGCTTTCATTGAGCTTGTAAGCCATCGCGTTGACCGTAAAATCGCGGCAAGCCAAGTCACGCTCAATGTCTCCTTTGAGCGTGGTGAAATCTATATACCATTTGTTTCCGGGGAGCATGACCCTCCCCACCAGATTAATGTCATCGAGCGGCACGTATTTGCCGTCCAGCGCGGCGGCGACATCACGGGCTACCTCCAGAGCATCGGCGGCCACGGCGATATCAATATCGGCCGTAGAGCGTTCCAGTAGCGTATCACGCACGAATCCGCCGACGATGTAAGCGCGGATGTCTTTAGCAGCGAGCAGGCGGCTGACTTCCGTCAGTAGCTGGTTAGCTTCAGGCTTTATGGACAATTTCCAGTATTCCTTTATAAGCAAAGGCATCTATCAAACTATACTATCAAGCGTGGAAATTATCAAGTTTAGTAGCTTTAATTAAGATTGTTTTAACAATCTTAATGCTAGCGCAAACGGCTGACCGCGGTAGTGATGCCGATGGCCAGCCCGGCGATGTCAATGATAAGGTCGAGTCCGAAGCCGGGAATACTGCCGAACGTCAAGATGTTCACGGCATAACAAACCGCCACCGCCACACCCCCGATGACCGCCAGCCATATCCCCCGCTTGCGGTTGACGGCCAGCCCCGTCACCTCCCCGATGGCGTAGCCGATACCGGCGAATAATAAAAGGTTTAATATCATAAAAGGCAGAAAGTGGGTGATAAAGCCCCACAATAGACCGATGCCTACCGCCATCCCCAGCGCCGTACCGGCCGCCCGGAGATAATATACCGGAGTAAGCTGGTAGGTGGGAAGTTTATACAGTTTGGCGCATTGCCGGCACCTTGCCCCTACGGGCGTCTGTATCATGCAGCGGGGGCAAATGGGTTTGCCGCATTTACCGCATCTAAGTTGCGTTTCCACATTCGGGTGAGCGGCGCATCTTAAAGGTTCCGGCTCGGTCATTCCGGTATTTCCTTATCCGTTTCATGCTTGCGGTGCACCCAGGCGCTCCGGTCCCTGATATCGCGGTCGAAGAGGAAGCGGTTAAGGAGGACCTGCCCCATGCCGGTTTTTACCGCGTCCGTCATCGGCTGGGCGGTGAGTCTTTTAACAATGATAATCAGTACCAGCGCCAGGTAGCCCATGGTCAGCGATAACGGTTCGCCTACAATAGCGCTGGTGATGGGTAAAGAAATGAGCCCGGCGAGTATCGGCACCGGCGTGCGGCGGGCGACGATGAGGATAGCCACCGCCACCGCGAAGAACACTATCAGCGGCCGCGCCGATATCGCGGCTGCATTGATGCTCGGCAGGATGATAATTAACCCCAGCGCGGCGGCGATACCGCGCCCGCCGTGGAAACGGAGAAAGACCGGCCAGTTATGCCCGACGATGACGGCGATGCCGACAAACAGCTGCAGTCCGGCGTCCAGCCCCGCCTTCCAGGCGATGAAGACCATCAGCATGCCCTTGAGGAAGTCATAAATTCCCACGAACAGCCCGAGTTTGCGGGAGGTCGTCCGCCAGAGGTTGCCGGCCCCCACCTGCTGGGTACCCTGCTTCTTAATGTCCACACCCCGCCGCCGGGCGGTAAGGTAAGAAAGCGGTATGGACCCGAGGATGTAACCGGCAATCAACAACAAAACGAACTTTAACCAGGTATCCATGCAAGCTCCTTTAAAAAGCTATATCATTATAGTATATTTTGCTTTATTAGTGGAGTCTCCCCGCCAGCGCTATCAATTTTTCGGCGGCTGCCAGCGGCACCTCCACCCCGCCCATCATCACCTCTTTAGCGTCCCCGATGCCGTGGTAGTCCGTCCCGCCGGTGGGAATCAGGCCGTATTTTCCCGCCAGTTTTAGAGTAGCCGCCGTGGCTTGCGGCGTGTTGTCTTTATAATAGGCCTCGATGCCCGCCAGCCCCACCGCTTTAAGACTGATGACCATTGCCTCCGGCTCTTTGACGGTGAAGGGGTGCGCCAGTACCGGCAGTCCCCCGGAGCGTTTGATAAGGGCTACCGCTTCCTCCGGCGTCATTTTCTCGCGGGAGACATAAGCCGGGCCGCCGTGCCCGATGTAATTAAAAGCCTCTTCAAAAGAGGCGATATAGCCTTTTTCCTGCATGGCGCGGGCAATGTGGGGCCGCCCTATCGCGCCGTCACCGGCGATTTCCTGCACCCGCGGCCATTCGAGCTTAAACCCCAGCTCTCCCAGTTTTTCCACCATGCGCTGGCCGCGGTTCAGGCGCGAATCGCGGAACTTTTCCAGGGACTTTAACAGTTCCGGGCTGGTGTAATCTATAAAATAGCCCAGAATATGGGCTTCGCCGTCGGCGAGGTCGGTGCTGATTTCCACACCGGGGATAAAGGTTAAAGCGGGGAAAGCCTTGGCGGCTTCCAGCGCTGGTATGATGCCGTCCACGCTGTCATGGTCGGTCAGGGCAACTGCCTTTAACCCGATTTCCGCCGCTTTGCTGATAAGCGCTGCCGGACTTAATTTACCGTCGGAGGCTGTGGAATGAAGATGCAGGTCGACCAGGCTCACAGCTCTTCCATTTCCCGCTGGATGCGCTTGATATCGGTCGCTTTACCGGTATTGTCATCCACCTCGACCATGACGGCGTTGAGCACCGGTTTGCCCTTGCCAACGGTCAGGTGATGCGGCATCTGGGTGAGAAAGCGCTGGATAACGGCATCTGCGTCATCACCGATGATTGAGTCGGATGGCCCGGTCATGCCGATATCGGTAACGTAAGCGGTGCCGCCCTTGAGTATCTGCGTATCGATGGTGCCGACATGGGTATGCGTGCCGAGCACCGCGCTAACGCGCCCGTCAAGGTAGCGCCCCAGCGCAACTTTTTCCGAGGTCGCCTCCGCGTGAAAATCCACGATGATGATTTTGGGTTTGTCTTTCAATTCATCCAGCAGGTTATCCATCGTCCGGAAAGGGTCGTCATAGCTGTTCATGAAGGTACGGCCAATCAGATTGACCACGAGGACTTTGTTGGCGATGCGGTAGCCTTTGCCCGGCACCCCGGCCGGGTAGTTCAGCGGGCGGATGACGGGCATATCCGTATCGAGGAAGGGGATAATCTCTTTCTGGGCGAAGATGTGGTTACCGGAGGTCAGCATGTTCACGCCGTCGTCCAGCAGTTCCCGCGCGGTACTGGAAGTCAGCCCGAACCCCCCGGCGGTGTTCTCCGCGTTGGCGATGACGAAATCGATTTTATACTGCTTGCGGATGCCGCGCAGGTGTTTGTTGATAACCTGCCGTCCCGGCTTGCCGATGATGTCCCCGATGGCTAATATGTTCATTATTGCTCACATGTCATTGCGAGGAGTGAAACGACGCAGCAATCCCACTGACTAACCACGAGATTGCTTTGCCTCCTTCCGCCGGTTCGATAAACTCACCGTAACCCTTCGACAAGCTCAAGATGAGCGGAAGGATGGCTCGCAATGACACTTTACTTCTATTTTGCGTAGTCTGTGGCCCGGGTCTCCCGGAGCACGGTTACTTTAATTTGCCCCGGATAGTCCAGCGTTTCTTCTATCTTTTTCACGATATCGCGGGCCAGCTTCATCGCCCCGAGGTCGTCGATGGTCTCCGGCTTGACCAGGATGCGCACTTCGCGCCCGGCCTGGATGGCGTAGGATTTATCCACGCCCTTAAAGCTGTCCGCGATGTCTTCCAGTGCCTTAAGCCGTTTCAGGTAGTTTTCCAGAGACTCGCGGCGCGCGCCGGGCCTGGCGCTGCTGATGGCGTCCGCCGCTGAAGTGATATAGCCCCAGATGCTCGTATCGCTGGTCTCCATATGGTGTTCGGCCACGCCTTTGAGCACATCGGCGGATTTTTCAAACTGTTTCACGAGGTCGGCGCCGATGGCGGCATGTGTGCCCTCGACTTCGCGGTCGACGGACTTGCCGATATCGTGCAGCAGCCCGGCCTTCTTGGCGGTGTTGACGTTGGCGCCGAGTTCCGAGGCGATCATACCGGCCAGGTAAGCCACCTCCGTACTGTGTTCGAGGGCGTTCTGACCGTAGCTGGTGCGGAACTTGAGCCTGCCCAGCAGCCTGGTCAGTTCAGGATGCAGCTGCACCCCGAGCTGCTGTACGGCCTGCTCGCCGGCTTTCTTTATTTCTTCTTCCACATCGGTCTTGGCCTTGGCGGCCATTTCCTCGATGCGCGCCGGGTGGATGCGTCCGTCCTGAATGAGGCGGTTCAAAGCCACGCGGGCAATTTCCCTGCGGACGGGGTCGAAGCTGGAGATGGTGACCGCTTCCGGCGTGTCATCGATAATCAGGTCGACTCCGGTAGCCTGTTCCAATGCCCTGATGTTGCGCCCCTCCCGCCCGATGAGCCGCCCTTTCATCTCGTCGTTAGGGATAGGCACGACCGATACTGTCGTCTCCGCCACTATTTCCGAGGCGCTGCGCTGTATGGCGACGGCCAGAATTTCCTGTGCTTTAAGGTTGGCTTCATCTTTAAGCTTGTTTTCCCACTGGTGGAGACGCCGCGATGCTTCATGTGAAAGCTCCACTTCCATGGCATCCAGTAACGCCTGTTTAGCTTCCTGGGTGGACATGCCGGATATAGTTTCCAATTGTTTAACTTGCTTGTCTTTGAGTTCAACGGTCTGGGCGCGTATCGCCTCTATTTCCTTTTCTTTATTGATAAGATTGCGGTCGCGCTGTTCCACGCTTTCCAATTTGCGGTCGAGGGTTTCATTTTTTTGGTTTAACCTGTTTTCCTGTTTGGCCAGTTCACTCTTGCGGTCACGGTAATCATTATCCGCCTGGGCCCGGCTGCGTTTGATTTCGTCCTGTACCTGCTGCAGTAATTCTTTAGATTCGTTTCTGGCTTCAGATACCATTTTGGCGGCTTTTCTTTCGGCAAAGCGTATCTGGCGATTGAATATCACGCGCCGGGATAGGAAAAAGGCTACTCCGCCCAGTATTGCCCCGATGATGAAGGCAAAAATTATAGCTATATATACTAAGGTTGCATCCAATTTAATCCTCCTTTATAGATAAGCGGTTATAAACCATATAAGCGTTATGATTATATCCCAAACAACCCGTCCATGAAAAACAGCGTTATTTTTTCCGCCGTTCCTTCCAGACCTTTTCCGTAATTTCCTTGATAATACCATAGCTGAAGCCCCGCCGCACCAGGTACCCTCCCAGGCGACGGTAAAATTCCCTGTAGTCTTCTAATGCTAAAAGCTTCCTCACGCGGGCGGTAGCCGCCCGGTAGGCGCTTTCCCGGTCATCGAGCACGCTGACGGCCTGCTCAATAACCTCGGGTTCCAGCCCCTTTCTTTTTAGTTCTAGTGTTGCCATCCGCCGGCTGCGCGGGCGGAAAGCTTCGCGGTTTTCTACCCAAAATTGCGCGAAGGCGGCATCATCCGCCAGCCCCAGGTCCTCAAGTTTAACGATTGTTTTCTCAATTGTGTCGCTATCAAACCCCTGACGCAGCAGGCGCTGCCGGATTTCAGATTCGCTGCGCGGGCGGTAGCCGATAAAGCGGGTAGCGGTATTGAAACAGCGTTGACGCGTATCGGTCTTTACCAAATCCTCCAGCGCGCGCTCGCCGAGTTCCTGCCCCACCTTCAGGTTCTCTTTCAGGGCTACTTCCGGCAGCAGTCCGATAGCCAGTTTGCCGTCCAGGAAAACGTTGATGCGCTTTTCCCTGGCCTTTCCTTTTTTTAATCCGGTTATTTTACTCATTGAGCATATCTCATAAATAATAAAAAAGGCTGAAGCCTAAACTCCAGCCTTTAATACTGTGTCACGGTTGGCAGTTGATGCCGAATTTTCAATCTTCTTCGGAAGAAGCCATGTGAGCAGTGCCGGCTGAAGCTCTTATTTTCTCTTCAATTTCTTTGGCAAGCTCGGGATTCTGCTTTAAATGATTCTTGGCAGCTTCCCTTCCCTGCCCCAGGCGGATATCTCCGTAGGAGAAAAAAGCGCCGGACTTGCTTATCAGACCTTGCTCTATGCCCACATCAAGGATGTTGCCCTCCTGACTGATGCCGGTCTGGAACATGATGTCGAACTCGGCGGTGCGGAACGGAGGCGCAACTTTATTCTTGACTACCTTGGCTTTGACACGACTGCCGATAGCTTCATTGCCTTGCTTGATGGTCTCGGCGCGCCGCAGTTCTATCCTGGTCGAACTGTAGAACTTCAGCGCCCGGCCTCCGGTCGTCACTTCCGGATTACCGAAGACGATGCCGACCTTCTCTCTTAGCTGGTTGATGAAGACCACCGCGGTGCCGGACCGGCCGATGGCGCCGGCGAGTTTCCTTAGCGCCTGGGACATCAGGCGGGCCTGCAAACCCATCTGCGGGTCGCCCATGTCACCTTCGATTTCAGCCTTGGGCACCAGGGCGGCGACGCTATCGATGATGATGACATCGACGGCGCTGCTTCTTACCAGTGCCTCCGTGATTTCCAGTGCCTGTTCCCCTGTGTCCGGCTGGGAGATAAGGAGCTCATTCACTTTTACGCCGCAGTTGGCGGCATAACCGGGGTCCATGGCATGCTCGGCGTCTATATAGGCTACGGTTCCGCCTCTTTTTTGGGCTTCGGCAATGATGTGCTGCGCCAGGGTAGTTTTTCCCGAGGATTCGGGGCCGAATACTTCCGTGATACGTCCTTTGGGGATCCCTCCAATACCGAGGGCAAGATCCAAAGCAAGTGAACCGGTTGGAATGGCTTCAATCGGCGGCATTTCGGAAGACTCCCCCAGTTTCATGATGGAGCCTTTCCCGAACCTTTTTTCTATCTGCCCGATGGCCAATTCCAGCGCTTTTTCTTTCTCTGTCGTCATCTCAATCTCAATCTAAATTCCAGTCTCATCTCAACAACTGAATAATAGCACACTTGTTTCAACAAAACAAGTAGTGTTTCGGGGTGAGAAGTATCTTTATTGATTTATCTAAATTAAAAATATGTCACACGTTGATATAAAAGTATTTCTATCCGGAAAGCGGTAAAGGCGGTCCGTCCTGGTTGTGCCGGCGGTTTTCGCCGGTTTTTGCTATCTGCTCTTGGCATGGCTATAATGCTTGTATATCCCCCCAAAAATCAAAGGAAGAACCAGGAGGCAGCACATGAGCAGTATCAGCGGCAAAGTAGCCATCGTAACCGGCGCGGCCAGTAAAAGAGGCATGGGGCGCGCTGTCGCTGTAAGGTTAGCCAGGGAGGGAGCTGATGTTGCCGTCCTCGATAAATTCGCCGCGCCGCAGAGCATCTGGCCGGGCGACGAAGGGTGGGGTGGACTCGATAGCGTGGTGGCGGAAATAGAAGCGTTGGGTCGGCAGGGCCTGGCGCTGGTGGCGGATGTCAGCCGGGGCGTTGAGGTGGCTGCGGCGGTGGCAAAGACAATGGAAAAATTCGGCAAGATAGATATCCTGGTGCATTGCGGCGGCATCCGCGGCGCCATGACCACGAAAATCGTTGACCTTTCTGAAGAAGAATGGCGGAATACCCTGGATATCAATTTAACCGGCTCATTCCTCATCGCAAAAGCCGCCGCCAAAGCGATGATACCCAACGGCGAGGGGAAGAAAATCGTCCTTTTCGGCTCTAAAGCCGCCACCCAGGGCTATGTAGGCAGCAGCGGTTATTGCGCTTCCAAGCACGGCGTGCTGGGGTTGGGCCGGACACTGGCGCTGGAACTGGCGCCGTACAAGATAAACGTCAATATCATTAATCCCGGCGGCTTTGATACCAATTTACGTGACCAGGCCATTATCGAGCAGGCCAAAGCGCAGGGTATACCTTTGGCGGAAGCCGTCGAACAGGAATCCAAAAAGGTGGGGCCGGGGCCTAACGTGCCGCTGGGCAGGCTGGGCAAGCCGGAAGAAATCGCCGACCTTGTTTATTTCCTTGTCTCCGACCAATCGGCCTACATCACCGGCAAGACCATCGATATCGATGGCGGGGCTTAGATTCAATTCTCCCTTATTCCCTCCTTACCGGGGGGAAGAGAGATTTGTGGAGAACCAAGAAACACGGTTACGTACGCTCATCCTCTCCCCATGTAATTCGTCCCTTCCTGTTAATCTCCCCCTCTCTGTCAGCGGGGTTTTGTATCAAAAGTATTATTTTGTGGTCATTTTGACCCCGATGCAAATCGTGGAAAAATCCGTAACCACCTTTTCAGGTGCGGGTTCTTCGGCGCTTCGCTCTTCAGCCTGACTTTTGATACAAGGCTCTCAATCGGAGAGGGATGAAACGGTGGGGGTGAATAAAACGGGAGAGTTAGAGAGGGATTTAAAGCAGGCTTTTATTTTGAACGATAGACTGTCTTCGGCCCAAGAAAACCGGCGATACCTCGCGGTTGCCGCGCAAAAATGATATTATTATCCTGTCAGGGGGAAATATGAACAGCACGTTGAGCATGATTAAAGATATCAGAACCGGTGGACGGACGGTGCTGACGGAAATAGAAGCCAAGCATGTCATTAAGGAAGCCGGCATAAAAGTGACGGAAACGCGGCTGGCCGCTTCGGAAAAGGAAGCCCTGCAAATCAGTAATGAAATCGGGTTTCCGCTGGTGCTGAAGATAGCCTCGCCGGATATTACGCATAAAAGTGATGCCGGCGGCGTGAAAACGGGGCTGAACAGCGCGGCGGAAGTAAAAAAAGCCTACGGCGAAATCATGGCGTCCGTGAAAGAAAAATTCCCCAAAGCAAAAATCGAAGGCGTATCCGTCCAGCAGATGGCCCGTCCGGGCGTGGAGATAATCGTCGGCATGTCCAAGGACGCCCAGTTCGGGCCGGTCATCATGTTCGGCCTTGGCGGCGTCTTCGTGGAAGTGCTTAAAGACGTTGCCTTCCGGCTTATCCCCATCGAGAAACGGGACGCGGAAGAAATGATTAAAGAGATAAAGGGGAATGCCCTGCTCAAAGGCTACCGCGGCCAGGAACCGGCGGATGTAAAGTCGCTGGTAGACGTGTTGCTGAAGGTGTCTGCCCTGGTAGAAAAGATGCCGGAAATTAAGGAAATCGACCTCAATCCCATCTTTGCTTACAAGGATTCAGCCGTGGCCGTAGATGCCAGAATTGTGCTGGAGGAAAAGTAATGAAGCGGATATCGGGTATTATCGGGCTTTTTATGGTCGCTCTTTTACCGGTGATGACAGGATTATCATGCTCCAGCCAACCGGAGATAGATGCTGTATTAAGCAAAGAATTCACGTTGTCCGTAGGGCAGACCGCGCTTATTTCCAGTGAAGGGCTGAAGTTAAAATTCGTTGGGGTGACGGCTGACAGCCGGTGCCCTGAAGGCGTCGAGTGCGTGCAGGCCGGGGAAGTAACCTGCCGTGTGGCGGTGAACTATCATGGGGCCACCTCAACTATTGAAATAACACAATCGGGTAATAGCCTGCTTTCCCGCGGCACATTGGGGCATTACGGCGTTTTTTTCAGAGTTGAACCATATCCTGAAGCGGGCCAGGAAATAGCCAAATCAGACTACAAGCTGATGATGACGGTAACAAACTAACACCGGATTAGTTTGTGGTTTTTTTCCGGTTAATCTTTATCACGCCCTGCTTTTCCATCTCGGCGATGTCTTTGGCTTGATAACCCAGCTTCAGCAGGATTTCTTCCGTGTGCTCTCCCAGCCGCGGTGAAGGGCCCTGCACTTTGCCCGGTGTCCCCTTGAGTTTGACCGGCAGGTTCAGCATCTTGACCTCGCCGCGTTCCGGGTGCTTCACGCTGGTTATCATCCCGTTGGCGGCCACCTGCGGGTGCTCGCAGATTTCTTTGTAGGTCAGGCAGGGGTCACAGCGCATCTTGGCGTCCCGGAAAAGCTGCGCCCATTCCGCGCGGGTCTTTTGGCTGAATGCCTCATCCAGTATTGCGCCGATTTCCTCGCGGTTTTCCCGCCGGGCTTCGTCGGTGTTGAACTTGGGGTCGTTAATCAGGTGTTCCACCCCCACCACCTTGCAGAAGGCCGGCCAAAGCGGGCCGGTGCCGAAGATGGTCAGCACGTCCCCGTCTTTAGCGCGGAAAGGCCCGAAGGGCGGGGCTTCATAGCTCCTCCCCAGCTTGTAGGGCATATCGCCATCCGCCAGGTATTTGGCGAAGCCGGAAAATTGCAGGTACATGGCGGCATCGAGGTTGTTTACCGCGATTGCCTGCCCTGCGCCCGTTCTCTCCCGGACGAACAAAGCGGTCATGACCGCGTAAGCCACCAGTACCCCGCCCAGGTGGTCGCAGGCAGGCACGGGCAGCATTTGGGGCGCCCCGCCCCGGAAACCGAGGACGCTGATTAAGCCGGACATGGCTTGGCTCCACATATCGCCGCCGGCGCGGTGGGCCACCGGCCCGGTCTCGCCGTAGCCGGAGAAAGAGCAATAGATGACTTTGGGGTTTATCTTTTTAATGTCTTCGTAGCCTATTTTAAGCCGCTCCGCCACGCCGGGACGGAAGCTCTGGAGGATTACATCCGCTTCTTTGGCCAGCTTGAGGACGATTTCCAGCCCTTTTGCCGACCTTATATCTATGGCAAGGTCTTGCTTGCCGCGGTTGAAGGCCATCCAGTCCGCCTTGTCCGGCATCTTCCCCACCTCGCTCGTATCCAGCATATCGTCAATGCCGGCGGGCAGGCCCTGGCGCGTTACTTCCCCCTGCACTCTTTCCACTTTAATGACCTCCGCGCCCATATCCGCGAGCATCGTCCCGCCGAACGGCGCCGCCACCGCGATGCTGAAATCCAGTACTTTAATGCCTTCCAGAGGATATGCCATATAAACCTCCAAACTGGAATTACCAAGATACAAGAAATAAATCTATAACTCCCCACCCCGTCATTCCAGCGAAGGCTGGAATCCATTTTAAAAACCAGAGATATTTTAAACTAAAAATGGATTCTGACCTTCGTCAGAATGACATAAAAACTAACCCAATAGTTTCACCAGTTCGCTTATATCTTCAACCTTTTCCAGGTCTTTGACCAGTGCGATAATCTTTTCAATTTGCTTGGCGTTACGCGGTTTGACGGCGTAGGCGGCGCAATCCCGGAACTTGCGTTCGTAATCTGCGAAGGGGAGGGTTTTTTCACCTCCCGCCGCCTCCGCCTGCCCGGTAAAGGTCCGCCCGCTTTGCGTCGTCACCCTTATTTTGGCGGGAATGGCGTTCTTTTCACCTACTTTTTTGTCTAAAGCGATACGTACCTTACCGGACATTGACAGGATATCCGCGCTCCTGATAGCCTCATCCGTAAAATCCCCGATGCCCGCATGGCCGCGCGCGAACACCGCCGCCGTCGCCCACGGTATGCTGAACTGGGAATCCACCGGGTTTTCCGGTTTACTCCGCTTTTCCAGCGGGGATAAAAGGAAATATTTATCATCGTCACAGAATATGGTGATTTCTTTAATATCCTGCGGCTTGATTTGGTGTGTTTTGACCATCTCTAAAGCCACATCCACGTAGCCGTGCGTGCCTTTGCAGCAGGGGTACGGCTTCATCGCGGTGTTGAGATTGGTAAAACGCTGGCCGAGTCGGTCGGTGAGGGGCTGGGGGTCGTATTCCCCCTTGTGGTAGAGGTTGAAGAGGCCCACCTCCCCCTCCAGCACTTCGTGCGCGCCGGTAATGCCTTTGGCCGCCATCAGCGCCGCCACGATGCCGCCCCGCGCCGCGAAGCCCGGCCCCATCCGTTTGGTTAAAGCGCCTTCCGTCACGCACTGGCCGTTGCCGCTGCACTGGTGGTAGGCGATGCCCAGGGCGTTGAGCATCTTTTCCTCATCCAGTTTAAGCAGCCGGCCGGCCACAGCCGCTGCGGCTAAATAACCGTATAAAGCGGTGAGGTGCCACCCCGCGCCCGGATGCCCGGCCACCGGCGTGCTCTTGAGGCCGGAGCGGAAAGCCTGCCCCAGCCTGCCCATCATATCCGCCCCCAGGGCGACGGCGGTAATGAACTCCTGGCCGATTATCTTGCCCTGCCGTTCCGCCATCGCCAAAGCAGTAGGGACAATGACCACGGACTGGTGCGTGGGGCCGTCGCCGGTATCATCATAATCCAAAGCATGGCCCATGACGGCGTTGACCTGCGCGGCGTTAGGGGCGGGCACTTTCCGCCCGAAGCAGAAGATGGTACTTTCCTCTTTGCCGCCCCAATCAGTGATAATTTCCGCCAGCTCTTGCACGCCGTCCTTGGAGGAGCCGCCGAGCGCCACCCCGAGGATATCCAGCACCTGCTTTTTCGTGTGGGTAACGACGTTTTCCGGCAAATCGCCGTACTTTACGCCGACCATGTTTTTCGCTAATGAGTAAGCCGCGTCCATGTAAATCTTCCCTTTACTCCCTTCTTCCACTTAACCTCCTCCTCGATGGGGGAGGAATGAAAAGGAGAGGGTGAACCCTCCTTCCCCGTCTCTCCCTTTAACAAAGGGAGATTAAGAGGGATTTGGTTCCTCCTATTTATCCAGCTGTTCGTAGAGCTTGTTCCGGGCGTGGATGGCGTCCCGCACGCCCATATCCCGCCGCGCTTTAAAGAAATTGAACTCATCTTCCTCAAAGTGGATATTCGTGCCCATGGTGTGCGCCAGGAAGTGGTTGGACAGGCCGCTGGTGATGCCCATCATGTCATAGACCATCTGCTTGGAGGTCTTGCCCAGCGCAATACCATCGAACGGGAATTTGCTGAAGCCTTCCGCGTAGTTATTGACCGTTTCTTCCAGCTTGTCCGGCGGCACCGCGCGGTTGATGAGGCCGATACGGGCCGCTTCCTTGCCGTCCATCATCCTGCCCGTCAGGCACATATCTAAAGCGTTGGTGAGGCCGACGCGCAGTATCATCATGGGGGTGATGGTCATCTGGGGGATACCCAGCCGCACTTCTATTTCCCCGAATTTGCAGTCCTCCGCCCCCACGATGAAATCGCAGAGCATGTACATATCCATGGAAGCCCCAAGCAGGAAGCCGTGCGCCTGGACGACGGTAATCTTGGGGAAATTAAGGAGTTTTTGGGCGCATTCGTAAAAGAGTTTCCTATCGAACTTGAGCCGGTTGCGGATGGCGGTCTTGGGGGCTTTCTCGCCGTGCTTGGGCTCCTTCCACCCGTAAACAAACCCCACCTCGTTGAGGGGGGCGCCGGCGGCTAAAGCCCGCCCCGCTCCTTTGATGATAAGTACCTTCAGGTCGTCCGCCTCTTCCACCACGGAAAGAGCCTTCCAGAAGTCCTTGACCCCGGTGTTCATTGTCTCGGGGTCGTTTAAAGTAATGCGGGCCACGTAGCCGCTTCTTTCTAAAATAATGTCTTTAAATTCTGTTCCTTCAACTATATATGGTTTAAATTCCAGCATTGTTTCCTCCTGCGTTTACTATATCAAAATCCCTCTCTTACTCTCCTTTTACAAAAGGGAGAGGATGATTAACTAAACCACTCTATCTTTGGTTATATTCAATCTTTCCCTCTTTCGTAAAAGCCTGTCCTGAGCCTGCCGAAGGAAGGGACCAAGGGAGATTTTGTTCTATTCAAATACGCCTTCCGCCATCAGCTTGACGAATTCTTCATCCTTCATGCCCAATAGCTCGGTGCAGATTTGCTCGGTGTGCTCGCCCAAGAGGGGGGCGGGGGAATACGCTTTGGCGGGGGTCTTGGAAAGCATAAAACTCTCCCCCAGGTGGGTAAAATCGCCCATCTCCGCGTGATGCATCTTCCAGAAGATATTGCGGTTGCGGAACTGCGGGTCATTATAAACATCGGCGGTGTTTTCCACCACACCCGCCGGAATGCCAACCCCCTGGAGGTAGGACATTACCTCTTCGGGAGTAAAATTGACCGTCCAGTCGGCGACTATTTTATTCAGTGTATCCTCGTGCTGCTTCCTGTTTTCCAGGGTATCGAACCAGGGGTCGCTCACCAGTCCGGGTTGGCCGATTTCACTGCAGAAATTACACCATTCTTCTTCGGAAGATACGGCAATAGTACACCAGCGGTCATCCCCTTTACAGGGATAAACGCCGTGCGGCGCGGCATAAGGGGAGGAGTTACCGATTCTTTCCGGCTCTTGGCCGCTGGCGGCGTATTCCAGCACGCCGGGCAGGATAAAGGAAATCGCCGTCTCGAACTGGGAGAGGTCGAGCAGTTGCCCCTTGCCTGTCCGCTTGCGGTAATCCAAAGCGGCAATCAGGGCGGAAACGGCGAACCGAGGGCTGATGCAATCCGTATATGCGGAAACGCCCACCGGCAGCGGCTCTTTGTCCGGCCACCCGATAAAGTTGGGCAGCCCCGCGATGGGCGTGAGCACCATCCCGAAGGCGGGGAGGTTTTTATAAGGCCCCTCCGACCCGTAGCCGCTCTGCCGCAGCATGATGACATCCGACCTGATTTTCTTTAGCTCTTCGTAGCCCAGCCCCCATTTCTCGATGACGCCGGGGGTATAGTTTTCCATCACCACGTCCGTGGCTTTCACCAGTTGTTTGGCTATCTTGATGCCTTCCGGGTGGTTCATGTTCAGGGTGAGGCTTAAGATGTTGGGGTTATAGTAAGTAAAATACCCGCCGCGGTTCAGGCCGGGTTTATTATCTTTATACGGCGCGGAAGAGCGCATAGTGCAGGGGCGCTTGGCCGTTTCCACGCGGATGACGGTAGCGCCGTGGTCGGCGAAGAACTTCATCGTCAGCGGGCCGACCACCGCCCAGCAGAAGGCCAGTATTTTAAGTCCGCTGAATAAGCCGTCTCTTTTAAGCGTGTCTGCCATTAAATCCCTCTTCAAATCCTCTTCTGCTTCTCCTTGGCCAAGGAGAACGATGTTTGCCTCTTTTACTAATAATCCTCATTATGACCCGGTGGATTGTCACCCCTTGTTAAAGGGGGAGACAAGGAGGATTGTTTATATAACCCCTTCTTCTTTCAACTCTTCCAGTTCCCGCCCGGTAACGCCTATATCTTGATAAACTTTCTGATTATGCTCCCCGATTAACGGCGCGCGGAAACGTATGGACGTGTCTGCCTCGGACGACCTTATAAATTGCCTGGGATAGGTGATTTTTACGCCCAGTTCCGGGTGCTCTACCTGCGTCCAGAAACCCCGCGCGTTGAGGCACTCGTCCTCCAGGAGGTCTTTCATGCCGGATAGCGGCCCGATGGACACGCCCCGCGGCACCGCGCCTTTAAGCAGTTCTTTACTCGTATGCTTGAGGAAAAACGCGCCTACCGGATTGGAGATTTTATCCATTGCTTCCTGCGTGACGGTAAACATGTCAAAGTTGTCCCAGTCCATGTGCAGGAGTTGGTCGGTCGCCATTTTCTCCTCGTCCATCCAGGCCACCAGCGCGCTTAGAGTCTTAGCGCCCGTCCTCCCCCCGATGACGTTGAAAAAGACATAGCCGTCCTTACAGCGCCACACCTGCCGCTGCGCCGCGCTGCTGCTCGTCCCGGCGCGGAAAGCCCCGGCGCGTTTCAGTATCGTCCCGTTAAGCTCGTATACCGGCACGGCATTGGCCTGGAACCAGCCGGCGCTCTGCTGCATGGACACATCCACCATCTGCCCCTCGCCGGTGTTTTCCCGGTGATAATAAGCCATCATGCAGCCCACGGCGGCGTCCGCCCCGGCGTGCAGGCAGGCCTGCGGCAGGCTGATGTGGACGGGCGGGCCGTCGCTTTCCCCGGTCTGGTAGAGCGTGCCGCTCATGGCCATGACGACGATATCCGCGTCTTTGAAATCGCGGTAAGGTTCCTGCGGCCCGAAGGGCGTGATGGAAGCCCAGATGAGCTTTTTATAATTTTTACTTAAGTCGTTATACCCGATGCCGAGTTTATCCATGTAGCCCGGCGGGAACGACTCGATAACGAAGTCGGCGGTCTGCACGAGTTTCTTGAATAGTTCCTTGCCTTTTTCCGCTTCTATATTCAGCGTAATGCCTTTTTTATTGGAGTTATAGGCGAACCAGTACAGGCTTTTCTCGGGGTCGGGTTGACCGCCGAAAAACCCCCCGATATAGCGGGATGGGTCGCCGCCCGGCTTCTCAACCTTGATGACGTTCACCCCCAGGTCGGCGAGGATTTTCCCGCAGAGGAAACCCCTATCGCCGGTCAGGTCTAAAGCCCGCAGGTGTTTTAGCATTTGTTCCATATTCAATATGCCCATTTCACCCTTCTTCCTCTTTACCCTCTCCCTCGATGGGAGAGGGAAGTCAAGAGCCTGCCCCGTGCCCCGACACGGGGGTGAGGGTGGAAACCCCATCATTCTGAGGAAGCGGGACGACCGAAGAATCCGTTTTTTCGGAGGGGGCGGATACTTCGCTGCGCTCAGGATGACAACTATGTTTTACCGCCTTTAATACTATATCAGTTTAAGATACTTTTTAGCGAGCAGCAAAGCTTTTTCCGGAGCGGACTGCGCCAGCAGCCCTACGGCGTACAGGATGTATGCCGCATCCAGGTAGAAATCCGGCTTTTTCGGCTTAAGAATAAAGGGATTATCCTCCCGGAAAAGCACGCCCTCAAGGATGCGGCGCGGGTTTTGAGAGAAGATAACCGGCCCGCCGGTGCCGATGACGCTTTTGATGCCGGTTAAATCCTTGCCGTGCTGGATAAGCTTTTGCCCGGTGGGCGTATAGACCACTTCCAGCCTGCCGCAATGCCGGTCGGCGGCAACCTCGACCATCAGGCAGGAGAGCAGCAGGTGGCAGGCGTATTCCTCCGCGCTTTCCGGCAGTTTGCCCTGATGAAACCCCGCCACCGCCGCCGTAAAGCCGGGCGGCGTTGCCCGGGCGGCGGCCAGCTCCGTCAGCCGGTCAAGATTGTATTTCATCCCCAGGTCGCCTTCCACCGTTCTTTTCTCGTAAGGCTCCGGCAGCCCCACCATCATGATGTCCGGCCGGGCGGGGACGCCTTTGGCGATGGAATGCACGTCCGTCGTCGCGCCGCCGGGGTCGATAACCATGACCTCCCCGAACCCCTTTTCATCCGTGGCCAAAAGCCTGGCGGCTTCCAGCACGGCGGAAGGGGTGGGCATGATAACGTCTTTAATAACATCCCTGGCCTTAGCGATGCCCTTGGCCTGGATGATGTTTTTCATGAAAAGCTCGCGGATTTCCTTGTTGCAGGGGGCCGCGTCTAAAACGCCGATTTCCGGCATGACATTCTTGGTGTAAATAATATTTTTGCTGGTGTTGGCAAATATAGCCTTCAATTCGTCGTGGGTGGTCTTGTTACCGGCGACGATGATATTGTTGATAGCTTTGCTTGTTTTAGCCAGCAGCCTGGCGTTATGGAGGATAACCGCGTCGTCGCCGCCGTCCGTGCCGCCGGAAAGCAGTAAGATATCCGGCGCTATTTGTTCTATCTCTTTGGCTTCATCGCCGGTAAGTTTATAGGAGTAATTTTTAATGACTTTAGCGCCCGCCCCCAGCGCGGCGAGGTTGGCGGCTTTGCTCGTCAGCTCCGGCACGAAGCCGGAACAAACCATTCTCAAGCCCCCGGCGGCGCTGGAGCAGGCTAAAGCCTCTTTTTTCTCGATATCGGTGATGTGAGCTTTTTGTTTGATTGTCTTGAGGGCCTGTTCGAGCCCGATGGTAATATCCGTATCCACCGTAGAGGGAACGCGGGCGGTTGCCACTATTGCCACCTTCCGGAGGTCGATGGCGACCACCTTGGTGTAGGTGCTCCCGAAGTCTATGAGGATTCTGATATCATCCATGACACCACCGTCATTGCGAGGAGCCGGAGGCGACGCGGCAATCCCGCTGGCTAACGGTGAGATTGCTTCGCCTTCCTTGCGGGAATGGCTCGCAATAATAAATAACTACATTTTCCCTTTGGCTTTTAAATCTTTTTTCAGATCGGCAATGCCTACCTCGGTGTCCGTCTCCGGCGGGTAGACCCTATCGAACCCCAGCGCCTTGAACCGCGGCTCCACTTCCCTGGGGTCGTACCGCCCCACCACCAGGTTCCCCCCGATGTACATCAAAACGTCCCCCAGCCCCGCCTCCAGGCGCTTCTCGTTAAAGCCTTTCAGGTCTATTTCCGCCATGCCGTAGAGGGAGGTCATCATGATGGCGTCCGCTTTGGTTTCCTGCGCCACGCTGATGAATTCCTCCGGCGTTACCTGCATCCCCAGCTCCACAACTTTAAAACCGGCTTCTCGCAACGCGCGGGAAAGGACTTTGGTGCCGATAACGTGGGCGTCCATCCCCACCGTTCCGGTGATAACTGTCGGCGTCTTTTTCATATAAGACTCTCCTTTATCCCTTCTTCCTCTTTACCCTCTCCCCTCGCGGGAGAGGGAGACAGGGCGAGGGGTTTCTCCCTTACCAGTTTCCCGCTTTGAAAAAGGGGGATTAAGGGGGATTTTGTCACTTATCATACGGCGGCAGGCCCACTATCTTGCCTTTGCTCAAGCCCCACAGGTCGCGGACGGTGGTATGGTAGTCCGCCTTTTTCCCCTCCAGCCTTTCCCGCTCCGCGATTTTCTCGCGGTGGAACTCCTTGATTTCGTTGGGGAGGGGCAGGTTGCCGAACTCCAGATAACGGCAGGCGCCGCGGGCGTCACGCACGCCCAGCACTTTGTCTTTGACGTTAACGTTGGGACTCCACGGCGAATCCATCACGCCGGACTCCACGGCCTGGCAGGCGCCTTCCAGAATGTCCCCGTCCCCGAGTTCCAGTACCTTAGCCAGTATCGCTCTTACTTCCGTCTCGGTGACCTTTTCCTCTGTCGCCACCCCTTTAACGTCGATTTCTATCCGCTGCTCCCGTATCACATCGAAAATCCATTTGGCGGAGCGGTAGCTGACGGCGTTGGTATCTTTGTTCGGCACGCCCGCCGCCTCGTCGATACTCCGCAGGTCGACAACGTTGCTTTTGGAAAGCGCCCCGACCATCGCAATGTAGTCGAGATAAGCGAACGCGCCGCCCATGTCCATGGCCACCGGGAAGAGGGGTGTCTGGGCGGGACAGGTGCCGGTTATCAGGCAGTCCTGGTAGCCGAATTTATCCAGATATTCGCGGATAAGCCGGGGAGCGAGCCTTATCCAGGCCAGGTCCTGGGCCATGTTCCCCATGCAGTGCACGATGGGATAAAGCGCTTTCTGCCCCTGCTCCGCCGCCGTCACCGCCTCGATAATCAGGGCTACGATATTCACGCTCAAGGGGAAAGGCGCGCCGGGCAGCCAGCCGTGAAGGTCGCAGCAGAGGGTCACGCCTCTATCGGCATACCAGCCGAGGATTCTCTTGCTGTTCCGGTAGTGCTCCGCCAGTTCCCGGATGGTCTGTTTTTTGGAATAGCTGCCCCAGGTCAAAAACCCCATGCCTTCCTCGAAGGTGGTCAGCCCGGCCGCAATGCCGATTTCGCTGGCGATGCCCCGCGGGCTGAAGGCGGCGTCCACCGCCTCCACCAGCTTGCGCGTCTGTTTAACGCCCTGGTTGATGAGAGGATAGCCGTTCAGTAAAGCCTTGCCGGTGCGGTTGCATTCATCCAGTATTCCCTGCACTTTTTCATATTGCCCCAGGCGCGTGTAGCTGTCTGTCGTTACCGGGATAAGGACGACGCCGGACTCGCGCAGGCCCTGGCACAGCTCGATCATTTTTTCCAGCACCGGCGTGCCGGCGCGCGGGAAGACGCTCATCCGGCCTTCATCGCGCAGTTTCAGCATTACCTTGGCCCAGTTCTTGCTGTCCGGCAGGCTCCGCTGGTAAGCCGCCGCCTCCTCGAAGTCCACCTCTTTACCCGTCGGCCACTTGTCCAGTTCCGCCCGCCTTTGCTGCATCAGCAGGTCATCGTCGACGCGTTTATAGCTGATTCTGAATTGCTTCATTCTTTCCTCCAGAAATGGGGTTATAATGGCTATTCCTTGGGCGCGGATAGGAAAGTCGCCGCGTGGGCCAGCAGCGGCTGCCCTCCGGCCACATAAAGGATTTGTCCCGTGACAAAATCGGAGAGGTCGGATGCCAGGAACAGGGCGGGCCCGGCGATGTCCTCCGGCTTGCCCATGCGCCCCAGCGGCACTTCTTTTTTGGCTATCTGCCGGAAAAAGGCATCCCGCTCCGGGCCGGGGTCCTGCAAAGCGTCCCAGAAGGTCGTCTCGATCGGCCCGGGAACGATGGCATTGGCGTGAATATGATAAGGCGCCAGCTCGAAGGCCAGATTCAGCGTCAGGCCGAGCACTCCGGCCTTGGCGGAATGATAGTGCAGGACGGAGACCGATGGATTAACCGCGCCCATCGAGGAAATGCTGATAATTTTGCCGTACTTTTGCTTTTTCATCTGGGGAATGACCGCCATGCAGACCAGGAACGTCCCTTTAAGATTGATGTTTAATATTTTATCCCAGTCCGCCTCGGTGGCGGTGGCGCTGTCACCGTCTTTAATGCCCAGCACTCCCCCCGCGCAGTTGACCAGGATATCTATTTTCCCGAACTTTTTTATCGTTTGCGCCGCCATCTCATCAACTTCGGCTTTTTGGGAAATATCAACTTTTACCGCCAGGGCTTTGCGCCCCATCGCCTCGATTGCCGCGGCGACTTTTTGCGCGGCTTCAACCTGGAGGTCGGCGACAACGACGTCGCAGCCTTCCCCGGCGAATTTCAGCGCCGTGGCTTTACCCATGCCCTTGGCGCCGCCGGTAACGATTGCCACCCTGTTTTCCAGTAACACTTTTCCCCTCCGTTATAATGCGATTCAGGCTAAGAGGATTTTTTATCGCCCTTTCGTGATATTATGCTATTATATACTGCTAATATCAAATATTTTAAACACTTGTTAAATCAGAGTAATTATATAATTACATAGTATAATAAGTAAATTATAAATCGGGAAGGGGAGTAACAAATGACCAAAAAGTTTGAGGGTAAGGTGGCGTTAGTCACCGGCGCGTCATCCGGCATCGGCCGGGGAGGCGCCAGGTTGTTCGCCCGGGAAGGCGCTAAGGTTATCGCCGCCTCGGATTTGAACGTCAAAGGCGGGGAAGAAACCGTGCAATTGATTAAAGACGCCGGCGGCGAGGCGACTTTCGTTAAGTGCGATGTCACTAAAGAGTCCGATGTCCGGGCGCTGGTGGAAAAGGCCGTCAGCCTCTACGGGCGGCTGGATTACGCTTTCAATAACGCCGGCATCGGGCCGGACGGCAAGCGCGTGCCGGTGGTGAACATCGTGGACTGCCCGGAGGAAATCTGGAGCCGCACCTTAGACATCAACTTAAAAGGCGTTTTCCTTTGCCTCAAATACGAGATGAAGCAGATGATCAAACAGCAATCCGGCGCCATCGTCAATACATCGTCGGTAGGGGCGCTCAAGCCGGTGCCGGGTTTTAGCGCTTATACCGCCAGCAAGGCCGGCCTGAACGGCTTGACCAAATCCGCCGCGCTGGAAGGGGCCGCCTTTAATGTCAGGGTCAACACGATTATGCCGGGACCCACGGATAATACGCTGCTTTTTGATTACCTCACCGGTTCGCAGCCCGATGTTAAAAACCAGATGGCGAATATGATCCCCATGAAGCGGGTCGCCCATCCGGAGGATATGGCGGAAGCGGTCATGTGGCTCTGCTCCGATGTCGCGTCTTTCGTTACCGGCCAGTGTCTCCCCATCGATGGCGGGATGACCATCAGCTAGCCGTTTTTTCCCCGGCAGATAGGAATCAACGGGCATCCGGGGTCGCGGCCGTGAGATATTGAAAAATGAAATCCGTATGGTATATCGTATAACTTTATGGTAAAATCAGTCTGTTACTGGTAAACCAGATTTTACATGAGAGCCCAGGGGGATATATGGCTAAGGAAAAGAAGACTGATGTGAGCCATCCGGTTTCGAGCGACCTCAATGAAGTTGCTGAACAGATACGTCAGGTAAAGTTCTGGCTGTGCGTGACCTTCGCCGATACTATCGGCAGGTATTGCGAAATCACCATGAAGAAGGACGATATCAGCCCCCTGCACGCGATAGCGATGTATCATTTGGTTTGTGCCGGCGGGATATCCACGCCTACGAAGCTGGCGGATATGATGTTCCGTTCCAAGCATAGCGTAACCAAGATTGTAGATAACCTGGAAAAAGAAGGCTTTATCGTCCGGGATTTTTCCAGCAAAGACCGGCGCGTAACGCAGATCAGGATTACCAAAGCAGGCCTGGAATATGTGAAAAAGAACCAGAACAAGGGAAACATGCGGGCGAAACAGGTAATGGACTGCCTGAATGCTTCCGAACAGGCGACGCTGACGGCCATGACGGAAAAAATGACCAACCGCATGACGGATATACTGGAAAAACTCTAAAAGCGGTAAAAATCCCCCCTAATGACCGGGCATTGCCGGCGCTTGCTGCGGCGGCCAGAGTTCCCCGGCTACATCATCCAACCCTAATTCCATCAATTTCCGGTGACTGGGTTTGGCGGTTATCCTGTCCCAGTCCAGCGCCCCCAGGTTCCAGAATATCTGCGCTTCTAGGTCGGCGGTGACGCCGGCCAGCGGGCCTTTTTCCTGGGGCGGGTTGCCGTATATCCGGCCGTGTACTTTGCGCTTTAACGGATTATCGCCTTCACGCAGGGTGAAAACATGCCGCATGGCGCCGATGCGCTCGCCGCATTTTTGTATTTCTTTTAAAGAGCGGTCCCATCCGGTTACGGCGGCCAGGAACTCCGTGGCGTATTTTATGCCGTCCACTACCGTGTTGATGTGCAGGCAGAGCCCGGCGGCGTTGATGACCAGCCAGTTTGAGTTTGAGGGCCCGAAGGCGGCGGTATGGCGGCCGGGCGTGGCATCCATCGCGTATCTGGCGGAAGTAGGAATGCCGGCAAAGGCCGGAAAATCGAACTTGGGGTCGTGCAGCCCCAGCTCCTGCCCGCCGATATGCACCGCGTATTCTTCAGCGCCTTTGCCGATTCTGGCCGCGGCCCTTTTCACCCCGTCGGCCAGAATATCCCCGAAGCCTTCACGCTTCGCCAGTTTTTCCAGCATGGCAATCATCGCTTCGGCGTTACCCCACTTAAGGTCGATGCCGTCCGTATCCTTTTGGGTGATAATGCCGTGCTCGTAGCACTCCATGGCAAAAGCTAACGTCGTACCGGCGGAAATGGTATCGAGGCCGTAATAGTTGCAGATGTGGTTGGCCATGGCAATCGCCTCGGCGTTGTTGTTCAGGCACATGCTCCCGAAGGCGGCGGCGGTCTCATATTCCGGGCGCTTGGTGCCTGCCGGGTACTTATAGCTGCCGGAGCCTTCCTTCAGACTGCCGCGGCAGGCGATGGGGCAGCGCCAGCAGCCGCCCCGGCTGGTGACATTATCATTGAACTTTTCTTTGCTCAAGCCGGATACATCCGGCAGGTCGATTACCCCGATGCCGCCCCAGTTTTTCACCGGCGAATCGCCGCCGTGCGCGGAGCTGTCCGTATGCACGCAGGTGCCGAACATGTGCAGCCCGTGCCCCTTGAAGGCCGGCATGTACGCGCTTCTTAATTTTTCCACGGCTTCAAGGTTGGCCACCGTTACTTCGCCATTGCCCTGAACGACCACGGCCTTAAGCTTTTTCGAGCCCATCACCGCCCCCAGCCCGGAACGCCCCGCCGCCGAGCCTTTATGGGTGATGATGCAGGAAATACAAGATAGTTTTTCTCCCGCCGGGCCGATGCTCATTACCTGGGCTTTTTTACCGTGTTTTTCCGTTAACGAGTCTTCAGTTTCATGGGTGCTTTTGCCCCACAGTCCGGCAGCGTCTTTCAGCTCCGCCCGGCCGTTTTCGATGGCAAGATAAACCGGTTTGGGCGATACGCCCGTAAAGAAAACGCCGTCATAGCCGGCGAACTTCAGGTTAGGTCCGAAATCCGCGCCGCAGTTGGCATCGCCCCACCCCCCGGTCAGGGGGGATTTGCCGACCACCGTATACCGGCAGCCCATGGGTGTCGGCGTGCCGGTCAGCGGGCCGGTCATGATACCCAGCGTGTTATCGGGGCCCAGCGGGTCAGCCCCGCCTTTTTGCCGGCTGTACAGTATCCTTGCCCCCACGCCGTACCCCCCGATGAAGTCGCGGTAGAGGCTTTCCTCCGGTTTCTCTTCTTTTATCTTGCCCGTGGAAAGGTCCACGAATAAAAGCCTGTCGATGTATCCTCCGGCCATGTTAGCTCCTTTAGCATTTTGCAGATTTATTTCATTATACTTATAGCCACAGATATGGTCAACATGATGATATTATAACATTTATACTATGATGCAAATGTAACAATTAAGAAATATATGTGAATCTTGACGCTGTTGCTGCCAGCGGTTTAAGATTAACTTTGGCGGAACGCCAGCGGAGAATGATTATGTCTGAAAATACGATTATATTTGATGTCAAAGACCATATCGCGCATCTGACGCTCAAACACCCGACTCTCGACATGGCATCGGCTCAAGCGCTTAAGGAAGTCTGTGCCGCTGTTAACGGGAACGATGACGTTTACGTAGTGGTGCTGACCGGCGCCGGTGACGCTTTTTGCCGGGGCGGGGAAAAGGCTGCGGAGGGGGCCGCCGCGGCGGTCGCCGGTATTGACCGGCCGGTTATCGCGGCGGTCAGCGGGGACGCTTTAGGGGTGGGACTGGAAATAGCTTTAAGCGCCGATATCCGGATTGCCTCGGATAAAGCGCGCTTCGGGCTGCCGCAGGTGGCTGAAGGACGTATCCCGGCGGACGGCGGCACGCAGCGTTTGCCCCGTATCATCGGGCGGGGGAAAGCGCTGGAAATGCTTTTAACCGCGGACACGATATCCGCTGACCGGGCGCTGGAAATCGGGCTGGTCAGTAAGGTGGTGCCCGCCGGGGAACTGGCGGCGGAAGCCCGGAAGCTGGCGGAAACCGTTGCCGCCAAGGGGCCCATCGCTTTAAGGTATCTCAAGGAAGCCATCATCAAAGGCATGGACATGACGCTGGAACAGGGCCTGCGCCTGGAAGCCGACCTCTATTTTCTGCTGCATACCACCGCCGACCGCACGGAAGGCATCAAGTCATACCTGGAAAAGCGTCCGCCCAAATACCAGGGGAAGTAAGTCATTTTTTAAAAAATCTAAAAATTAAAACCCGTTTTCACTTGGGGTGGGGAAGTCTCCCTTTATTAAAGGGAGAGACAGAGGGATTTTGTAGTAGAAAATCATAAAAATAAAAGTGGATAACCTAAAGATAGCCTAGCTTTAACATAACGCTAAAAACTGATATCTGAAGCTGATTAGCTTTGATTAGTTTCCCCCATACCCTGCTCCCTTATCCCTTTATCTAAACAACCCCCTCAAACAGGTCCTTCTCTTTGCGTTTGCCGGTTACCGGCGGATAGCCGCGCATATAATAGTCTTTCTGCCCCACAAATTTATTGATAAACGCTCTCAAACCGCCGCGCCGGGGCCCGCTCTCGCCTAACTGGCTGGCGTGGCAGGCCGCCGCTTTTTGGCCGGTCTCGACGGCTTGCCTGGTAAGTTTGACCACGGCGTGTATCGGGAATTCTTCTTTCATCATGGCGCCCAGGTCGATATCCTTGTTCTTCCCGAAGTGATGCACGTCCTTACCTATCAGCTGCCACAGCCGGATGGTCATCTTCATCCACTTATGCGGGAAAACACCATAATAGAGCTTTTGGGGCTGGTAGGGAGGCCCGGCATCCGGGTATTGCGCGGGGTCGTTACAGGCGTGGAAAGCCTTGACGGTGGCGTTATGAATCATGATATGGTCGGGGTGGTGATACCCCCCGACGGGGTCGAAGGTGGTTACCACCTGCGGTTTCAGGTTGCGCAGGTGGGCCGTGATAATACCGGCCACCTCGTCGACCGGGGCGGCGGCTAAAGCCTCCGGGTGCTGGTTATCCGGCGAGCCGGCCATGCCGGAATCGCGGTAGCCCAGGTAAATTACCTCTTCCAGACCGAGCACCTCGGCGGCGGACTGCAGTTCGTGGGTGCGCAGCTGGGCGATGGAGGAAAATCCGTCCATAAATTCTTCCGTTACCTCTCCCGCCTCGCCGCGCGTGCCGCAGATATAGTAGACCTTTACCCCCGCCGCGGCGTACAGCGCCAGCGTGCCCCCCGCCCCGAACGATTCATCGTCCGGGTGCGCTCCCACCATCACCAGTACTTTTGCATTTTCCGTAGCCATTTAAATCTACCCCGATAATACGCTTTTCTAAATATAATACCTTTGTAGCGGTTATTCCGCAAACATGACCTTCCCCATCTTTCCTTTCTCTGTGCGCGGAGAGGGGAATAAGCAGCGGCGGGGTCGGTATTAGGCTACTTGACAATTATCAGGTGCAAGCTGATAGTATTGTTAAAGGTGAAAAATGATGAGCAGCTTTGAAGTTATTATCTATGAAAAACAGGACGGCATCGCTTACGTTACCTTGAACCGCCCCAAGGCCCTGAACGCCTATAATATCAAAATGCGGGACGAGCTTTACGAAATCCTGGGCGCCATCAAGGACGACCCCGATGTCGGGGTGGTCATTTTAAAGGGGGCCGGGGAGAAAGCTTTTTGCGCCGGCGCCGACCTTACGGAATTTTTAACCGCCCCACCGCCCGTCTTCGCCCGGCAGGCGCGCTTTGAACGGGATGTGTGGGGCCGGTTTTTAAGCGTCGAGCAGCCGGTGATTGCCGCCATGCACGGCTACGTGCTGGGTTCGGGTATCGAGATGTCTTTGTGCTGCGATATCCGCCTCGCTTCCGACGACGCCCGCTTCGGGCTGCCGGAGCCGGGGCTGGGCATTATCCCGGCGGCGGGCGGCAGCCAGACTTTGCCCCGCGCCATCGGGCAGGCTCCGGCGCTGGAAATACTTTTAAGCGGCCGCTGGATAGACGCTAAAGAAGCGTTAAAGCTCAAACTGGTCAACCGTCTGGTGCCGCGCGCGGAGCTTTACCGGGAAGCGGCAGAGATAGCCCGGAAAATAATGGCTTATGATCAACGGGCCGTCCGGGCCATCAAGCAGTGTGTCTGGCGCGGTCTGGATCTGCCTTTAAACGAAGGATTAAGGCTGGAAACAAGATTAAGCCGAAATATAAAAGAGGTGCGCTGATGAATGGTTGGATGGGCAAAATCCTGCAGGTCAACCTCACGACTTCCAAGATAAACACCATTGAAACGAAGCCTTTGGCGGATAAATATCTCGGCGGGCGGGGCATCGGGCTCCGTATCTATTGGGATAAGGTAAAGCCGGAAACCGGGGCTTTTGACCCGGAAAATTGCCTTATCTTTACCGTCGGCCCGGTGGTTGGCTCCAGCGCCCAGGGCGCCACGCTGACCTCGGTGGTCGGCAAATCGCCCGTCGCCGAGGCGGGCGGCTTCTGTTACGGCAACCTTACCGGCTTTGTCGGCCCGGAGCTTAAGAAAGCCGGGTATGACGGCCTGGTGATAGAAGGGCGGGCGGACCGGCCGGTCTATATACTGATTCAGGATGACGAGGTAGAGCTAAAGGACGCAGCGCACCTGTGGGGGCGGAACGGCTACAAAACGGGAGAATTACTGATGCAGGCGCATGGCGATAAAACAAAATGGATCGCCATTGGTTTAGCCGGTGAAAACATGGTACGGACGGCGCTGGCTTTGGCCACGCATGATTGCACCGTCTCGGCCGGCTTCGGCGCGGTCATGGGGTCGAAGAACCTGAAAGCTATCGCCATCAAGGGCAGCGGCAAAGTCCAGGTGGCCAATGAGGAAAGACTAAAGTCGCTGAACCGCTACACCTTCAGAATCAGCAAACGCGTGCGGCTGTCCATCCCGCCGATGATTGAAGGGACCAAACACGCCGAGAAGCTGGAAGTCATCGGCAAGGGCGGCTGCTACCTGTGCGGCCTGGAATGCGTCGCCGGGATATACCGCTACGGCGGCAAACTCGTCGGGCACCGCAAATGCCAGTCCGTGGAATACTACCTGCCCTGGATGTACGGCAAAGAAGACGAGCCCATCGAGACTTTTTATTACGCGCCGGTCAAGGCCAACGATTACGGCTTCGATTCGTGGGAAATGGGCAGCATTGTCGGCTGGCTTTATGACTGCTATCGGGCCGGAGTCCTTACCGAGCGGGAGGCCGGCTTGCCCCTCTCTGAAATCGGCACCGGTGAATTTCTGGATAAGCTGATGCATGCCATCGCCCACCGGCAAGGCATCGGCAGTCTCCTGGCGGAGGGATTATACCGGGGCGTTGAAAAAACGCCGCCAAAAGCCAGGGCTTTGCTGCGCCGTACCGTGGCGCCCATCGGCCAGAATTACCTTTTCCCTCCCCGCGAGTATCCCATTATGGCGCTCTTCTATCCCTTCGAACCCAGGGTGCATCACGTCAATTACCATGATATCGCTTTCGTGCATATCGCCTGGACCTACGAGCGGCGCCAGCCGGGCTCGACGGGCGTCACCAACCAGCTCGTCCATCGCATCGGGCGGGAGATGTGGGGCAGCGAAGCGGCAGGGGATTTTTCCAGCTACGAAGGCAAGGCGCTGGCGGCCAAAATCATCCAGAACCGCACCTATATCAAAGAGAGCCTGGGGCTGTGCGACTGGGCGTACCCGATTTCTTATTCTTTCAATACGCCCGACCACTTTGGCGACCCCGAGATTGAGGCCAAGCTTTTTACGGCCGTTACCGGCGTCCCGGGAGAAGCTTTAGAAGAAATCGGGGAGCGCATTTATAACTTACAGAGGATGATATTGCTGCGGGAAGGCAGAAAGACCCCGGCAGCCGATTATCCCATGGACTTTAATTTTGACGAGCCGCTGGAAAGCATGATGGGTATGCCGATAATGGTGCCCGGCCCCGGGGACAGCGCCGTGGATATGGTGGGCAACAAGCTGGACCGCGCTAAATACCTTGCCATGCTGCAGGAGTATTACCGCCTGCGCGGCTGGGACGAAAAGACCGGCGTGCCTAGAAAAGAAACGGTAACCGCGCTGGGACTGGAAGATTTGGTTAAATAACCTACCTATAAAATATCTTCCCCAGCAGCGTCTCTTTGATGGAGATAGCGCCTTCCGGGCAAAGCTCCTGGCAGCAGAAACAGCGGATGCACCGGTCGTAATAATGTTTCGGGGGTAGTTTTTCGTCCCCGCCGACCCAGTCCACCGCTTTGGGGGTGACCGGGCAATGTTTAACGCAGGTGCCGCACTTCGTACACACCGCACTATCGATGACCGGGCGGGGGTTGGTGCGGTTCTTGAAAAAAATCCTTAAAGCCCCGCTGGCGGCGTGCTCCACCGGTTTGCGGACGACATCGAAGTCCTTGCAGATAAAACCGTCCGCTTTATCACCCACCACCTCGATGTTGGCATCGTGGTAAGTGCCCAGCCCGGCTTTTTCACCCGGCGCCATCGTCGGCACGAATGCCGGATTGAGGTCAATGATTTTACAGGCTACCGCGTCCAGCGCCACGGGGTCTTTAGAGATTATTATCGCGCCGATTTTCCTGGGTTTCCCATTCCGCGGGCCGTTGCCCTCCATCGCCATCACCGCGTCCATGATGCACAGCCGGGGCTTGATTGCCATATTAAGGTCGGCCAGCATCGTCCCGAAGTCATAAGGGTCGGCCATGCGGGCGTGCTGCTGGTTTTTCAGCAGGCCGGGCACGCACCCGAACTGATTTTTCACGGCGCCGGTCATCCGCGCCAGCCCGTGCGTTTTCAGCTTGGGCAGGCTGACCAGCCCGTCCGCCGCCAGGACGGCGTCGGCGATGGTGAAACGTTTGACCAGCAGCCCTTCCTTGTGGGAAACGGCCGTGCCTTTGGTAAAATCTGCGATGGCTATCCCCAGTTCATCGGCTATCTGCTTCAGGCCGGACATCCTCATACCTAAAGCCGTACCCCCGAAGGCGGGCGAATCCCCGCAGGCAAGGACCGCGCCCGCTTCCAGCAGGATTTTCCCCGCCGCTTTGAACACGGCGGGGTGGGTGCAAACGCACCTCTCCGGCGCGGAGCCGATGAGCACATTAGGCTTGAGGACGATTTTCTCGCCGGATTTTACGATACTATTTATCCCGCCGATGAGGTCGAGCCCCTTTTTCATGGCGTCGTAGACCTTAGCGTCGTCGTAGCTGTCGCAGGCAACCAGGGCAACTTTAGCTTTAGTATTCATTTAATTTCACCCTTCGCTATAAAACCAGCATCGCATCGCCGAAGGAGTAGAAGCGGTAGCGCTTTTCAATGGCTTCCCGGTAGGCTTTATCGATTGTTTCTTTCCCCGCGAAAGCCGATACCAGCATCAGCAGGGAGGATTTGGGCAGGTGAAAATTGGTGATAAGGGCATCCATGACGCGGAACTCATGCCCCGGCAGGATGAACAGGCTCACCCAGCCGTTAAAGGGCCGCACTTCCCCCGGCGGGCTCTTGAGCGCCGCCTGCTCCGTCAGCCGTACGGACGTTGTCCCCACGCAAATCACGCGGCGGCCTTCCTTTTTGGCTCGGGATAACTCTCCGGCAACCTCCGGGGTTATTATGCCGTATTCACCGTGAATCACGTGCTCCCGCGGGTCTTCCTCGGTGACCGGGCGGAAGGTGTCCAGTCCCACGTGCAGCGTGGTAAAAAGACAGCGTACGCCTTTAGCTTCTATATTTTTCAGCAGCTCCGGCGTAAAGTGCAGTCCGGCGGTGGGGGCGGCCGCGCTGCCCGTCTCTTTGGCGTAGACCGTCTGGTAGCGTTCCTGTTCCTTTAATGGCGTGTGGATGTATGGGGGGAGGGGCATTTCCCCGGCGGTCATCAGCCGCCCTTCATCGGAGAAGCGCACGGCGCGGATGCCGCCTTCAGCCACGCCGGTTATCTCCGCGGTTATCGGCTCGTTAAATACGGCGGAAGCATAAGGTGTAATTTGAACCATCTCCCCCGTTTTAAGGGGGCGGGCGGGCTTGACCATCGCCTCCCAATCGCCGGCGGCCAGCCGCCGTAAAAGCAGTATCTCCACTTTGCCGCCGCTCCCCGCCCTTTTGCCCTTGAGCCGCGCCGGCAGCACGCGGCTGTTATTGAAGACCATCACGTCGCCTTTGCGGAGGTAATCGGCAATCTCATAGAAGTGATGGTGAGCGATAGAACCGCTCCGCCGGTCCAGCACCAGCAGCCGGGAATGGTCTCTCGGCTCTAGCGGCGTCTGGGCGATAAGCTCTTGTGGTAGCTGATAGTCAAAATCGCTCGTTTTCATGTCTTCTTCCACTATAGCGTTTGGCTTGCTTAAAGGCAATCACCGGATGGCCGGAGAAAAACGAGAGGGCAGGCCAAAACGGCCTGCCCGGAAATCTGTCGATGGTTTTAATTGCGGATTATCCCTCTTCTTGCGGCGGTCGTACTTTGGAAGGCAGGATGAAAAGGGTGGCGATGGCGCTGACCGCCATGATAATGGCGGAAACTACCAGCGCCTGCCCGGAGCCGGAGGTAAAAGCCTGGTTAGACTGGTCGATAATCAGCTGCGATAGCTGGGGGGATGGGACGCTTTGCGCGACGATATGCGCGCCCTGGATGCTGTTGCGTATTGCCTCCAGCGCCGGGGTGGGGAGCTGCGCCGGCCATGATACGGCGTCGATGTTGGAGATATAGGTGGAATTCAGGATGGTCCCCAGTATAGCCACCCCCAGCGCGCCGCCGATCTGCCGCGTGGTATTGTTCATGGCCGAACCTACCCCGGATTGGCTGACCGGGATTGAACCCATGACGGAGTTTGTGGCCGGGCTCATGGTTAAACCGATGCCCAGGGCGACGATACACATGGCCAGGACGAATTGGCCGTAGCTGACATCCACGGCGGCGATATGGGAGAAATAGAAAAAACCAACGG
This sequence comes from Dehalococcoidales bacterium, assembly GCA_034429595.1. Classification (GTDB taxonomy): domain Bacteria; phylum Chloroflexota; class Dehalococcoidia; order Dehalococcoidales; family RBG-16-60-22; genus RBG-13-51-18. The sequence goes on from DAOUGB010000094.1 coordinate 32,455, forward strand.
CCGCGATAAAAATTCCGAGAGCTACCGTAAACTTGGTGCCGATATAGCTGGCGATGCGGGCCGATACGATGGCCGCGACGAAAGACACGGCGGCCATCGGCAGGAGCCGCACCCCGGCTTCGAGGGGGGTATAGCCCTGCACGGACTGCAGGAACTGCCCCAGGAAGAAGAAGGAGCCCATCAAGCCGAAAGAGACCAGCGTCAGGGCCACGTTGGCGCCGGTGAAAGACATATTTTTGAAGAAATGCAGCGGCAGCATGGCGTTTTTATATTTCAGTTCCCAGAAGATAAAAGCGCCGAGTAACACCGCCGCCGCCCCGAAGGCATACAGGACATGGGCGGCCGTCCAGCCGTCCTGGCCCGCCTGGATAATGGCATAGACCAGGGCAAAAAACCCGCCGATGGAAAGAACCGTTCCCGCAAAATCTATCTTGCGCGGATTTTCCGTCTTCGAGTTCATGATATAGTATTGCCCGCCGATAAGACCGATGGCGACAACCGGGATATTGATATAGAAAACCGAACTCCAGTGAAAATTATCCAAAAGCCAGCCGCCCACCAGCGGCCCGATGCCCATGCCCAGAGAAAAGACCGCCGCCCATAAAGCGATTGCCTGGGCGCGCTCTTTCGGCTCCCGGAAGGTGGCGGTCAGTATCGAAAGCGTGGCCGGCATAATGATGGCGGAACCGATACCCATCATCGCCCGCATGGCGATGAGCATCTCCGTGGAGTTGGCGAGCGCTGCGCCCAGTGAGAAAAGGGCGAATAACCCCAGCCCTATCTGTAGCGTGGGCTTGCGCCCCAGCCGGTCCCCCAGGTAGCCCATGGTCAGCAGCAGCCCGGCAATGGACAGCACATAGGCGTCCACTATCCATTGCAATTGGCTGGCGCTGGAACCCAGGTCTTTAGCGATCGAGGGCAGCGCCAGGTTCAGCACCGTGTTGTCCAGCGATATTATCAGCAGGGAGATGCTCATAAAAACAAGAGCAATCCATCTTTGGCGGTAACCTTTCGTTTGTTCTATCATTAAAATCTCCGGTTTCACATATATATTTACAAATCTTCAGGTATTACGCATGGTCATGGCGCCAGGGATGATATTTCCGGCCCACCGCCGCCAGCGGTGCTACCGCAATCCAGAGGGTGATGGTGACCAGCATTGACTGTACGTAGGTAATGGTGGTTATGCCTAAATCGGGCGCGATTGCGCCCCAGAGCAGCATCAGGAAAAACGCGCTCAAAAAGAACCCCGGTATCGCCGCCAGTATTCTAAAGTAGCCCATGTTATCCTCCTGTATTTTATCCTTAACTTTTTATTCTTGAAGAACGGATTCTATTTCATGGTAAGTCCGGGATAATATCTGACGTATCCGCTCTGCTTTTGCATCATCCATAAAGCCAAAGCTCTGACCGAGTAATTGTTCCAGCATACGGTACTCCTTCATAACCAGAGCCATCCTGCTGAAGTTTTTAAATTTCCATTTGTGCTTTATCTTGATTCTCACACCGTTGGCGATGTCCTTCTTTTTCGCCAGGAAATTCAGGCCGGCTTCGGTAATTGCGTAAACCTTTTTCCCTTCCTCTTCTATCGACGTAGTATAGCCCATTTCTTCCAGCATCTGGAGGGTGGGATAGATAACGCCGGGGCTCGGTTTATACAGGCCGTGGGATTGTTCTTCCAGCCGGCGTATGATTTCATAGCCGTGCCGGGGTTTATCCTTGATTAAGTCCAGGAGAATATATTTCAGGTCGCCCTTTTGAAAAGAACTCTCCCGCCGCGCCCTGCGCCAGACGCGGTCATGCCTGAACATCCGGTCGTCAAGCATATTATTCATCTCCTTTTTGCCTTGATGATAAAACATATCTAGTAACATCTAGATATATCTAGATATATATTATAATTTTGAAGCACTCCTTTGTCAAGAGAGGAAATGACAGATTTTCTGGGGCATGCAGGGTTTTCCGCCGGTTTTTTACAAACTTGACATAGCTTTGCTGGTGATGTAGATTTTTCTAGACTGCAAAAATTGCTCATAACATAAAAGGAGGAAAACATGGCAGGAGTACTCAAGGATAAAGTAGCTATCATCACTGGCGGAGGGCGCGGTCTGGGAAGAGAATTCGCGTTGAAGTATGTGGAAGAGGGCGCCAAACTGCTGCTGCCGGATATCAATCTGGACCAGGCGAAGGCCACCGCCGATGAAATTAATAAAAAAGGCGGTAAAGCCGCCGCCATGCAGGTGGATATTTCCGATGAAAAGTCCACTCAAAAGATGGCCGATGAGGTCATAAAGCTCTACGGCAAAGTAGATATCCTCGTCAACAACGCCGCTATTTGGGCGGGGCTCAACATCACCCCCTGGGACGCCTGGAAGGTGGCGGACTGGGAGAAGATATTCAAAGTCAACGTCATCGGCACCTGGCTGTGCTGTAAAGCTATCGCGCCGTTAATGGCCAAGCAAAAGAGCGGCAAGATAATCAATATCGCTTCCAATGTGGCGCAGCAGCCGGCCGCGCAGGTTTTCCTGCCTTATGCCTGTTCCAAGGGAACGATCTATACCTTCACCCATGCTATGGCGCGGGCGCTGGGCGCCTCCGGCATTAACGTTAACGCCATCGCCCCCGGCTACACCGCCACCGCAGCCAGTCTCGACCAGCGCGATAGCGACGGCACCTTCAAGCTGGCCACCGGCGAGCAGACGATTCAGCGCCGCGAAGAGCCCCGGGACCTGGTCGGGGCGGCGGTATTTTTAGCTTCAGCCGCGTCCGACTTTATTACTGGGCAGGTGCTCTATGTCGATGGCGGCACCGTAATGCTGTAAATCCTGATTCTCTCCCTTGCGTAAAGGGGCTTTGTATCAAAAGTCATTCTAAGGAGTGAAACGACGAAGAATCCGTGTCCGGCAAAGTAGCTGCGGATTCTGACCCCGATGCAAATCGGGGTCAGAATGACTATAGTATGAACACTTTTGATACAACGCTCGTAAAGGGAGAAGCAGAGAGGGATTTAGCAAAGTAAAAAAGGGGGGCTTTAAGCCCCCCTTTTATTTAATCTGCTTAAACTTTTCTATCGGTTAATAGGCGCCGTATTTCATGGTGGCGTCAACCATCGCGCGGAGATTTTCCACTTTGGCTTCATCGAAGAATGCCCCGTTGCTCACGATATAGCCGCCGCCCTTGGCGCAGGTATCGATAAGCTTTTTCACATAGGCGTCTATTTGCTGGGGCGTGCCCAGGTTCAGCAAAGCGGAGGAGACATTACCGGCGATACAGGCCACCTGCCCCACGGTTTCCTTGGCTTTGGCCATATCCGTATCGTCGAAGACCCAGCAGGTCTTGCCCTTGGGCAGGTCTTTGATAACATCCAGACGCTGGTTGTAACCGCCTTCAGCCGCCGGCAGCGGTACGACGCCTTCGGCAATCATGCCCAGCATGACCTTTTGGAACGTGGGCCAGTAGAATTTCTTGTATTGCTCATCGGAAAGGAAACCGTCGCCGCCCTTGTGCAAAGGCATGAAGATGAAGGGGTTGTTGGAGGATATCGCGGAACCCACGCCCAGCTTGATCATTATCGGCACCATCACGTCCAGCGCCTTAAGGAGCTTATCCGGCTGGCGGTACATATCCATGATGACTCCCTTGGTGCCTCTAAGCGTATCGCCGAGCACGTCGAACGGCGCCTTGGAAAACCCGGCGACGATAGTGGGGAAGCCCTGCGCCATAATGTCCGCCCCGAAAGCGCCCACAGCGCCGGCATACTTCAGGACTTCCGCGCCGGCCTCGAAAAGCTTTTGGTAAGCTCCCTGGACGGGCGGTATGCCAAAAGGTATGAAGTTAAAAGCGGTACCGTACATTTCCAGGAGGCCGGTAACGGTTGGCAATTGAGATAAAGGCTCCAGCGCTCCGTAGATGCGCGGCAAATAGGTCTTGTAAAAGAAATTTGAAGGGTCTTCAATCAGAGAGTCGTACTCATCGGCCTTCATGTACTCGCCTTCGTTAGCCTGGTAAGAAGACGTGGGCGCCACGCCGTGGCCCGGCCAGGAATACAGCTTGTAGTCCAGAATATCGAAGAACTTACCCGGCCCCGGGGTCGCCGCGCCCAGATGTCCGTCCGGCGTGAAGTCCACGATGAACTTCTTATACGCCATATTGTTTTTATCGTAATCGTACATGGCGTCACGCGGCGTTATCCCCACATAAGTGGTCGGCCAGAAACTGGGGAGAATAAAGAGCGGTACCCTGTCCGGCTTTTTCTTCATCTGGATAGCGTCTTTAATCCGGGTCGCTCTCGCCTTATAGTCCCTTTCCGCCTGGGGACTGGCGAACTTGGCGCCTTCAGGAGAGATCCATTTAGCGAAGAGCGCCTCCTGTTTTTCATCCGAGGTCATTTCTTTCCATTGTTTTGCCATAATGTCACCTCCTGCTTTGTCCGTGAAGGACTTAATTTAAATTCTTTTGTTCATTGCCCCGGTTTAGCTTTCCAACATAATAGCGATTTGTTACAAAAAATGCAAGATAAGCCGAATATGAGATTTGTGCGTATCAGCAAATCAACAATCAAAGTAGAATATTTAAACGAATTTTTTAGCAATTCAACATGGCTTTTAACGGATTGCAATACAATTTTATCTATGATATTATAGAGGACACTCCGCTTTCTCAAGCTGTATCATTGGCTGAAAGAAGCGGCGCTTAAGGTAATGCTTGATTGAGCAGGTTGAGGAGAATGGCACCATCAAGATTAGACCTTCATAGCCTTATCGTTTTTTATTATGTTGCCAGTGAGGAGAGTATCACCGCGGCGGCGGAAAAGCTCTGCCTTACCCAGCCTACTGTTACCTATCACATCAGGTCTTTGGAAAGAAACGTTGGGCTCAAGCTGTTGGATATAAGACGGCAAAAGGTTTACCTTACCCAGGCCGGCGCCGGACTGTATAAATACGTTTGTGAAATATACCAGCAGATGACCAGCGCGGAAAGATACCTGGAGAATCTTAAAGAAGCCAGCTTGCGGGTGGGTATATCCACCACCTTCAGCGCGTGTCTGGCTTCTGCCGTATCTGCTTTTGAGAAACTCAATCCCCGTGTCAAGCTCATCATCAGGAGTGCCTCCTCTTTCGAGATTGCGCAGTCCGTTCTGGATTCGGAGTTAGACCTGGGAATCGTGGTCAACACGGACTACGGAAATCCCAAGCTGAAGACCGTGGAGCTGTCATCGCAGGAGCAGCTGGTGCTGGTGGCATCGCCGTCGAGCCCTATCGCCCAGAGACCCAAGCTCGCTTTCGTGAACCTGTGCGGCTATCCGCTGATACTGGGGCCGGAAACCTCTGCCACCCGCCGGATTATTTTAAACAGGATAAGAACGGGCGGCTGCCACATGCCTTCGCCTATCATCGTGGAAGTGAACAGTTCCGAATGGGGAATAAATCTGGTGGAACATGGAGATGGCGTGGGGCTGCACCACATTAGAAGCGTGGAAAAATCGATTGCCGAAGGGCGGCTCAAGGTTCTACCTTTGAACGGCGATATTTACGTGGGCGTGGAAGCTGTTTTACGCGCTGATGGGCCGGAGCACCCCATGGCGCAGAAATTCATCTCTCTGGTCAAAGAAGCCCTGGAGAATAAACAGGTAAAAACCGCGGCGCGGATAGCGGCTGCCCGGAAAAACTAAAGCGCTAACGGATAAGCTTTAAAGCCTCCCGCAGGTCTTCCGCGATTACCCCCATCTTGCCTTTTTCAATTAGGATGTTTTTACCGGCGGGGGTGTAAGAGGGAAATACCCTTTTATCATCGAGGTAATGCGCCTGTTTCCGGATTTTATAGGTAGCTCCGGCGGGCACCACCCTTTTACCCGTCTGCTGCTTCCAGATGGCGTTCATCATCTTGATGGCCACGTCTCCGCCAAGGAAAATAGCCTTTACGTTCGGGAATAGAGCCACCTCTTTTTCCAGCAGGGCGGAGCAGTTCTTAACGGTTTCCGGGGATACGGTCAAAGCGGCTTTAGGACACTTGACCGCCGTGGTAATGTATACGCCCAAATCCAGAATATCTTGCATGCCATGCACATCGGCCCCGGCTTCTTTGAAAGCCTGGAGGGTAGTCTTGAGATAAAAGGGCTCGCCGGGGGCGTAAAAATAGTCGGCTTTAGCCGGGGGCGGGGCTTCCGTTATCATCAGGACTTTAATCTTTGCAGCGTCGATTTCCGCGGGGGGAATAATGTAATTGCTTTTGTCCATATCCGCGCAGGGGAAAGATGAGCACTTTATCTTATCCGTTATTTTCATGTATAGCCTCCTTCCTTGCCCCACACTTTAAGTAACGACTGCCAGGTAACAGGTAGCAAAAAATTGGTAAAGATTAAGTAATAAGATTAAAATAAACAAATTACAAAGGTTTGTCATCCTCGCGAAAGCGGGGATCCATAACGGGAAGGCAATTAATAAAGGTTCTCATTGCTGGATTCCCGCCGGAGTTTACCCCATACTCTGATACAGGGCGGGAATTACGCTCTTACTTTTCTGGTTTTTGGTTCTTGCTTCTCCCTTATCGCTTAAATATTCCTTGTTACTTTTTCAAATAATACCATGAACTTACAGATGAATGATAAACTTACATTCCTCCGCGCCGGAAAGTGTCGTTTCAATAACCTCCGCCTCTACCGGTCGCCCCAATGCGCCTTCCCAGTACTTTTCCACAAAAGCCCTGGAGCATTGGCAGTAAGCAGGGGACATGTTAGTGCCATCCGGCAGCGCCGCCACCAGGCCGCAGAAACAGCGCCGCGGCGTGCTATAAGTATGAGGAGTGTAATACTGAATCAATGTTTTATCCTGTAATTCAAGGCGGATGCCTTTAACCGGTTTTTTCACCTCGGCTTTTAAGAACTCTTCTTCCGTCTTATGTTTCAGCCGCCGGTTCTTTAGTCCGTTGGCCAATCCCTTATTATGGGCGATACAGCTATAGCCGCAGGCGGTCATTATCTGCTTACATTTTTCGGGGGCGGCGGCATCCAGGCGGTCCATCGCCTCCTTGACCCAGAGGGCTGTTTTCACTTTATCGGAAGATTTCGCGGCTTTTTCACTGCCTTCCATCACCTTTTCCCGCGCTTTTGCCCCGGCGAATTTTTCGATATGCCCGCCCAATTCCTGGATTTGCCCCGCTGTTTTTGCCGTCATTTTATCCTCCTTTAACGGATTTGGCGCTGAACATGTTGCAGCTGCCTGCGGCCAATACCTCATGCCCGAAGCATTTGCCCATCCCGCTGTCACCTTTTTCAAAGAATTTGCAGTCCGCGCAGGTCTCGCCTTTTTTGCCTTTTTCCGTGTATTTAACGTCCATTTTCATACCTCCCGGTTTTATTCTGTGTACATCCTAGCAGATAAACCGGACAACGGTATGTCATATTAGGGGCTATTTTTGATAATATTCCAGGGCTTTTTGCAGACGCTCGCGGATGATATCCCGGATATAAGGCGGGTCGAGCACTTCCACGTACGGCCCGAAGGACAGGATGTAGCCGTAGACCCATTCGTCCTCCGGGAAAGTGACGGTAACGTCATAAGTGCCGTCCGGGTTGCGGATGATGCGCTCCTCATCGTAGTCGTCGTAAACGCGGTAAAGGTCTTCCGGCTTGAAGCGCAGCTTGAGGGTGACCGGTTTTTTCATGACGGGGGCGGGCTCTTCGTCCTTAACGCTTTCCAGCGCCCGCCGCGTGAAGCTCTGCTCCGTTACTTCCATGTTCCTGATGCGGGAGATGCGGAAGGTGCGGAAATCGCGCTTGGTGCGGCAATAACCCCAGACGTACCACGCCTGGCTCTTGAACATCAGCAGCAGCGGCTCGATATTACGGCGGCTCAAGATGCCGTCCGCATTCAGATAATCGAAAGTGGTTACTTTGCATTCCAAAATGGCTTTTTTGATATCCAGGAACTTGTTTTCCTCGTTCGGGCCGCTGCCCCAGGGCGAAAACTCGATGTGTACCCAGTCTTCCGCGGCGGCTTTCTTGAATACCGCCCCGATTTTTTCCAGAATAGTATCGATTTCCGGGTATTTGGTGGCCTGCAGGGTTTTCAGGGCCAGCAGGAGGCTGTCGCGCTCGTGCTCGGTCAGCATGGTGCGGTTAATGGCGTAGTTCTCCAGTAAAGAGATACCGCCGCCGCTGCCCTTGTTGGTGAAGACGGGGACGCCCGCCGCGGAAAGCTCATCTATATCGCGGTAAATCGTCCGCGTGGAAACCCCGAACCGCTCCGCCAGTTCCCCGGCGGTGATGGTGTTCTTGTTCAGGAGAATCAGGGTCAGTTCCAGCAGGCGGTTGATTTTCATAGAGCTGTTATAAGATACCGGACGCTTTACAGCGCCTTACAGGCTATTTCCGCGATATCATAAATTCCTATTTTTTGTCCGTTCTCCCTGGCCGCATCCCTGAAATTCCTGACGCACCAGGGGCAGGCGGTGACCAGCGCCGCCGCGCCGGAATCGGCAGCTTCTTTAAGCCTTTCATTGGCGGTCCATAAAGCGAGTTCCGGGTTAGCCTGGCTGACGCCGGCGCCGGCGCCGCAGCACCAGGCATTTTCCCGGGTGCGTTCCATTTCCACCAGTTCTATGCCCGGTATGGACTTAAGGACATTACGCGGCGCATCGTAAACGCCGTTCTCCCCCAAATGCCGCCCCAGGTGACAGGGGTCGTGGTAAGCTACCTTCAGCGGGACCTTTTTCGTGAACTCTAGCTTGTTATCCTTAATCAGCTCATCAAGATACTCCGCCATATGCCAGGTCTCGAACTTCATTTCCTTATGCACTTTAGCATAGAGTTTCTTGAAAGTGCTGTAACCGTCCGAGCAGGAAGTAACGACCTTCCTCACGCCGAGCGAGTTGAATGTCTCGATAAAGTGCTCCGCGTACTTGGTGAATTCACCTTCGTAGCCGGTTTCATAAGCCCTGCCGCCGCAGCATGACTCCTCCGCGCCCATAATCCCCGCGTCCACGCCGGCGGCTTTAAGCAGCTTTATCGCGCTGCGCGGTATTTCCCGCAACTCGGGGTCGTAGGAAAGCATACACCCGGCATGATAGGCCACATCCGTTTTTTCTTTCCCGGCGGCCTTTATTTTTAAATCCTTTGCCCAGTCCCCGCGCTCCGCTTTAGGTTTGCCGAAGACGTTATCGTCTTTCTTCAGGCTTTCCACCATCACCATATATGCGGGGTTGAGGGCGCCCTGGGTGACCGCTTCCGAGCGCAGCGCCTGCACGAATTCAAAAATATGCTGGTGATGGTAAACGCCGCACTGCTGCTCGCAGGAAAGGCAGCCGGTACAGGCGTAGATGCGCTCGCGGGTAGCGTCATCGTCCAGGTTCAAAACGCCGCTGGCCACGCCCCTGGCGATAAGCATTTTACCGGAAGGGTAATAAGACTCGAGCTGGTACATCTCGCCGGCGGGGCAGGCGGGGGTAAATATATCGAGGACATCCTTGCAGGTGCCGCAGTGCGTGCATCCGTAGAGCCATTCTTGCAGGTCTTTAATCGCCATGGTGACCTCCTTACAAAAATCTCCGCCATATTAGCCATCCCGATGAGCTTCTAATCCCCTGCGAATCGGGAGGCGCGGCAATCTCTTACATCGGTGAGCCAAAGATAGAGATTGGCGCGGGCGTTGCCCTTCCTCGCAATGACAAATTCTTAAACCGGCCTGCCCCAGCGGCCGGGGTTCATGATGTTATTGGGGTCAAGCGTCTCTTTGACGCGGGAGTGCAGCTTCAGCAGAGCAGGGCTTATTTTTTCTTCCAGCCGCCTTACCGCCCAGACCGGCGTTTTATAGGGAATATAACCTGTCTCCAGCACCAGGTCGAGCTGTTCCGCGCACAGGTCTTTGATTCTCTGGACGAGGGAGGGGTCGCCTTTATCATAAGGGAGCATCCAGCGCAAACCGGCGAAGTGACCCTCGTTCATGATACGGGTATAGCAGCTGCGGGTGATGCCGTATTTGTCCTGTAGCTCGCAGCCCTTCTTCACGGTCTCCAGCCAGCGGCTCATCGGCCCGTAGGTCCCCACCCACATCAGCCCGCCGCCGCAGCTCAAAACGCCGAGCGCCTGCATGGGGAAAGCAGCCGTAGTGCTGGGCACGGCCTCCGGCCCGGTGAATTTGTGGCGCTTGCACCTGGCAGCTACCGCTTCCCCGATGGCTTCCACCTTGGCATCCAGTTCTTTTGCCGTATTCCCGGTGAGTTCTGCGGTAATCACGAACTCCGGTTCTTCCGGGAGACGCTGAATAGCCGGGTAGAGGAACATCTTTTTATGCTCGTATGCCGCGACCCCGGCTTTATTGAGCGAGAATGATGTGCCGATAAGGTCGTCCGGGATGCGGGTGCGAATGATGGACTGGAAGATTTCATACGCGCCCTCGAGGTCCATCGCCATAAAGGTCAGCGCTTTATTGTAGGGCGGGTTAGGCCAGAGGCTGACCGCCATTTTGGTGATGACGCCGGTGGCTCCCTGCCAGCCCAGGAAAAGGCCGTCGAGCTCGGGGAAGGGGGCGATAGCCTGCCAGGTATCGCTGGCGGCGCAGGAGCCGATTCTCACCGTCTCGCCGGTCGCCATGACCGCTTCCAGTCCGGTAACCCAGTGGGAGGCGGCGCCGTAACGGAAGGAAAGGTTATCCAGCCCCTGTACTAGGGCATTGGCGATAACGCCGGTGGAAGGCGGCGAAAAGGCGTAAGTGTATTTCAGGGAGGGGTGGTGTTTTTCCAGGTAGGCTTTCATCTGTCCGAAGGTAACGCCCGGCTCGACCAGAGCATACATGTTCTCCTCGCTGATTTCAATGATTTTATTCATCCGCTTGAGGTCGAGCATGATACCGCCCCGCAGGGGAATGGTAAGGCCGCCGACATTGCCTCCGGCGATGTAAGGAATAACCGGTATCTTCTCCCGGTTGGCGATTTTGAGTATTGCCTGGACTTCTCTGACGGACTGCGGCAGAACGACCACATCCGGCGCATGCGGCTCGGCGGGCGTGAGGTCATAAGAGTAGATGTAGAGGTCGGCCGCATTGGTGGATACGAACCGGCTGCCGGCGATTTTCTCCAGTTGATCGACGAGTTTGGATTTGACTGCTTCTATCATCTTTCCCGTCCCCCTTTTATTCAGTCTGCGGCAGCCGGGGAAAAGAGCTAGAGCTGCCTGATTTCCCGGAACTTAACCGCCAGATTAATCCCGGCTTCCTCCGGCGTTTCGCCGGGGATAATCTCGCAGTTTACTTTTCGCTCCGGGATGAACAGTTTTTGCGCTTTGCTCCGCCGCCCCACCGGGGCGCCGATGCCGAGATCGCTGATTTTCCAGGTGGTGAAGGGCTGTTTCTGGGCGGCCATCAGGCCTTTAACATTTGCCTGCCGCAGCTCGCCGATTTCATTGCTGACGGTCACCAGGCAGGGTAAAACGGATTCGATGACATCATAGCCGTCCGTTTTAACGCGTTCGATTTTTAACTTGCCGTCGCTTACCTCGATTTTACGGGCGTCCGTCACCACGGAAATCCCGAGCAGTTCCGCGATGCCTTGCCCCACCTGTCCGGCGTTGGTGTCCGCCGCCATCCTCCCCGTAAGAATAAGGTCGTAAGCCCCCACCTTTTTCACCGCCGCCGCGAGCAGCGTGGCGGTGGCGTAGCTGTCAACATCGTCGCAAGCTTCATCCTCGATAACGATAAGGTCGTCCGCGCCCACGGCCAGGCACTTCTTGATGACCGCCTTGGGGATGGTCTTCCCGGCGCTGATGATAGTGATTTTCGCCGGCTGCGACCCCTTGATTTTCATGGCGGCTTCCAATGCATTCTCGTCATAGGGATTGAGCACCGGCGGGACACCCTGGCCGGGGAGTACCCGCTTTCCCTCGGGGTCGATTTTGAACGTGGAGGCCGGCGCCTCGGGGTCAATGACCACTTTAACGCAAATAATAATGTTCAGCATGATTTTCCCCTCGGTGAATTTGCCATTAATTCCGGCTCAATGATATATTTTTTAATCCGGAACGTCAATCCGGAAATAAAAAAATGTAGCTAAGGCTTGATTTTAAGCGGGTTATTCCTTAGAATTTAGAGGTCGGCCCACGGGCGGTTAGCTCAGCTGGTTAGAGCGCCCCGATTATATCGGGGAGGCCACAGGTTCGAGCCCCGGCCGCGAAAAGAGAATAAGCGTTATCTGGGCGGTTAGCTCAGCTGGTTAGAGCGCCCCGATTATATCCTGGAGGCCACAGGTTCGAGCCCCGGCCGCGAAAAGAGAATAAGTGTTATCTGGGCGGTTAGCTCAGCTGGTTAGAGCGTCAGTATCACACACTGAAGGCCACAGGTTCGAGTCCTGTACCGCCCACTTTTGAAGTTGAAAGACCGTTGGGAACCCGGCAGTAAGGCCGGTGGTGAACCTCGCAGCTCACCGGCGGCGGCCTTTCCAAGCCGCCGCCTTATTTTTGCATTGCTTACCGGAAAGACGTCAGGCTGTTTATGCCTGTCCGGTAGGGCTGGCGCCTTCCCAATCCAGCGTCTTACCGTTGCCGCCGGTCAGCCACATAAAGGGGCTCCGCACTTCCTTGATGGTCATCGGAAGATGTTTCACGCCGTGCGGAATGAAGATAAAGCAGCTCTTGTTGAATGAATGGAGCTCACCGTCGATATAAAAATCTATATCCGCCCCCAGGTCGTACGGGTCTTCCATTTTACTGCCGAAGAACCCCTGCACTTCATCGAAATCATGGGCGTGGCTGGCCGGGAAGTTATCCGGCATCGGGGGCATCGGGCCGGACATACTCTGTATCCAGTGAGTCTCCATATAGAAAGCGCCCGGGAAAATCTTATCGTCCAGCCAGAGCAGGTTGACGCCTTTGATCGTGGAATTTTTTTCCATCTCCTTCATCTGGGGCGTCAGCTCGATGTATTTCCAGACAAAGTTTTTATCATATTTCCCCATTTTATTCCTGGAGCCTCCTTAATATGAATTTATTTTACTCTCGATAAAAAGGTATCTCAAAACTCACCGGCGCTGGCATTATTTCTTTTTAGTTCTGGCTTCCTCGCTGAACATATTAGGCACATAAGGCAGCGCGGCATTACGTTTAGCCTCGGAGGTTTCCTGGCCGGTCACCGGGTGTGTGTAATGGAAGGGGAAGATATAGCCATAGGGATAACGGGAGTCCATGCCATGGGGCGGGATGTCCGGTTTCGGGCCTGCCGGGGCTTCTCCCATCTCCGGCTGCGCGCCGATTTTTGTCTGCCGTTCCGGTTTTACCCAGCCGATTCGCGGGTCGGCATCGATCTCCATGCTGTAAGCCAGTTTAAAAATTTTCCATTTGCCGTCTTCTTTGATATATTCACATTCATAGATGCCGCTCATGAAAAGCTGGTTGACGCCGGCTCCCGACGGCAGGGCCAAACACCCCCAGCTGTACCATCGCCCTTTGGCATGTTTCCCGTCCTGGTCCACATGGACGATAGGGGAAAGCTGCATTACCTGATGTATCAGCTCGGGCGAGGGGGCCGCCCCTATCCCCCTTCCGAAATACCGCCTGACCCCTTCTTTACCCAGCCAGGTGCCTTCAAATACGGAAAAGACCACTTCCGGGCTATCCGAAAAACAATCGATAACCTCCTGGGACATCCCGTGTTCCAGATAGTAGCCGTAAGCCCGCTGGAGTATCTGTATCTCGTTAATATCCTCCACCGTTTGCAGCCGTTTTTCCATGACCATCATTTTTGCTTCCAGTTCTTTAATGTCCATAATTATCTATCTCCTTTTTTATTTATCGGCCTGGCGCTCTAAAAACGCCGGGCTAACTGCTGATACAGCGTATTCCCCGGCAGCTATATCTTCTATACACCTTCTTTGATTTTCACTGCAAGTTTATTCCCCCCGTTCAGTCTTGGAGGATGCCTTTTTGGCGTTTAAGAGTCGTGCATTTCTGGCATTTTCCGATGTCTGCCGGCCGGTGACCGGGTGGTTATAGTGGAAGGGAAAGATATGGCCGGAGATAAACCGGAGGTCGGCGGCATCCGGCGCGATATCCGGTTTTATCATTTCCGAACGCAGAATGTTTTTGGCGATTTCTTCCGGCAGCACCCAGGCGTCCTCCGGGAAATCAACGTTGAAGGGCACCGTCCATTTAATCTTGAGGAACTTCCAGACGCCGTTTTCCTTGATGTATTCTACTTCGTAAATACCTCCGAGGAAAGTACAGTGCTGTTTGCCTTCCAAGGGCATCGCTACCGGCCCGAAAGAATACCAGCGCCCTTTGGCCCTCTGCCCGTCAGGTTCGACATCGACGACGCCGGCGATAGGCATTACCTGGTGCAAAAAATTGGATGGCGGGTCCGGCCGGTCCGCGCCGACGCCGAAATAGCGCCTTACGCCGTCTTTGCCCAGCCACTGCCCTTCCAGCCAGTTTAAGGCGACATCCGGATGGTCGGCGAAGCAATCGACCACCTCGGCGTTCATCATGTGCTGGACGTAGTAACTGTAGGCGCGCTGCAGTCTTTTAACCGCATTGATATCGTCCAGAATACCCACCTTTCTTTCCAGTTCTTTATTGACATCATCCAGAACGCTAACCTTTTTTTCCAGTTCCTTAAGCCTGGCTGCCATTTCCTTAACATCCATCAAGCAATACTCCTTGCCGTTTACTTTGAGGGACTGTTTTACCACAGCCACCCGCCTATACCTTAGTTTCGTACGGGAAATACACGGTAACAGGAGCCGGATTTCCAGCAATCGCATCAGGCTTAACTATCGTCCGACGCTATTACGCGGTGTATTTCCCGTACTTAAAGAGGAGGAGCTATTTTGGGGCTTTTCCCCCGGCGGCCTTTTTGGTTGGCGGCTTTTTCCGGCGGGGTATTTGCGCGCCGGGTTTCCAAAAACGCGTCAGGGATACTTCTAAGAAAACGATAGGCTTGCTCACCTTTTTAATAACGATAGGGCAGTGTTCCACCCCGCCGGGAATGGAAACGACGGCCGGAGTGGTGATGAGGTGCTTTTCGCCGCCCAGCGTGAACTCGATTTCCGCCCCGAAGTCCGTGATATCCAGCGGGTCGCCGCCGATGAAGCACAGCATCTCCGGGAAATCGTGGGAGTGGGAGTGGTCGAAGGACATCGGCTTGGTGATACAGTGATAACCCATCGAACAATCGGCGTCCAGCTCGCCTTCGTGCGCCACGATGGATTTGCCGGTATAATGCGCTATTTCCTCGATAAGGTCTTTAGTATGTATCCGGTTACCATATTCCGTCTTCGCGGCCATATTAAATCACTCTCCTTAAGGATTCAGGAATAAAATTATTCATTACCGGAAGAGCGGGTGTAATTTGTGCTGTTGCCGGCGGTGAAAAAGAATACGGGGCTGTCAATGCGGCGGAAGACCAGGGGCAGGTGCTTCATCCCCCGGGGGACGAAGATGAGACAGGAATAATCAATAACGTACTGTTCATCTTCCAGCCAGAACTCGATTTCACCATTAATCTTACGCGGGTCTTTAGTGTTGCCGGAGACAAATCCCAGCACCTCATCGAAGTCGTGCGTGTGAGATATCTCCGTCTGGATGCCCTGGGTGCCGTGAGTCTGCAATATCCAATGGCAATCCAGATAAAAAGCTCCGGGGAGAACCTTATCGTTCAGCCCGAAGAGCGCGAATCCCTCGGTATAGTTGCCGGCTTTTTTTTGCTCTTCCAGTCTCTTCATAAACTCTGCCGGGGGATTAGGCGGCACGAATGGTTCCGTGACAATGTATTTAGCGTATTTTCTTTCAGTCATTGCTTACTAGCTTCTTTCTACTGTTTTTGAGAACAGTTGGTATAATTACTTTATTTTGCTCCGGACTTCCCGTATTTTCCCGTAGTGCGGGTGACAAATACCGGAAAGGAACGCCGGTTCTCTTGAAGAATACAGGAGCATATTCAACTCCGGCCGGGCAAAGGCGGCGGTGCTTTTAGTAATGATAGGCTTTTCACCGCCCGGCCAAAGATTCAAATTCTCCATCTATGAATACCTGAAGTCATAGACATGTCCCCCAGGGATATCGCCCGGCCATTGTCTGAAAGCTGGCGGCTATAAATAATAAGCTCCTTTGACAACTTATTCTTCAACAGCTACCGGGAATTTTTCTATATAAGATTGCTGACCTCCTGCGGTACTATTCCGTAAAAACTACCACCCCCTTTCAATAACTGCGGTTCACACCAGATAAAAATCTATAGAATAGTGTAGTCATATGATAATGTAGTTGCATGATAATATAACAAATTAAATGAGATTGTCAACCGTCTTTAGCTAATCCGGAAACCGTAGCTTAAATATAAATTCAAAAATAAATGAAAAAGGACTTTGGCGGTCTTTATAGCACGCAAAAATATTGACGTTTTAGAAACTGCGGTTTATTCCTCAAAAAAACGCCACTTATTGCCGTTTCGCTGATATCGTTCAGTTAAGAATGTCGCGTTTAGCCTGTGGGGGAAGAGCTATGCCGCGGGGGAAGCTTTTAAGAGATTGATTAAAAACCAGAACGTTTATGCGGGGATTATTATCATTAATTTGCTATACGTCCGCACCACCCGCGATATGCGGTCAACCGGGGGGGTGTTGACAATATGATTCTTTTTATTATATTATCATGCGACTATATTATCATATAACTACACTATTTTAATGGTGTTTGTCCGGTGTTAATTACAGCTATCGAAAGGGGGTGGTAGCCTTCGCGGAATAATATTGTTTACTTGCAGGGGGCGGGGAATGTCCGCTAATCAGCCGATTACCGGGAAAGTCCCTTGCCGGCCTTTGGCACTTTAACACGGAATATTCTTAAAAGGGGGAAAAGTGAGAAAATTATCTGTTGTTCTTGGATTATTGTTAGTATTTGCTATCCTGATGACAGGTTGTAATAATGCGACTTCTACCACCACCGCAGCGCCGCCGGCGTCTTCATCGGCTCCAGCCGCAACAACAACATCCTCATCAGCTCCGGATACGGAAACTCCGGGCGATATCCAGACGGGCGGCATCCTGAAAATACTATCCCTGGGCGGCCTGGTCAATATCGGCAACCCCGGCTATATCGGTAATGCCGGAGACAGCGCGTATGCCTTGCCGGCGCTCGAAGGACTTGTCCGCATGGACAAGGATGGGGTCTATCAGCCCTGGTTAGCCACTTCTTATGAAATATCCCCGGATCTCAAGTCGGTTATATTTAATCTAAGGGAGGGCGTCAAATTCCATGACGGCACCCCCTTCAATGCCGAAGCCGTTAAATATAACCTGGACTTATCGCGGAACGGTGAATGGTCCAACCTCAAGTCCATCACGTCCGTAGATATTATCGATGACTATAAAGTCAAAGTGAACTTTGAAAAATTCGATTGGGCAATCCTGGATGCTATGGGAATGGGTATGTGGGGCCTTATCGTTTCACCCACGGCGCTGGAAACTCACACTAAAGAATGGAGCTATACCCACCCGATCGGCACCGGCCCATTCATCTTCGAAAAATACGACCCCGACATCTTGTTATCCTATACACGGAACGATGATTACTGGGGCGGCAAGCCTTACCTCGATGGCGTCCAGTTCGTCATGCAGGCTTCAGCAACTTCAGCTCTCCTGTCTTTTAAGGCAGGCGAGGCTCACATTCTGGGGCAGATAAACGGGAATGACGTAGCCGGATTAAAAGCAGCAGGCGCAGTTATTTCCGTTTCAGCCGGCCCGGTAATCTGCTTATTCCCGGATAGTGCCAACCCTGACTCGCCATTATCTAATCTAAAGGTAAGACAGGCAATCTCCTACGCCATCAATACTGAAGAACTCGCCGAGGCAATTGGCCTGGGGTACTATGTCGCCTGCAATCAGCCCTTTTATGAGGGTATGATGGGTTACAACTATGATGTGGCCGGTTACCCGTTTAACCCGGATAAAGCTAGAGAATTGCTTGCCGAGGCGGGTTACGGCGCAGGGTTTACCATCAAACTGCTCACCGTTTCCGGCGGTTCCATGGACATGGAAACTTCAATACAATCGTACCTCAAGGATGTAGGCATCACCCTCGAGTTTAATGTAGTCTCCGGTGCCCAGTTTGCCATGATGGTCACCGAATCCTGGGATGGGTTAGCCATAGGCATGAGCCCGGTAGGTCTAGGCATGGACCCGGCTCAATCGCTGCTAATCGGCATAGTATCGCAGGGCGCCACCTGGGCTTCTACTCAAACTATGCCCGATGTCACTGATCTGGCGATCCAGGCCGCCGCCGAAATAGACTCGGCTAAGAGGGACGCAATGTATCAAGAAATCTCGAAGAAGGTAGTCGACGATTACTGTATGGATATCTTCCTCTACGATATACAGTTCCTTACCGCGCTATCTCCCAAACTCCACGACCCCGATATCGGCGTATTTTATGCCAACGGTTATAGTCGTGCCTGGTTAGAGAAATAAGCTGATACAAGTTATCTGCTAAATCGTCACAGGGGGTAGCAGGCGTTAATGCCCGGGAGCGTCTGACCTGCAGGCGCTTCTCTGAAGGTAAGCCCTTTACGGGATATTTTCAGAGCCGGAGATTCCTGCTGCCCCCTTCACCGGATGGATTGTCAGGGGGCGCGTATTCTCGCGGTATTATTTAGTTTGCGATACCGTACAGTCCAGGGTACTGCTAGTTAAGGGAGACCAAACATGACATCTTATATTATTCGTCGGTTAATAATGGGTGTGATTATTTTGCTCATTGTTACCATGCTCGTGTTTTTATTCGTTCGTTTGACGCCGGGAGACCCCTTGATAATCTACATGGCGGGTTATGATATCAGCCGGATCAACCGGCTAGACCCGGAAGAATATCAGGCCATGCTGCGTCTTTACGGATTAGACAAACCTATACCGGTCCAATATGTTGATTGGCTGGGTCAAGTTGTTCGGGGTGACTTCGGACAATCGATTAAACTCAAACAAAACGTCAGCACGCTGATCGCCGAGCGTATGCCGCGCACCGCCTATTACGGCCTGTTAAGCTTTATTATCGGCATCGGCGGCGGTGTTACTATCGGCATTATCTGCGCCTTAAGGCGCGGTTCATGGATGGATAATACCCTTACTACTTTGTCAAATATAGGGATGACGATGCCCACCTTCTGGCTGGCTATTCTCCTGATGTATGTTTTTTCCGTACAAATGCACTGGCTCCCTACCAGCGGCTGGGTGTCACCGTGGACAGATTTCTGGGGAAACATCAAGCATATCATCATGCCGGTTTTCACTTTATCGATAGGGAGTATTGCCGGGCTGGCGCGTCTGGTACGCTCATGTATGTTAGAGGTCATGCGGGCGGACTACGTGCGCACCGCCTGGGCTAAAGGCTTGAGCGAAAGAGTTATCCTGGTCAGGCACCAAATTAAAAACGCCATGATTCCCGTTGTTACCGTCCTTGGTATGTCTCTGGGCTCTATCCTGGGCGGCTCGGTTTTTATCGAGCAGGTCTTCTCGATTCCCGGCATGGGCAGGTTAATGACCACGGCTATTTTTGACCAGGACTATCAGGTAGTGCAGGCATGTGTGCTGTTATTCGGCGCCATCATTATCATTTCAAACCTCATTGTCGATATCGCCTGGGGCTGGCTTGACCCCCGGATAAGATTTTCTTAAGGAGAGCAGGAATGGCCGATAAATTAACGATTGTACCTAATTCTGGAAACATTCCGGGAGTATCCAGCATGCCCCCCCGGCGCAGCGAATGGCGCAGGATAACCAGGGTTTTCTTCGGGCGTAAACTTTATGCCATTGGATTCGCCATCGTAGTATTACTGATACTGGTAGCTATATTTGCGCCCTTGTTAGCACCCTACGACCCGCTAAAATCAGATTTACCAAACAAGCTCCTGCAACCCAGCTGGCAGCATCCGCTCGGCACTGATTCTGTCGGGAGAGATGTGCTAAGCCGTATCATCTACGGAGCGCGGACTTCCCTGATTATCGGTTTTTCCTCGGTCTTAGCCGGAGGCATCATTGGCACGCTGATGGGGCTGATGGCCGCCTACTTCGGCGGCTGGATATTCAACGTCATCATGAGGTTTACCGATGCCTTGATGGCTTTGCCCGGTATTATCCTCGTTCTGCTTATTGCCGGGCTGATGGCCGGTTCCGGCCAGGCGACCAATTTTCTGATTGTCATTTTTGCTCTGGGATTCGGCAGCATCGCCGGCCAATGCCGTATGATGTGCGGTCAGGCCTTGAGTGTTAAACAAAATGATTACGTTCTGGCGGCGCGTGTCGTCGGCATGAGCAACTGGCGTATCATGCTTACCCAGATCTTCCCCAACGCCTTCCCTCCCCTGATGGTAGGCATCACCATGGGCATAGGAGGCGTCGTCTTGGGTGAAGCCGGCTTAAGCTACCTTGGCATCGGTATCGTCCCCCCGACGCCTTCCTGGGGTGGCATGGTCAGTAATGGTCAATTGTACCTCTTCACCAACCCGATTCTTTCCTTAGCTCCCGGGGTAGCGATTATGCTGCTGGTATTTGGCTTTAATATGGTCGGCGATGGTATTAGAGACGCCATCGACCCGAAGTTGAGGGGCGTACTATAGAAAAGACTCCCCTATTAAAAATAGAGGATGGTAATATGGCAAGCATATTGGATGTACAGGACCTTAGGACCTACTTTAAAACGGAATATGGCCTGGTTAAAGCCAGCGACGGTGTCTCTTTCCACATAGACCAGGGTGAAATCGTTGGTCTGGTGGGAGAAAGCGGCTGCGGCAAGTCCGTGAGTATCCTCTCCGTAATGAAGCTGATACAATCGCCCGGAGAAATAGTGGGCGGTAAAATCCTTTTTGATGGCCAGGACCTGGTCAAATATGAATCCAACGGTCCGGAAATGAGGGCCATCCGCGGCAGTAAAATGACGATGATTTTCCAGGAGCCCATGACTTCTCTAAACCCGGTGTTGACCATTTGCCGGCAGCTGACGGAAACGCTGGAACTGCATCTCCAGATGGATAAACCGGCAGCCAAGCAGAGAGCTATCGAGCTTTTAAGAATGGTCGGCGTGCCGGATGCTCCCGCGCGTGTTAACGATTACCCCCACCAGTTCAGCGGCGGCATGCGCCAGAGAGTCATGATCGCCATGGCCTTATCCTGTAATCCCAAGATTATCTTCGCTGATGAGCCTACCACCGCCGTAGACGTAACCACCCAGGCGCAGCTTCTGGAACTGATGAAAGACCTGGTAACGCAAAACCACACGTCTTTGGTCATCGTAACCCACAACTTGGGCGTGGTAGCCCGTTATGCCCAGAGAATTTACGTTATGTATTCCGGCCGGATTATCGAATCCGGCCTTTCTGAAGATATCTTCGGGCGTCCGCGGCATCCCTATACCATCGGCCTGCTTAACAGCGTACCCAAACTCGGTGAGCAGCACGGCTCCAGAAAACTGATACCCATTGAAGGCCTGCCGCCCAACCTGATTGATATGCCTCCCACCTGCGCTTTCTTGCCCAGATGTTCTTGCAAAGTCGATAAATGCCTGACAGAACCATGGCCGGCCCTCCGCGCCGTGGGCAGTCAGCACTACGTAGCCTGCTATGCAGATATAAAGGGGAAGTAATGGAAACATCAAATGACAACTTAATGGTAGAAGTAAAAGACCTCCAGATGTATTTCCCCATTACACGGGGACTTTTCCGCAGGAAAGTGGGGGATATCAAAGCCGTGGACGGCGTCAGCTTTACCATCAAGAAACATGAAACTCTCGGGCTGGTGGGAGAAAGCGGCTGCGGCAAGACCACGACCGGCCGGTGTATTTTACGTCTGTATAATCCCACCGCCGGGAACATTATTTTTGATGGGGCAGATATCTCCAGGCTGCCTGAAAGCAAATTAAAAACACTCCGCCGCAACATGAGCGCCATTTTCCAGGACCCGTTCGGGTCGCTTAACCCGCGCCAGTCCGCCGGAGGTATCGTCGGAGACCCGCTAAAAACGCACGGCATGGCCTTTGGCAAGGAACTTAGGGATAAAGTGGCGGATTTGTTCAAGCTGGTCGGCCTTGACCCCAGCATGATGGACCGTGTTCCGCATGAGTTCAGCGGCGGCCAGCGGCAGCGTATCGGCGTCGCCCGCGCTCTGGCCTGCGGCCCGTCGCTCGTCGTTTGTGACGAACCTATTTCCGCCCTCGATGTGTCCATTCAGGCCCAGATAATCAACCTGCTGGAAGAACTACAGGAAAAACTGGGGCTGACTTATCTGTTTATCGCCCATGACCTGGCTGTGGTGCAGCATATCAGCGACCGCGTAGGCGTGATGTACCTGGGCCGCATCCTGGAAATTACGGATTCTAAAGAGCTTTATGAAAACCCGCTCCATCCTTATACCAGGGCATTGCTTTCCGCCATACCGATTCCTGACCCCATTGCAGAAAAGACCCGCCAGCGCATCGTTCTCAAAGGTGAGGTCCCCAGCCCCGTTCTACCGCCCTCCGGGTGCCATTTCCACCCGCGCTGCTCGATATCCATACCGGAATGCGCCGCTACCCGGCCCCCGTTGCGGGATGTAGGCAATGGGCACTTCGTAGCCTGCATCAGGGTGTAGCTGACAGCCTGTTGATAGCTCACCGCAGAAAAAGGAGCTGTTATCATACGTAAAACCGGAGAAAACTGCGCTCAAGAAATCTTGACATTAAAGAATGGAATAGGCTATCTTAATAGAGTTTATCGACGGTTTCAGCCCATCCGCTAGTGTCTGGTGACGATACAAAAATTTTTGTTCGTAATGAATTAGACTACAAATAACAATGGGGGTGAAATTCAAATAATGGGGAGGAACATTAATACTAAACAACTGCAGCCTCATGATATTGCAGAAGTGGCTGAACAAATTCGGAAGACGGAATTCTGGTATTGTTCACAATTTGCAGACGTACTCCACAGATTTCTCGAAATTACGATGAAAAGAGATGATGCTGTTACGCATCAATTGCAAGGGCCAGCCATGTACTTCTTAATCCTCGAAGGCGGAAAGATGACCCCTACACAACTGGCCAAGAAGATGTTACGCTCCAAAGACGGTATTACGAAGATTGTAGATACCCTTGAAAGGGAAGGCCTGGTAACCAGGGGATATACGAAGAAGGACCGCAGGTTGACTTATATTAAGTTAACGCCGGCGGGCCTTGAATTTATGATACAAAAATTGAACAAAGGAAATATGCGCGGTCAGCAGGTTATGAGCTGTCTTAGTGTTTCAGAACGGAAAACGTTAGTTGACATAATTGAAAAAATGCGTGAAAAGATGATTTCGATATTAGAAGAGAGCTAGC
>DAOUGB010000095.1:0-7374 GCA_034429595.1 Dehalococcoidales bacterium
GTTTCGTCCTTCTTATCTCCACCCCATCTTTATACCACTATCCATAGTTAGTCGCAAAGCCTTCGCCTTTCGGCGAACCCGCTTTCCTCCCGCCAGCAAGCTGACGGGTATCCAGCGGGCTTTTAATGACATCAGGATGAGGCAGGGCGAGCGGGATTCCTTCTTTGTTGCATTAGTGGTATAATATATATAAGTTCCAGTTTAGGTTAATACCAGTTTCTTAGAATTTAATTAAATAAATACCAAGTATTGGATGACCCAAGCTCTAACTAATAAGGAGAAAAGGTCATCCAACGTATTTTAGGGACAGTTCACTTCAGTTGCTACAACGCGGTAAAACCAACCGGCGCCTGTTTCAATGTCCATGTAATAAGCCCGTATGCTCCATTTGCCGCCGGTGAAAAGTCCTTAGGCGCAACGATGACCCAACCCCCAAAAATAAAGAAAGAGAATAAACATAAATAATGAAACACCTGCGAGGCAGGTGGGCAATTAGTGTTTTCAAGGAGTTTAATGAATTTCGAGACCTTTAATTTTCATCCGAGCATCATGGCAAGCGTACACGCGCTCGGCTATGTTACACCCACACCAATCCAGTTACAGGCCATCCCGCCGATTTTGCAGGGGCGTGATGTCATCGGTTTAGCCCAGACCGGAACGGGTAAGACGGCGGCTTTTGTGCTGCCCATCCTGGAGCGTCTGCGGTCCGGCCGGCGGAGAGGTATCCAGGCACTGGTGATATCCCCCACACGCGAGCTGGCGGAGCAGACCTGCGAGGTTTTCAATGACCTGGGAAGACGCGCCGGAATAAAGAGCATGGCTATCTACGGCGGCACGAGCATGCAAATGCAAAGCGATGCCTTACGTAGCAACCCGGCAATCATCGTAGCCTGCCCGGGCAGGCTGCTCGACCACCTGTGGAAAGGCACGATTCAACTAACGGAACTGGAAGTTCTCGTCATCGATGAGGCAGACCGCATGTTCGATATGGGCTTTTTGCCCGATATCCGGAATATTTTTAAGTGCATCACGCACCAACGGCAGACTTTGCTCTTTTCAGCAACCATGCCTGACGACATCCGGCGTCTGGTGAAGGAATTTTTAAGCGACCCCATCACTATTCAAATCGGCCATACACTGCCGGCAGAAACGGTGTCACATGCTTTATACCCGGTCGGCCAACATCTCAAGAGCGCGCTGCTGAAGGCAATCTTACGGAAAATCGAGACGGACTCGGTGCTGATATTTACACGGACAAAACGCCGCGCCGAGCGTGTGGCGGAACTGCTGGACAGAGAAGGCCACCGCGTTGGCTCGCTACAGGGCGACCTCTCTCAAAGTCGGCGGCAGGCCACCATCAAGGGCTTCCGGAATGGTTCGATTAAAATCCTGGTGGCCACCGATATTGCATCGAGGGGCATCGATATCTTAAGTATTTCCCACGTTATCAACTACGATATGCCGGAGAGTACCGACGATTACATCCACCGTATCGGCCGCACCGGGAGAGTAGAGAAAAGCGGGGACGCGCTGACACTGGTGACCAAAGAAGACGCACAAAGAATAATCGAGCTGGAGAGGATACTGAAAAAACCTATCGAGAGGGTCACGCTTGAAGGATTCGACTATACCAGGCCGGAGCATGACCACACAACCATGCCGAGGCGGCAGCCGCGCCGGCGCGCCGCATGGCAAAAAGAAGCGAGTAAACAACCGGTTGGGAGATAATCAATATTTCCGGTTGGGGCGGGGGGCCAGCCACCCCCGCCCTTCAACTTACCATCAATTTACAGCCGTCTTGCCATCCTCTATTTCAAAACCATATAATTAAGTCGTGAGCATTAATCCCAAAGACCTTTTTAAAGACTACAGGGTAGAGTTCATACCGGGCAAGGGCGGGTGAGAATGAGCGGGCGGCGGGCCGACACGTGCTGTCGTACATCTTTCCAAAGACATCAGCGGGGTGATACCTATAATCGCTAAAGCGATACCGACCAGCGCTTTCAACGCGGAGGTGCCGGTGGCAACTTTCCGCTATAAAGACTGGCGGGTTATCGTGAACAAGCGCGATATACACGTTAAAGATATAGCCAAAGAAGCGGACGCGCTGGAGGTGGCGGGGTATCTTCAAGACCTGGTAAATAACAATCAATAGTTGCGGGGCAAAATGCCCCTTTATCCCCCTTTTGTAAAGGGGGAAAGATTAACCGGAGGGCTAGCGAACATGAACCAACCGGCGGCCAAGCGGCTATCATTCATGGACAGATTCCTGACGCTGTGGATTTTCCTGGCGATGGCGGTGGGCGTGGGGCTGGGATGGCAAATACCGCAGGTGGCGGAGTTCATCAATTCCCTGCAGATGGGGACAACATCCATCCCGATAGCGATAGGGCTGATACTGATGATGTACCCGCCGCTGGCCAAGGTGCGCTACGAGGAGATGGGCAAGGTCTTCCGCAACTGGAAGGTGCTGGCGCTATCGCTGGCGCAGAACTGGATAATCGGGCCTATTTTAATGTTCCTGCTGGCGGTGGCGTTCCTGGGTTACGTGTGGCCCAACGCGGAATACATGCAGGGATTAATCATGATAGGGCTGGCACGGTGCATCGCGATGGTCATCGTGTGGAACGAGCTGGCCAGCGGGGACCGGGAATACGCGGCGGGGCTGGTGGCTTTCAACAGCGTTTTCCAGATACTTTTCTACTCCGTTTATGCCTTCATCTTCATCACCATACTGCCCAAATGGTTCGGGCTGGAAGGCTCGGCGGTGGAAGTGACGGTGTGGGACATCGCCAAGAGCGTTTTCATCTACCTGGGGATACCGTTCTTAGGGGGGATGCTAACGCGTTTTATCTTTCTGAAAGCAAAGGGACGCGAGTGGTACGAGACCAAGTTTATCCCCAAGATAAGCCCCATCACGCTGGCAGCGCTGATATTCACCATCATCGTGATGTTCTCCTTAAGAGGCGAAACGATTGTAGAATCGCCGGTAGACGTCCTGAAGATTGCGGCGCCTTTACTTATCTACTTCGTGATAATGTTCCTGGTGTCCTTCTGGATGGGGAAAAAGATAGGGGCGGACTACAGCCAGACGGCCAGCATCGCGTTTACGGCGGCGAGCAACAACTTCGAGCTGGCGATAGCCGTGGCGGTGGCGGTGTTCGGGATAGGGAGCGGGCAGGCCTTCGCGGCGGTCATCGGGCCGCTGGTGGAAGTGCCGGTGCTGATAAGCCTGGTGAACCTGGCTTTTTACTTCCAGCGTAAGTATTTTAAGGGAGCGGCGAGTTAGCCTCACTCCTCTCTTAGCTCCTTCCTGGATTGCAGTTCAGCATTTTCCACCCTCACCCAGCCTCTCCCGTCAAGGGGGGTGTTGTATCAAAAGTCATTCTGAGGAGTGAAACGACGAAGAATCCGCGCCCGGCAAAGTAGCTACGGATTCTTCCCCCGATTTGTATCGGGGTCAGAATGACAATAGTATAGACATTTTTGATACAAGGCTCATCAAGGAAGAGGAAAAACGGAAAACGGGTCAGGGTGATAATGAGATATAAGTAACTTGTTTTATCTTGCTTTATCCCAATATAATGAAAGTACAGGATAACACTATAATTATGACCCAGGATAAGAACGACCACCTAGAAATCGATAAAGCGGGACGCGTTGTACTCCCACCGGAACTGTTAGCCCGCTACAACATCAAACCGGGCGATAAAATAAGGTTTACGGAAACCCCGGAAGGCCTGCAGATAGCATCGGCCGCGCGGCTGGCCAAGCTGTACATCGAACCGACGAACCAATGCAACCTGGACTGCCGCACGTGCATGCGCAACGCCTGGGACGAGCCGCAGGGCATGATGTCTGACGAGGTATTCAACCGGGTGGCGGAGGGGCTGAAAGCGTTTACGCCGGTACCATCGGTCTTTCTGGGCGGCTTCGGGGAGCCGCTATCCCACCCGAAGATAATCAACATGATAGAGCGGCTGAAAGGAACCGGCGCGGCGGTAGAGCTGATTACCAACGGGACGCTGCTGACCAAAGAGATGTCCAGAAAACTCATCGAGGCGGGGCTGGATATGCTCTGGGTATCGCTGGACGGGGCCACGCCGGAAAGCTATACGGACATCCGGCTGGGGGCGGCGCTGCCTAAAGTACTGAAGAACCTCGATAATTTCAGCAAAACCATCAATGTAATGTTCGGGACAGAGGAATCGCACAGCCTTTTTCCGCAGTCCGGGACAAAACTCGGCATCGCGTTCGTGGCGATGCAACGCAACATCGCCGATTTGCCCGAGATAATCAATTTAGGCCTCAAATTCGGCGCGGAACAGTACATGGTGACCAACGTTTTACCCTATACCCCGGAAATGATCGGCGAAGTACTTTATTACCGGTCGATTAAGGATACCGAACAATCCCGTATCAGCCTGCCCCAAATAGACGTTAATGAAACGACACGCAACCCCGTTTACCAGACATTACTCAATCTATCCACCAGCTGGGGGGGACTCAATAACGGGAACATGAGAAACCGCTGCCCGTTCATCGCGAAAGGCGCCGGGGCCATCAGATGGGACGGCGATTTCAGTCCCTGCCTGCCGCTGATGCACAGCGTGACCAGCTATCTTAATTACCTTCTCAATAACGACCGGCGGTACACCCGGCACTGGGCGGTGGGCAATATTAAGGAAAAGAGCTTGAGCGAACTGTGGAACGACCCGGAACACCTGGCCTTTAGAGAACGCGTGCGGGCTTTTGATTTTGCGCCGTGCACGACCTGCGGCAACTGCGAAATGATATTAAGCAACGAAGAGGACTGCTTCGGGAATACGTTCCCGACGTGCGGGGGCTGTCTGTGGGCGCAGGGCGTGATACAGTGCCCGTGATGACGAGTTATTAGTTGCTAGTTACTGTTTGTTCAGGGAATGACTCCTTTCAGGGTAAACTCTTCTTTAACCCCCCACTTTTTTGACGGTGGACAAAAACCCTCTTTAATCCCCTTCCGATTCACTTCGTTCATGCGGAATCTGCGACTTTACGAAAGGGTGAAAGATTAACCTGCTTCCCAGCTTGATTTTCACGTGTTGATTTCCGCAACATCAGGGAGTATAATCCCCAATATCTGAATCAGCCTGATGAAGGAGTTGAAAAATGGCTGAAAAAGAAGTGGGCGTGGTCGGCGATTTCTTTGCTCACGTGGTGGTGGCCGGCATCAACTTGACAGATACGCTGAAGGTGGGCGACAGGGTCCGCATCAAGGGGCATACCACGGACATGGAAATGAGCATCGACTCGATGCAGATCGACAACAAGAACGTGACCGAGGGGAAAAAGGGGCAATCGGTGGGCATTAAAGTGCCGGAGAGGGTCAGGCCGGGGGATAAAGTGTACGTGGTGACTTAACGTTTAAAGCCCAAAGCTTAAAAACCTGGCCGGTTTCAACTTTTGCTTAACATCAAAACAGCTTCCTGGGATTAAAGGCAATCACCGGCACACGGTAATAGCGCCGCACCGGCGGGAGTAAAGCCAGGCACAATATCAACGCCCCCCAAAAGCCCATGACCGGCTGCAGAACGCTCACATATCCTATCAAGACCGTTTCTACGATTATCCAGACCAAAAGGATGACGCCGGTGGTCAGCGCGCCTGTCCATGCCCAGTAATGCCCCCGGAACGGATTGATGCGTTTAAGCCACCTCCAGGAAGTATTGACCAGCCCCAGCCCGACGATGAGGGGAAAGACACCGATGAAAAGGAACAGTATTATGCCCGGGATGAGATAACTGTTAAAGGGCGAATCTGCCAGGACATCCGCTTCCATAGCCAGCAGACTGCCGTCCGGGACAAGGAACAACATCGCGCCGCTGATAATAGCGGCGATGGACAGGGCGAAGACCAGGATAATCAGGACCCAGGAATAAAGGGGACGTCGTTTAGCCTCTTTTTCCTCATTCGCCATTAAATCTCTCCTATTATAGCTATTTTAGTAAAATAGCTTTTTATTCAATATAATCGTGCACTTTTTCCAAAGTGCCATACAATTTCCCAGAACGTCCCATTGAGTTTTCCACGCTAATAGTTACTCTTAATGGCTTAATAATCGATATATCAAATCTTGTTCCATCATATTTTGCAAATTCTTTGATATCGATTGTAACTGTTTCAGCTTTTTTTATTAAATTGACATCATTAGTATATCCTGAAGACAATTCTTCTTCGTTAATGAGAATAGTAACATTTTGCCAATCAAAATCACTCTCATTTGTAATTATAAAATACTGATTGTTTATATTTACACGAGCTTTCATATCAAGAGGTATAAAAAAGAAATCTCTGAGAAAAGATGACCCAGTGTTTTTGTATTTTTCATTTGCTCCAATAGTACTGGTTAATACAATGATAATAAAAACACATATAATAATTATTAACAAAATATACCAAGCTTTACTTATTTTCTTTTGTTCTTTATTTTGTAAAAACAATATTTTTATTTGAGAGATGTAAATCAATGCAAAACTCAATATAGCCATGAAAAAGAATATAATACCATCAAGAAGTAACCATCTGGCCCAATTAAAATTATCCTGGTTGAAAGGGCCAATCTCGATGTCAAGCATAGGATATACGACTCCAAACAAGGCTATCGTACAAGCAAAGATGCAAGAGCTAGTCCAAACAAGTGCATTTAGGTAAAGATACGGAAGTATTTCCAATTTTGGCTTTGACTTCCTATTATGTCGTCTAAAAAGTCCAGAAATAATTAGATATACTAACAAAATTATCGTTAAAATAACAATAAGAGACCAGCCTATTGTTTGCACTAAGGTAGGGATGTATATTCCAACAAAGTCTGTGATTAGAAGTATCAGTACTATTGTAGTGAAAAAGAAATAAGTAATTTTAAATATATATAATTTTTCTATTGAAGTTAAAAAAGAAAAGGTATTTTTGAAATTTTTATACAAATTTGGGATAAGTAAAATTGCTACTCCAATGATAGCAACAGCAACTACAGCTACTAAAGAAGATAACTGCTGAGTGATATTTTGGTTTGTTGTTGTAAACTCCCACATAAAATACCACTATAATCTAGCAATTTATATTTCTACTAAAATCGTTTCATCCTATCGCTTTTACCAGGTTCGCCATTTCTATAGCGCTGACGGCGGCATCGAAGCCCTTGTTGCCGTCCTTGGTGCCGGAACGCTCGATGGCCTGCTCCAGCGTATCAGTGGTGATAACGCCAAAGATAACCGGCACGCCGGTGTGCAGCCCCACATTGGCGATGCCTTTGCTGACCTCGGCGGCTACGTAGTCGAAGTGCGGGGTGCCGCCGCGGATGACCGCGCCGAGGCAAATGACAGCGTTATATTTCTT
>DAOUGB010000096.1:0-1523 GCA_034429595.1 Dehalococcoidales bacterium
ACGGCGCGCACCTCTTTTTACATGATGCGCGGGCAATTGCCGATACTGGAATACGTAAAATCAGAAAAGAATCCCATCACGAAAATCGGGATGGCTTTATTCGGTCGTTTCATCATTAAAGAAGAGCCGTATCAAGACCTTTTCCTGCTGGAAGAAGCCAGACTAATTAAAGATGCGGTGAAAATCCCGGTAATCTATATCGGCGGGGTGTGCTCGGCGGCTAACATGGAACAGGCCATGCAGGTGGGCTTCGAGTTCGTGGCGATAGGCCGCGCCACGGTGAGAGACCCGGACGTCATTAATAAAATGGCGCGGGGGGAAATAGACGGCGTGGACTGCGACCACTGCAACCGGTGCGTGGCGGAGATGGCGGTCAAAGGCATTAGCTGCCCGTCCGCAACAAAAGGATTCAAGCGGAAAGCATATAAAGTCCGATGAAAAACGTACTGATTACCGGCATATCCGGCTACCTGGGGACGCTGCTGGCCAGGAGAATCGCGCGGGAACCGGAAGTCGAACACCTTACCGGCATCGATGTTAAGGTTCCGTCTTTCAACTCTTCAAAATTCACCTTTTATAAGCACGATGTAAGACAGCCGTTAGATAACATCTTCATCGAAAATAAGATAGACACGGCGGTACACCTGGCCTTCATCGTCGTTCCCATCCATAATGAAAAAATGTCGCACGATATTAATATTCAGGGCACGAAGAATTTCCTGGCGGCCAGCGCCAAAGCTAAAGCGTTACAGGTCTTTTACATGGGCAGCCACACGGAGTACGGCGCTTTTAAGGATAACCCGGAGTGCTTTACGGAAGATATGCCGCTGCACCCCAACCCCGATTACCCCTACCCGTGCGATAAAGCGGCAGTCGACCTGATGTTCCAGGATTTTGCTAAAGAGCACCCGGAGATATGTGTAACTATCGGGCGGACGGTAGCGGTGACGGGGCCGGGCGGGGACGCGTGCGGGATTAAAGAGCTGTTCACGCCGGTGATGGTACGGGCGGCGGGGAAAAACCCGTTATGGCAGTTTATACATGAAGACGACCTGGCGGAATTGATTATTTTACTCCTAAAGAAAAAGAAAGCCGGCATCTACAACCTTACCGCTGAGGGCGGTTTAACCTACAGCGAGATGATTAAAAAGCTGGGGAAGCCGTCCGTAACTTTACCCTCATGGCTGTTATACCAGGGCGTCAAGTTTAGCTGGAAGCTAAAGCTGCAAACTAAGAGCCAGCCGGGCGGGCTTTTCATGCTGGAGTATCCCATCAACATCAGCAATGAGAAAATTAAAAGAGAAACCGGCTACCAGATGCGCTATACCGGGCCGGAAGCGTTTGCAGCCTTTTTTCAATCCAGGAAAAAGACGGGGTGATAACCGCCGTAACCTTGCGCTGAAAGGGTTTTTCACCTAGAATAAGAATACTGTGCCGAAGTGGCGGAATGGCAGACGCGGCGGTCTCAAAAACCGTTGGGGGGCAACCCTCGTGCCGGTTCGAGTCCGGCCTTCGGCACCAAT
>DAOUGB010000097.1:0-1537 GCA_034429595.1 Dehalococcoidales bacterium
GGCGGTTGTGGAAGCGCTGGGCAAGCAAAACGGGTTTAAGAAAAGTGCGCAAACAGGCATGGGATTTAAAAAGTGAAAATTTCTTGTCCCAGGCTCATCATTGGAGGAACGCACAGCGGCCTTGGCAAAACCGCTCTCACCCTTGCTCTCGTAGTCGCCCTTCGCCGTCGGGGATTTCGTGTTCAGACCTTTAAGGTCGGCCCCGATTTTCTTGATCCTGTATACCTTGCCGTCGCTTCGGGGAGACCCTGCTACAATCTTGACGGCTGGATGATGGGACATAAATACGTGGAAAACCTGTTCGCCCGCGTCACCGCCGATGCCGATATCGCGGTGATCGAGGGTGTCATGGGGCTTTTCGATGGAGCCAGGATAAACAGCCTGAAGGGAAGCACGGCGGAAATTGCCGCCTGGCTGAAGGCTCCCGTGGTTCTGACAGCCGATGCCCATGGAGTGGCCAGAAGTCTGGCTGCGACAGTGAAGGGTTATGCTACATTCGACAGGAGAGTTAAAATAGGCGGCGTTATAGCCAACCGCTGCTCCTCCGAAAACCATGCGCTGCTCCTGAAGCAGGCATTGCAGACCGCTTCGCTTCCACCCCTCGTAGCAGCAATTCCCTGGGGCGCGTTGCCCAAACTTCCCCGACGGAATTCAGGAGCGATTACGGTCGACGGGAAGAATCTCTCACCGCAGTTATTAGAAAAACTGGCCAATGTCTTCGAACAATATGCGTCGGGGGAAGAGCTTCTTCAACTGGCCGGCACGGCCCCGCATCTGACCGCCAATGTTCCAGTAAAACAGGCGATTCCCCAAAGGGCACGTTTGGGGGTTGCCTATGATGGCGCCTTTCATTTTTACTATCAGGATTTCTTTGATGAACTGGAGTTTCGCGGCTGCGAGCTTGTCCGCTTTTCTCCCATAAGCGACAGCTGTTTACCTGATGATCTTGACGCTCTCTATTTCGGCGGCGGCTATCCCGAGGAAATGGCGGCCGACTTGTCGGTAAATACGGCGATGCGCGCTGCCGTCAAACAATTTGCCCAAAGCGGCCGGCCGGTATACGCCGAATGCGGCGGCCTCATGTACCTCTGCCGGAATCTGGAAAAAGCAGATGGAACTGTGTACCCGATGACCGGGGTGCTGCCGGCGAAGACCCGGATGCATCATCGCATCCAGTCGCTGGCTTACACGGAAGTCTTCCTGAAGGAGGATTCCCTCTGGGGAAAGAGGGGCAGCATGGCCAGGGGGCATGAGTTTCACTACTCTCAAATCCTGGCAGGCTCCGAGGGAATCGACGGTTGGCGTTCGGTCTACAGCGCTAAAAAACGCCGGACCGTTGTTCCGGAAGAGGAAGGTTTTCAGAAAGGCCGGGTGCTGGCAAGCTATGTCCATCTGCATTTGGCGAGCCGTCCCGCATTGCTGGAATATTTTGTTAAAACATGCGCCGGAGACGGCGCAGGTCCGGAAGGCAGGCAAAAGCAGAGCAGTCCGTAAATCGATACAATAGTTGAATTTTGCCCCCCTTCGTGCTAGCGTC
>DAOUGB010000098.1:0-17624 GCA_034429595.1 Dehalococcoidales bacterium
GATACCTGCGATATTGCCGGTGAGGGAATCGATAAATCAAAGGCGGCTGCCCGGTTGACAGCGCCAGTCATGTACTGTACCAGGCTTTCAATATCCTGCCAGACAGGTGATAGACCGGGACCGCGGCTTCTCAAGAAGTTGTAGCCTTTACCAGCATCAGCGGTGAGTCGTTCCAGGATACTGCCGCCACGAAAAACAACATCGCCGTGCACCATGTTATTCGCTACAGCTTTAACGTTAGCAATCTCCCTGGACTGCCAGTCTTTATTGGTATCTATTTCAAGCTGGGATAGCTTGTTGATTCCCCTGGTTAACAGGCTCATTGATTCTCCTCAATCCTTGTCTTCGTCACGCCAGCGTCCCTTGATGCACTTCGCAAAGATCATGCTGCCGAAGGTTACCACCAGCGCCCCGCCGGTGATGATGGCATAGCCGTAATCGGCGCCGGTCGCCCATTCGGTCACAATACCGGTCAGGGTGATACAGCACCCCACCGTTTCGAGTCCAATAGCCATGCTTCTAGTCAGTTTCATGCAGCTCTCCTTTGTGCAAAGGATTTTCTTTGTCGGCTGCTGAGCCTTCTTTTATTGTGGAACCGGCCGAGTACAACCCACCGGCCGCCAGGCCGGCAATGATGCCGTTGAACAGGGCGATTATCCAGTCGGAAGGCACACCCGCTCCCAGCGCCCAGCCGGCGATAAGGTTAATGGCCAAACCGAAGCCCACCGCCAGCAGCGGGTAGAACCGCGTGTCCGAGATAAATGGTTTGAAAAGCTGGACCAGACCCAGTATCAGGGGAACGCCTCCCAGCGCTACGATGGATGTGATAAATTCGTTGTCGTTCATCTAAAAACCTCCTGTCATCCCGGCCATCATGGTCATCATCATGAGCATGTTCATGGCCGGGGTCATATCATCAGCCGGAACCGATGTTTGCGCCACCTGTCCCAGCATGGTGCCCATCGCCGGCAGCCCATATCCGTAGGCGTTGTCCTTTTTCACCGGAGCATCAACCGGCTTGGTGGAAAAATAGGGGGCAAATTGTCTCGCTTCGGTCCAGCGGAACGGCCAAGATTCCCCATAGGCTCTCCGCCCGCTCTCCCAGAGTAACCCGGTAAGCCCGGAAAGCATGGGCGCTGCGAAGCTGGTGCCGGACTTAGCAATATATTCCTCGTCGTTCTTGTGGCTGGCCATCTCAAGGTTAGTGCCCCAGATAACAAAGTCTGGCTTAGTCTCACCCTGTACGGTCGGCCCTCGGGATGATTTCTCCCAGACGATAAGATCGTCGTTAGTCTCTATAGCCCCCACGGCAATCACCTCCGGGTCACAGGCTGGCAGCATCACGGTGGTCATCTTGGGACCGGAGTTGCCCGCGGCCGCGATCACATCCAGACCGTACACTTCGCTTGCCTGGCGGCAGGCTACCCGTACTGGGTTGTCGGCGTCGCCATCGTCTTCGCCGCCAAGACTCAGATTGATAACATTGGGATAAAGCTCATCAGTAGGCCACAGGCCGTTCCTCCGGGCTGCCTCGGCCAGGTCGCAAACCTTGTCGATGCCCAGGATGATGCTTTCGTCGCTGCCAATCCCTTCGTCGCTGATTACCTTGATATTCATGATTGCAGCGCCGGGTGAGACACCGGCTTTTTCCCCGAGAGCATGCAGCCCTCCAGCGACCACGAAGGCTACCTGGGTGCCGTGCCCAAACACATCATCAGCCGAAAGCGATTCACTGAAATTAGCCTCATATACCACTTTGTTAAGTAACGAACAGTGCGTCTTCCTAACACCGCTGTCCAGCACAGCCACAGTTAGTCCGGTACCGGTAAGGGGTGGATTAAAATAAGAACGCAGCAAGTAGAAGACATCAGAGATGGTCTCTACCGGCGGCAGCTCCGTCATGACCTGGTCGGTCTTGTACTCCTTGAGAGCCTTGACCTTGAGGCCGGGTATTCGGTCGATCTTCCCGGCCTGTACTTCATCGAGGTCACAGAAAATCCCACCCAGGAGCTTAGTCTTCGTGATATTTTTCGCGCCAGCCCTTTCTACTTCGGTTACCAACTGGTCTGCGCTCATTTGGGTTGAAATTATCGAATATCTCATGTCTAACCTCTTTCACCTTTACCTGTATGGCTTATACAGCAATACGCTGTTCAGCTCCGCTGCCTGGGCTTCGGTCGTGCCCGGGTTGCTCACGGATATCGAGACCGATAGTGCACTCAGGTCGATGCCGGTTGGTAACCCGGTAGTGATAGCTCCCATGTTAGTCCAGACACCGTTATTAATGGCGTAAAAATCCACTCTGCCTGCCGAGGGATCAAAGATAATCCGGAAGACGCTGCAGTTATAGCCAGCAGTGCCGTTGAAAAACGGCAACGAACCCAAGTTCACAGTCTGCCGGCTGGTGCCATTGTGT
This sequence comes from Dehalococcoidales bacterium, assembly GCA_034429595.1. GTDB lineage: Bacteria > Chloroflexota > Dehalococcoidia > Dehalococcoidales > RBG-16-60-22 > RBG-13-51-18. Next base: position 2,417 of record DAOUGB010000098.1, read on the forward strand.
ACCTGTCCCTGTAATGCCAGGCCGTTACGGTTAAACCTGATAGCCACGCCTTTATTGGACAGATCCGCGGCACTCGTTTCCAGTGCCAGTTTCAAATAGGCGTATTTCGTTACGGCAATTCCCCCGGTGGAGAAGTTACACAGGAACTGCACCCAGAAAGGATAAGCCCAGTTGATGCCGGCGATGATCCCTGTCCTGACCGACTGAGCGCGGATGGCGGTTGAGTTCTGGGTACCGCCGGTGCTTAATGCCATCGAGCCATACCCGTATAGGGTTGTACTCCCCGAGCCGGTAACCGTCTGCAGCCAGTGCTCGAAGTCGGCACAATAGAAGAACTGATTGGTAAAGTAGTCCAGCTGGGGACCTATCATTTCCAGGACATCCTGTTTTCTCATGGCATCGGCATTATCAACCGGCTGGCCAAGGTTTCTGATACGGTTAGCTGCCCAGTCCTTGGCGATATCAATCTCCAGTCCGGAGAGTTTACTTACTCCTTTCAGCAGTATGCTCATCACATTGCCTCCAGTAAGTAGTCATAGTGCACTGCCTGGCCATTGTCGGCAGCGTTATTGCTTTCCAGCGTTACTCTCAGTGCCTCGTGAATGCCGACACTGCCGTTGACAATCCACAAACCCGGTGGGTCTGATGTTACATCGAAAGACTGCTCGTAGACCTTGCGCTCACCGCCGTTAACCAGCATGTACAGCCTTACGGTAATGGTTGTCCCTACCAGGTTGTGGATGGAGACAAGCAGGGAGTGGAGCTTGTAACGCGCATCGTGAGCGCCGATGGTAACCACCTCGGCCTCTGCCGCCTGCCAGTCTCGGGTTACCGAACCGGTTGCCGGGATTTGCCCCGCCAGCTTATCCGTCTGGTTAACAATATCGTCTGCTTTGAGTCCGAGGGTATCAAGCAGGTCTTTCAGCGCCTCCAGCCCGAAGGTCTCGCTGGTGATTTTCTCGATGACCTGGGTCAGGTCTACTTTTTCCGTTTTGCCTTCAATGTAAAACTCGCCCGGCATTATTCTCCCCTCCCCGGCGGCAGCATCTTGACCGGTTCTTTTTCGGAAGCCGTCTCTTTTTCTTTTCCAGGATTCGCTACCGCGCCGATCATACCGATCATCATTATCGGCAGCATCATCGACATCATCATGCTCATATCTGAAGTTGTGCTGGTGGAAGTCCCCGGCCATGACGGCGGCAAAGCGCCAGCGCTTTCCGGAGAAACCAGGACTGTCACCACAGAGTCGGCAATTTCTTCCGTTTCCCGCTCAACTAAAAGAATGGACAATTCACAATCGCTGTCATCGAAGCGTAATGCCCCCTTCAGACGAACAAAATCGCCGGGCGCTACCTTGAACCAGCTATTTCCGAAGACCGGTAAGGCTTCCTCGCTGATTACAACTGAACCCTGGGTTAATCTGGCTATTAGGGAAAACTCTTTCTCGGTATCGGAAGTATTGGCTACGTAGATACTGCAGCCGAGGTCATAACCGGGTTCATAGGTTATCCAGGGGGACAGGTCCCAGAAAATATCGCCTATTTCGCTGCCCATTATGGTGAGTCCATTCGTCATCGCAGCTTCACCTCTTCACCCTTAAATGACTTCTTCACCAGCGATAATGCCCATGCTCCAAGAGCTACCAGGATGAGTATGTCCATCGCTCCGGCAATTAATGCCTGCCAGAACTGCGGTTGGTATTCAGCGGGGTAATAATAGTAATACTGCTGCGGTTCATAGCTCATGAAGCACGCTCCGTAACCTGTTTCGGTTTTTCTTTATCCCGGGTTGGGGATGGCATTATCTTTGATACAACCCACATCATGAGTATCATCATCCCCATGTTGATCAGGTTTTTCAGCGAATCAGGCATTATCCACCAGAGAAAGGATCCAAGTAGAGGAGGCAGCACCGTCATACCCACAATACCGATGATGATCGGCAGCCAGGCCAAGCCCTTTTGCCATATCAGATACACCGAGTTAGTATTGGTGTCGGCGTAAACATAGAACTCACTGCCCGGCCAGGACTCGACGCCGGCGTCACGGCAAGCTCGTTCTATCTCGGTAAGTTTTTCCTCCGGCACCGGCTCAAGAAAGTCGAGCTTCAAAAGGACTAAGGTGCCTTCGCTCGTGCTCTCTTCCAGCGGAGCGAAGGCACCTAGATCCTCAACATTAGGAGCTTGAGCGACGAGGACAGCGCTGTATCCCGGCGGAACAAAAGCATAGGGCATGTTTCACCTCCCTGTGCTTATTCCACCAATCGTTTGCCTCGAAGCCCCCATACCGTTAGGTCGACGGTTACGGCGCCGCCGGCAATCGCTGCTGTCTCGCCCGTGACGACCAGCGTGAGCTTGTCCCCGGCGATGAGCCGTAAGGCGTTGCCCAATTCGTCCGGGTCCACGAAGTCCCGGGTTACCTCGCGGTACACCTTGACTTCGTCCGTGCCGTCCCAGTAGGCGCCGACCAGCACCAGGTCATGGTCAAACACGTCCCCGGCGGCAATCAGCGCCTGGGTAGCGGTAAGCCGGTCGCTGGTGTTATAGAACAGCTTGGCGACATCGTCGCTGACCGGAAAACGGGAGACCCTGAAGTTGCAGATGAGGTCGCCCGCGGTCAGGGCGGCTTGCTGGTGTACCCTGATTTCGTGTCCCCGGAGATACCATATCTCGTCCTCGGGCACCTCGATCTCCCCGGTTACGGAAGTGCCGACCGCCGTGCCGATGGGCACGGTGATGCTGACCTGTCCGTTCCGGATGTCGATCCGGTCCAACGCGTGCTGCTTTTCCGCCAGGACGAGCTGCTCGCTTAAGACCTGAAGCGGCAGCCCCACCCAGAAGCCGGATACGTTGTCATAGACGCCCAGGAGACTCAGCCACTGGTCCAACGGAGGCACCCATCCCTTGGGAGGCCGCGTGCCGGGGTAACCCGCGTACTGTTGCGGAATTATCTTGTTTACCATTTCTTAAAACCTCCTTAAAGATTGCACCTCCGGCTAGGACTTGCTGGAGCCGGTAACACCCTTCATCATGGGCATCAGGATGGCCATCATCATGATCATCATGATCATCGGCATCATGGATGAAAACATGCTGGACATCTGGTCGGTCTGCTGCGGGTAGTATCCCGAGACCGTGCCGTACTGGTACTGCTGGGGCCTCATTTGCTGCCCGGTGAACTGCTGTGTTCCAAACATTGTCTGTTCCCTCCTTTGGTTTTTAGGTTACATTCTTTTGGTTACTCTTTGGCGGTAACGCCCTTCATCATCGGCATGATCATAGCCATCATCATGATCATCATGATCATGGGCATCATGGCGCTGAACATGCTCGAAAAGTCGGTTCCGGTTGTTTGTGTGGGGTAATAGGCCGAGGGGCCGCTTACCTGCATGGCGCCGTATTGTCCGGGGGCTATCGGCCCGGTTACCTGCTGTGGTTTGAACATATTTTCTTCCTCCTTCGTCGTTGCCTGAAGCTTCCTCTTGCTTGATCCCGATGTCACTCCAGGATTCGGATGCGGTTACCGCCGCCGCGACGGCGATAAACCGGTTAAAGGCGGTACCTTGAAATGCCATCAAGGGCGAGGAAGCTATTCAAACATGGCGCGTCTGTAGCCGGCGACCACGATTTCACCCTTGCCGTCGACACCGTCGCGGTAATGGTTGACGCGGCCTTCCTTGACCTTCATCCCGTTAGGGGCAATGCCGTTCATGCCGGTACGGTAGGACTCGGGCGTGGCTTTCTCGGCATAGGCGATGGGAATGTTTTTCTCCAGTTCGGACCAGCTTGCGTACTTACCCATATGGGCACCTCCTCGTTAGTCGTTGCCCGGTCGCGGCCGGGCGATCTTCGGGGAGCAATCTGGCCGGAAAGATAAAGGGGTCAGCCTGAACCCCTCCGGTCCAGATTGCTGACCCCTTTCGGTGTAGTCCCGAGAGCCGCCGATGAAAAAAGCCCTGAGAGACGGTCTTCACCGGTTAAGCTCTCAGGGCTTACGGTTTAAGCGTATAACAGTGTCCCGTGGGCGTCAAGATATTACGTGCGTATAGACGCCAGTGCTAACCATCGGCCTTGTCTCCAACTTCGGACTCTTCTTTCAAGCGGATAAGCACACCGTCGTTGACGATAACTTCGACAATATCCCCAGGTTTAAGGCGGTTGTAAACTACCCAGGCCTTGGGCAACGTGACGGCCAGGCTGCCCTCACCCACCCGGAACAGTATACGCTCCACCTTGATCGGCATCAGCTTGACCTCTCGAACATGGCTTCATTCCATTTGCGCCACTTTTTTTCCTGGGTGGCGGCATACCTTTCTATCGCCTTCTCGGAGGCCTGCCTCTGCCATGGCGGCAGGCTTTCCCACTCCGGATCCGGCGGGCTGACGGTAGCAGGCAACAGCAGTTCACTCTTTGCCTTGCTTACCGGTATCGGCCGGCTCATCTCATATCCCATGCAGAGCAGCGTGATGAACAGCATCACGCGCGTGGGATACAGGATATCGCCCGTGTTCGCCGGTACCGTGGGCTGATTCATCAGTCCACGATCTCCACACGGAATCCCATCGACTGGAAGCCGCGAGACAGCATCTCGGTCCAGTTTTCGATGGCGCCCCGGATTGTTTCCTCGACCTGCTGGTCGTCGGAACGGCTGACTTCCAGGCGCATGCCCCTTTCCGTCCTCTCCAGGGTGACCGTGACGCGGGATAACGCTTCCCGCCTCTCCGGCGGCGACTTGGCCACCTCCCGGGCGATCATATTGAACACCATCTCACGGGCTTGCGGGGTAGCCATCATATTCTGTAGCTGGTCGAACATCCTAGTCTCCTCCTTGTGTTTCATTACGTTTGCGGTGCGTGATCGCCGGGGGCTGCCACTGCTCCGCCGGCGGCCCTCCGCCTTGTAACCCGGCCGTACCCGGCATGTTTATGCCGAACATCTGCATCATCTGCTGCAGGGACTGTATCGAGTTGAGCACCTGCCCGAGCGGGTTTTCCTCTTTACCGCCCATGGCCTGCCGTATCTGGTTGATCGAGTCGGTTATCCGGGAATTGTTCTGGGAGATCACCTGCGATAACTGGGTGGCTGTCTCGTAGGCAGCCCGGTCGGCGATCTCTACATTGGACTCCTTCGCCCGGTGCGCCGCGGCGTCCTGCTCCTCCCTGGTCTCCTTCATGAGCCTGAGGATAGGCTCCATCCGCTTGGCATCGGCTTCAGCCGTATTTTTTTGCACATTGACCAGGTCCATGACCATGAGCATGGCTGCCCGGAACTTCATGATCGCTCGTAGTTCGAGTTCCTCTTCCGGCGTCCCGCCCATGTACTGGCGGAGCACCGCTTCGGGAGAAATAACCTCGGCGCCGCCGCCCATCTTGCGGATTATCGGCCAGGCATTTTCCTGGTGCTTCGCCTTATCGTCAATCGCCTCTCCCTCCGGCTTGACGAGCTTGGCTATTTCCTGCCGTATGGTCGATTCGCTGAAACCGAACTGACTGTTCAGTTGCTTAACGGTGAAACCCTGCTTGATATAGCTCCGTATCTGCTCGGACTGGCTGACCTCTGCCGGCACCAAATCTGTTTCTCTCGCAGCCTCATCATTTGGCTCTTCGATGTTTTCGTTTTCTTCAAGATTCTCTAGTTGATTGACTTCTTCCTGCGGTTCTTCCTGGTGAGCGCTCCGCATGTGCCCGCCCAGGGCCTGCGGGGTCTTGAACTCACGACCACATATCTTGCACTTGATCATGCTGTATACCCCCTTTCAGTTCGTTAACAGCAAATACGATCTTGCTGCTGCCAGCACGTACGCCCCCAGCAAATACGTGCCCCTGCCTTATATACCTATAGGTGGGGGACAGGGTGGTGACCCTCCCCCTGCCTCGACCGGATACCATCATCATCGGCTTACCTCCATGAGCAAGTTAATCGCCCGGTTAACTCCTAGCTGGGGAGCCAGCCTGGCCACGCGGATGGCATCACGCACGTCGTGCGTGCGTCCGTCGAGCTGTCGGGCTATTTCATCGGCTATTTCCTGGCTAAGGTTTTCCCTGCTGGCCAGCACACCCCGTACCACCGTCAGAAAATCCTCCCGGCTGTAGGCGCTGAGCATCTTTATGGCGAACCTCGACTTGAGCTCCGGCGAAAGCATGCTAAGGCGATTACTGGCAGCAACCACCCTGAGCTGGTTGTGCAGGTTGAGCTCACGGCCTCGCTTAGCTCTAACCAGACGGCCGCCTTCCATCATGGAGAGCAGGGCGGCGGTGTCGGCGGTGTTCATCTTGTCCAGTTCGTCGATAAGCAGGATCTGCGGCTCTCTCTCGGAGACGATATCCCACAAACCCGCTTTCGAAGTGGCTGAGCCGACCAGCCAGATGGCTCTTTCCCCGGCTGCCCTTTCGATGTCCCAGAGGAAGAGCGACTTGGCCAGGGCCGGCGGTCCCGCCAGCAGCACGTGCACTGGCTTCTCAGCCAGCAGGCAGGCCTTGAGCAACTCCTTCACATCGTCATGGCCGATGATATCACCGAAAAGACCATCGGCAGGGATCGGCTCGTTGGTTTCCTGGATTGTTGCCTCCTTCGATTCGGCACCGGCCACAAGCTTCTGCCCCAGTTCGCTCATGCGGTAGCCGGTGTAAGAGTTAGAGCGGAAGACGTTCTCCAGGTAGCCGTCCTTGAATAAACGGCTCAGCGTCGCCGGCCAGACACGGACATGCCGCCACGACCAGCCGATCTTGAATTCCTTTTCCATGTCGTGGGACCTTTCAAATTTCGCTATCTCGGCAAGCAATTCCAAGTCACTTTCTTTCAACTGTTCCACCTCCTTTCAATGATGTTTAGTAGTTTCCTTCCCGTCCCGGATTGCTTTATAGGTCTCCTGGCTGATATGGAAATATTCCAGGGTTTTCCAGTAACTGTGGGTCGAACTATAGGTCATGACCCACTTCCTGAAATCCGGGTCGCCCAGTTCTCCAGTTTCGACGCGATGCTGCGCAAACTCAGCCGCGCTGTCAAATATACTCTGACAAAAGATACAGCGATGCTTATGGATCTTCTTCTGATGCTCCCATTCATGACGAAACATGTAAAAACGTATCCGTCTTTTTTTAATCAACGCTCGACAATCACGGCAATACCGGCTTCGCCTGCTTTTCAACAATGTGGATTGGAATTTACGCCCACATCTTGAACAGACAAACGTTACTTCTAACTCTTTCAGACACTGCTGGCAAAGCCCTCCTTTGTTGTTCTCATGAATGGAATGACCACAGTTTGAACAGAGCCTGGGAGGAGGTACAGTTGGCAGCCCGCTTTTCACGAGGACTCGTCTTACCCTTTCTCTTGATACCTGAAGTCGTCTGGCTATCTCGGCAGCTTTCATCGCTGGATTTGTGCCACGCAACTCTATGACTTTATTGGTGATTCCTGTATCCATCATTGCCATCCCCTTTCCCGCCCGACCTGTTGGTAAGCGGCGATTATCATCTGGAGCAGGAAGTCGGTGCCTCTCACCCCGGCAGTATCGGGATGGAGCTTCTTCAGGAGCTCCCGGTACCGTTTCTTTACCTCTTCATCTGTCGCTGTCTTTTCTAACCCAAGCACACGGTAAGCATTGAAGCCATCATTCCGCCCGACCATGTTCGGGACCCGCGAGAGGTCGATGCCCAGGCCGGCGGCGTAGCGCAGAAAGATCTCCGGGTTGAAAGCGTCGCGTAGTAGGTCGTCCATCCAACCCAGTACGTTATCGCGCATCTCGCCCAGTATCCTTTCTTGCTCCCGCAGCCGTTTTACGATGTCATCTTCCAAGCCGCTTACCACCAGAAATGACCGCAGAGTACCCCCAGCAGAAAGCCGAGCAGTATCTGCCACCAGTATTTCCCGGCCAGCTTGCCGACCAGTATGCCAAGTCCAAGGAAGATGAGCAGAAAAACCAGCGGCGATTGCTTCTGCTCATCGCGGATAATCTCGGTCCACGGCTTGCCGCCGACCTTGCGCCATAACTTCTCGTAAAGTCTTTCAAGCCACGTAATCATTTCGCCTCCTTCTTGAGCCAGCCCCTTTCTTCCGGCGGCACCGGCGGACCTATACAGTCGAAATCAAGGCAGTCCTGGCAGGTTTTAAAAGCCAGCCGTCGCCCTTCGGCCAGCCGGTCGATATCCACATGCCCGTTGCCCGGCCGCATGCAGAGCTGGTAACCTTTACGGCAGTAAATGCTTTCGCCTTTAACCCGGGCGTGGGCGCATTCGTAAAGCGTTCTTTTCTTGGTCTCTTTCATCGCTGCCTCTCTTCCAGCCAGTTTTTGACTGCTGCCAGGTGGCGCTCGTTGATTTCGCGGTGGCTGAGCAGTTTCTCCAGTCCAAAGCAGTTCTCACCGGGGCCGAGATGGATAATCGGCCTGCCCGCTTCTTCCCAGATACTTAATGCCTGCTTAATAGTCATTCCGAGTTGTTCTTCCGTATCCTTGAAAAAACCTTCACAACTGTCACGACCTTCACAATCAGCTTCAAAATCCCGTGAAGGTTCTGCGGCGCCGGGAAAACCTTCACAGAATTGATCTGGCTCTGAGAGTGATAACCGTGAAGGTTCAGTTTTACCATCCAGACCTTCACCCAAACCTTCACAAGCTGGCTCCATGCTTGAGCGTGAAGGTTGTGAAGGTTGTGACGGATTTTCTCGGGATAGGGACATATCCAGTGAAAGACCATAGCGGATGGCCAGGTGTCGCATTTTCTCTTCTTCCCATACGATGACCCGGCGGCCGCATCCCGGTATCCTCGTTTTCTCCAGTCCCAGCCTTTTAGTCTGCCAGCCTATCTTCTCAGCGACGAGAGGCGGCGCCTCCTCATCTATCTGGTTGGCCTTTTCCGCGATCGTCTTGCTGGAAATCTCCGCTCCCTCTTTGTGGAGTTCGATAATTGCCGCCAGCACCCTGCCGGCGTTACTCTCTTGGCGTCGTGAAAAGAGGCTGTCCTGGAGACGATGGACGAAACCGGCCAGCGCTTCCACCATCGCCCCGTCGCCGTTGAGCATCGCCTTCAGGGGAATCAGTATCTCCTGCAAACGGGGCTGGAGGTTCGGCTCCAGCAACTCGTTGCCGAAGGTCTTGCCCTTGAGCCGGGTCAGGTTAGCCAGCCGGAAGGTCAGGAGCTTGGAGCGCAGCTCGTTTACTTCTTTATCGAAAGCCGGCGGCAGTACCCTGGGGATATCGTCTCGGGTAAGCGTCAGCATCTCAGAAGTTAGACACCGGCTCTCAAGTGCCTCGTCTTTGAAATTGAAGCGGGTTGAGATGAGCTTGGGGCCAAAGACCTGGTAGCTCCGTGGATACCATTTGCCATTCTCCTTGTCGGCCCGAAGTACCGGCATGCCGGGGCGGTAGCCGTTGTTGAGAAGCTTGACCATCTCCGACCAGGCAGCCGAGTCCTTGAAGTCGGCTTCGTCCAGCACCAGCGTCCCCCGGAACTGCTCCAGTATCCGGAATATCGGGGCCGGCGTCGTCGCTCCCGAGGCGAAGATGGGACGGAAGCAGATAGACCCGGCTACCTGAAGAAATCTGGTCTTGCCTGTACCCCAGTCGCCGATAACCCGGAGGTAAGGGATAGAAGGAGCAAACTCGAAGACCCAGGTTAGCAGGACATAGAGGGAAGTTATTTCCTCAAAGTCCTCGGGCAGCTCCAGATAGCGGTGAATGAAGCGCCTGATTTCCTTGAAGAGCACTGCCTGGGAATCATAAGGGACGGCGGTCCTGGCAAAGTGGACCACTTCTCCCACCATAAGGTCGTTTGTCGGTAAATAGGTCACCTTGGGCGTCTCATGCTGGTAAGCTTTTCGCACCGAGCCGTTGGCCACGATCATGAAGGAGCGCTCATCGTCTTCACTGACGACCATCTCACCCACCGTGCCGTCGGGTAATACGAAACCGGAGACAAAACGGTTTTTATCCTCGGTTTCTTCAATCCTGAAGTTGCCTGCCAGCCTTTCGGCGTCCTGTAGAGAGTAGCGAAGCAGGTAATCGTCGATGCCGGTTTTACTCTGGCCTTCAAGCTGGGGAAGCTGGATGATTTGGATTACCCCTCCCTTACGCTTGAGGTGCTCGCCGATGTGCTCCATGGCTTTTCTAACTGGTTCTTTGGTGACGATATCCGAGTCGAAGGCTAGGTAAACCGTCCTCCCTTTGAGGGCGACGTAGTCCCAATCAGTGAGAAAGGTGATACCGCCAAACTGGTTCTTGCCCTTGAATCCCCAGACCCCGGTGACCGAGATGGCACAAGCTCCCTTGGAAGCCAGGGCATCAGCCTTTTTCGAGCCTTCCGTAATCCATAAGGGAACCTGGGGATTCCCTATATTCTTCTGGCAGCATGGTGGGCAATCGAGCCGATTCGAGGAGCCAGTGGGAGACTCGTACTTGACCGGTTTGCCGCGGCCGTTCGTCCTGGGATGGTCCGGCCGGAACTGATGTCCAGCTTCTTTACCGTCTACAGACCAGAGAGGAATAAGGATACCGGGAGATCGCTGCTGGGCGGGCGTGAAGCCGAGTTTCTCGAGCTCCGATTTACCCAGCAGGCTTCGGTATCCCCGCTCCCTGATGACATCGACGCCGATGCCGCTGCCTTCGGTGAGGTGACGGAAGTGCTCGGACAGCAGTTCGGGAATGGCGTCTGAAAAGACGGATTCAGCCATAACATCCTTATCCGGGAAGAGTATTTCTACGCTAAATGTGCTCGGCGTGGTGTTCGAGTGTCTTCAGAAACCGATCGAGTGATTCAAGAGTGACATGGGCCGGTGGGGTGATCAGGTCGAAGTCGCTGAGCCGGACATCGATGTGGTAATTTCTCTTGAACCAGTCGAATATCTGGGCGTCCAGAACATCGAGCTGCCAGACCTTGCTCTTGACCCTGGTCCACAGCTCAACCAAGACCCTGCCGGTTTCGGCAACCTGGCTGGCTTCTTTTTCTCTTGCCAGTACCTCGGGAGGAAACAGATCATCAGGAGCTTCGCTGTCCGGCGCCGGCAGAAGCAATACCTGCCCGGGCGGGGTCTGGGCATACTTCTGGATCTCGGCGAGCGAACAGGAAGTCGTCAAACTTAATACCCTGACGGGTTTCTTTTTCCCTTCCACGAGCACTTCCTGCTCAATGAGCTTCAGGGAGAGGGGAATCATGGCTAGCCGGCCGCAAACGCCGCGGATCAGCTCCAGGCTGGAGTTGATGTTGACGATGGAATAGAAAGAGCCGGTATCGAGTTGGTACACGCCGAAGCCGGGACATTCGGGTAGAAGGAACTGGAGGTTCATCACCCGGCGGCAATATCCCTGCTGGTAACAGGGACACCGGTCGGGATTGCACGGCATTTCCAGCAGCTTGGATATAGTTTCGCCTTTGGAGCCGGTTTCCCGGTTAATTGTCTCTACCCTGGCCACCGCCGTTTCGCCGTTACCGCGGCAGAGGAGATTCCCGGTTTCGGAATAGCAGCGAAGGTACTGGCTGGCCCACTGGGTCCCATCATCGGTCGGAAACATGATACGAAGCTCTTTCGGCTTTTCGCCGAAGACCTTTTTAACTTCATCCGGGCAGACAAAGTAATCCGTGGGTGATGGATAAAGTATACCTTCAGCGTTTTCCTTCTTGATCCCCAGTCTTATTTTCCCCAGGCGGGGGAGCCTCACAACCTCGCTTACACCTTTGATTGGCATTGTCTTCCTCCTTATGCGATTTTATTGAATGCCTTTGAATTTGCTCCTGGGCTAACTCTTCCATGTACGCTCGGGCAATAATTCTCGCCAATATTCTCAAACCATTCTCAAGCTCGTTCATTTGGCTTTCCGTTATCAATACCGTTTTCCTTGATTGCAAAAAGATCATCGAAGGTACAATCCCTGAAGTAATCAAGCAGTCGCTGGCGCATATAGGGGGAAGCCGCCCTCTTTCCGGTTACGATCTCCGAGAGATAGCTACGAGAAATGTGCAGTCTCTCGGCCAGTCCTTTCTGGGAAAGATTTCTTCGAGTGATGGCGATTTCAAAGGCTTCTCTATTGAGATTTACCTTGAGCATGTATTACTCCAGCACACATTTTGTTAACAAAAGTATAGAACCCATTCCATAATGGTGTCAAGCGTTTTGTGTCACTTAATGATTGCATTATGTGTCAATTAGGTATTGATATTGTTCGCAAGATGTGCTATGATCTCGGGAAGAGGTGTACTATGGATGAATTTGGACAGTACCTGAAGTCTTTGAGGCAGGAGCATAGTCTTTCGCTTAGGGACGTTGGGGCAAAAGCCGCGATCTCTAGTTCGTACCTGGCTCAGATAGAGCAAGGCCGGCGACGTCCACCCGGGCCAGACATTCTAAAGCGGCTTGCCCCGGTCTATGATGTACCGGTGAGAGATTTGCTGAAAGCCGCCGGCTACCTGGAGGATACGGAAACCAGCCTTAGTGATGAGGAGGAAGTAGAATTAGCCTTCCGTTACGTTATGAGCGATCCGCGGTATAAATCGGGTACTCGCGTGAAGGGGGAACTGACCACCGATGTGAAGCGCTTCATCGTGGAAATGTACGAGAAGGCAACGGGTAAAAAACTTTTGCCGGGAGGCTAACTCGATGAAGAGCTTCAGCAACCTCCAAGTATTCTGTGAGCACGTAATTCGAAAGTTTGATGATCCGCGTAGTGTCTCGGAGGAGCAATTAGCGGAGGAGTTCCGTGCAGTATATCTCAAGGACTGGCCTCTTGATTTACGGACGCTGAGGGCGGTGGCTGCCAGTTGCGGCATAAAGCTTAGCGGGCTGGATAAAATGCCCGATAACATGCGCGGCTACCATGAAGTATACGGCGATAATAAAAACATATACTTCAAGAAGGGCGATACATTGAGCGGCATCCAGAACACCATTCTCCACGAGATAAGGGAAATGATGGAAACGCTTTTCACCGAAGTTCATCAGGGATATGAGCCGCTGAGGACAAGCGCCCGCCACATTGCCGCCAACAAGTTCGCCTCGGCAATCCTGCTGCCTGAAGAAAACTTCAGGGGTAAGGTTTACGAGACAGGCATGGATGTTATCGCTCTCTCCAAAATCTATTCAAAAAGCTGCTCGCAGGTACTTCTTCGAATGGGAGAGGTTTTACAGGGCAAGTTATTTTTATATGCAGCATTATATGAGCCTGATGCCGATAGTAAAGTGGATTGGAATGTGAACTACTGGACGATGAGCTATAACGATGAGGATATGGAAGCCAATTTCCACGACTTTGATGGTTTCTTCCCTAAAAAAGGGAGACCTGTTAACCCAGGTTCCCTGGTAGATATGGTAATAAGTAAGAAGAAAGCCTATTTAGTCCGCCAGATTACTATTCTTGAGGATAAGACGGACGAAGGATTGACCGCGATTGCCAGGCCGCTGATTGATCCAAACTCTGGTGTAATTAAAGTGGCTTTGGTCGTATTGCTTGCCCATGATGGGCATCTGCTGGAACCGCAAACCGAAAGGGCAAAACCAATTACAGTGGGAAGTTTTCACAGGCATTTATGACCGGAAAGGGGAATGAGATGGAGTCAAAAAAAGCAGCGATTTATGCCAGGGTATCCTCTGATAAGCAGGATACTGATCTTTCTATATCCGCCCAATTCCGAGCACTCAGGGAATATGCAATTAAAAACGGTTGCGAGATCATCAAAGAATTTGTTGATGAGGCGGAAAGCGGTAGAACTGCGGATAGGCCGGCGTTTAAGGAAATGATATCCATCGCCCGCCGCAATTCAAGACCATTTGACGTTATTCTCGTGTGGAAGTATTCTCGATTCGCGCGGAATAGAGAAGACTCCATTGTTTACAAAACCCTTCTTCGTAAACATGGAGTTCAAGTGATTTCCATCACTGAGCCATTTGAAGATACGCCTACAGGCAGACTTCTGGAAGCCATGATAGAGAGCCTTGACGAGTTTTACTCAGCCAATCTTGGTGAGGAAATAATGAGGGGTATTCGGGAAAGCGCGTCACGCGGATTCTATGTAAGCGGATACGCTCCTTATGGCTATCGTCGGATTAAGGTTAGAGATGGTAGCAAGGACCGGGTAAAACTAGAACCTGATGAGCACCAAGCAGAGGTTGTAAAGCAGCTTTATAGTAATGTTCTTAAGGGTAAGGGACTGAAAGAACTGGGTAAAGAGTTACAAAAGAACGGGATTGCCAGTCCAACCGGTAAAGGGTGGGGGAAGACTACCCTCTACCATATTTTAACCAACGAGGTATACACTGGAGCAAGTGTTTGGGGACGTACCTCTCGAAATCCGAAGATAACGCCGGTAAGGTATGAAAACGCATGGACGGCACTAGTTACCCGAGACGATTTTGACCTTGTCCAGAAGCTACTTAAAGATAGGGCACCAGCTCAGTACCATCCGCGAAGGACGTCGAGCAAGTTCTTGCTCAGCGGGATAACTCACTGTGATAATTGCGGGAAAGCACTTGTCGGGCAGGATGCTAAAAATGGCAAGTTCTCCTACTATGTTTGCGGAACACTCTTAAAGAGGGGCGCCGGTACTTGTAAGGCGAAATATCTAAATGCACAGAAGTTTGAGGGAGTAGTCGTTGAAGAAATAAAGCAAAGAGTCCTCACCCAAGAAAACCTCCATCAGTTGGTAACTATGGTCAACGAGGAAATGGATTCCAGCACAAGCGAATACAAGAAGCAACTTGATGCAATCGATTTTGAATTTCAGGAAGTATCTCGCAGGTTGGGGAAATTATATGACGCTCTTGAGACGGATAAACTCGGGTTGAATGACCTGGCACCACGTATCCAAGACCTTCGTCAAAGACAGGAACACTTGTCTCTGGCCAAGCAAGAGCTAGAAGACAAATATTCGGATAGGAGAGTCCAGCTATCGGATCTTAAATTTATCGAAAAATGCGCTGATGATCTAAAAGAATTGCTTTCATCAAAAAGCTCTCTTATTGAGCGCAGGGCTTTTATCCGGAGCTTTGTGAAAGATATCAGAGTAAAAGACAGCAAAGCTGAACTATTTTATACAATACCTCTGCCTCCGAATGACACTACTCGTAGTGAGGCAGAGGTTCTGTCTATTGTACAACTTGGTAGAGCGTACGAGATTCGAACTCGTGACTTTCCCGATACAATCGGGATGCTCATCCAGAAAATCGGGCATGCATCCTTACTGCTTGCCTCCAAGCATGGCTAGAGTATGCGGTTTGCTTTTGAAT
>DAOUGB010000099.1:0-4137 GCA_034429595.1 Dehalococcoidales bacterium
AAGTACAGGTGGGTTGCCAGCCCATAGTCCTGACCCCGACAGTTCTCTCTCCTTGCCTAACCGACGACAGCGCGGCCCTGGCGTCGTGAGTTTTGCCATTGGTAAAGGCGCTGCCGTTATAACTAATCGGAGTCCCCTTGATCTTCTCTGTTATCCGCTCCCACGGTGCGCCGCAGGTTGGGCAGTACCCTCTCTCGCTCGTTGCCCCACGCACCAGGTCCAGCACCAGGGCTACCGGGAAAACGGCGAAGTGGCTACCGCTATAACCCTTGAGCGCCGTATAAACCGCCAGCGGTCCGGTTTCATCTTCCAATAGCCCGCCGGCCGCCCGGATCGACTCCAGGTGGTCCAGCCGGACGCGCAGGTCGGCTATGGCCTCGTCGAGCGAATCGAGCCAGGCGTCAGAGGTGCGGTAGCGGCGGCCATTGGCCCCATCCTGATTTTTCCGTTCTTTTTGACCAACGGCCGAGAGGAACTGTCGACCAGCCATGGTTTTGCCATTAGTAAAACTGCTTCCTCTATATCCTGCAATTGCTACTCGTTTAGTCGCCTCGGTATCCCAATAGTACGATTCCGACTTGGTCAGCATAAACACATATTCATGCGACGAGGTAGGCCGGTCGTCTACACTTTCCGGTAGCCCGTTGGCCTTGAACCAGGGAAGCGTCTGCCTCACGATCCAGCCCTCAGCTTGCAGGGCCAGGGCGACTCGGTGAGGGATAAGCAATTGCGACTTGGGCGGCAGCCCGGTTTGCCGCCCGATTCGTTGGCCCGCATAACCCCCAGCCAGGCTGGTATAATTTTTGCCGCAGCTTTGCCCGCCCCACTTGGTATCATTCGTGTAGCTGTCGCCCAGGTTCAAAAACCATGTCCCGTCGTCTCTCAGGCATCTCCACACCTCCCGGCCTATTTCGATCAGGTGAGCAATGTAAAGGTCAAGGCGATTCTCATTGCCCAAATGTCCGCGCCAGGCTCCACAGAGGCGACAGAACTGTCCAGTTGATCCCCATCGAAGAGTCGCCCCTACCGGATTTCCACCGTTCTCAAAAGAACCATGCCGCGACCGACGAGTGCTATCATTCCGTCCAGTCTTTATTAAACTATCCTCTTGCCTCCACTCATGCCGACACTCTGCCACACCGCCCCAAACTTGCGGCTCCAATCCATCATACAACCTTAACCCAAAGTAGGGCGGGGAGCAGACCATCAAATGTACAGACTTATCCCGCAGCGGCAGCCGCAAGCTGTTCGCCTGGCTTAACATGCCCTATCCTCCTCGGCCTTACCGCCACCCGCACGGTCATACGGCCCGGATGTTCCGGGTCGGGAACCCACTCCCACTCACCGGCCTCTTCCAGCCCGTTCGCCTGTAGATATTCCAGGTAGGCGTAATAATCCGCATGTTTCACTTCACCCAACTTTGCCATTTCTCACCTCTGGGAACTCCTGCCGCCGGGGGGACCATTGCAAGTTCCCCTTATAAAACACCGGCACGTTCCACCGGTCCAGCGCATCCAACAGTCCTTGCACGTGTTCGGGATTCGGCTGGTAATACCGCGTTCCACTACTGGCCGCCCCGACGACCGCCCACCGCAGGGCCTCGTCGTATTCGGCCACGACCGGGGCCACGTCCCAGCTCAAAGGCTCAAAACTGAGCCATGTAGTCAGCCCTTTATTCCTCAACCTGGATAACGTCATCAGCGCCTTACGCAGCATCTTCTCCTGCTGCCGGCGGGTAAGCTGCTGGCCGAGCATAAAATCCGGCGGCATTGACGCGCCCGGCCAGACGTTGGGCGGCAGGTCGAACCGCAACAGTCGTGGGGCGTTTTTGGTCAGCAAAAAGAAAACATGCTGAGGCGCCCGCCGGCACACACTCATTACCTGCTCGACCTGCTCCGCCGGCGTCCATTGGCCCATCAGGTCGGACATGCTGTCCAGAAAAATCCCCGCCGGCTCTGCTAGCTTCAAGGGTTCATCTAATAGGTGCGGCCTGAAATAGTGATGAGCGAACCCCTCTTTGTAGACCCGTTCCAGCCGCTTTTCGGCCAGGGCCTCGGCGTAACAGACCGCCATCTGCCCATCGACCAGCCACCGGCACATGTGCTGGCAACCGGCGACAACATTCCAGGTAAATCCCCGCCGGCCCCATACCCTGGTCCACTCGATCCCACCGGGCGCAATTTGCTCGTTCATGTGGTCGCCTCCTTGACGTGAATCTCAAACTTGACCGGCTTACCGACGACCTGATCCATAGTATGCTGAATTACCCTGCGCAATCTCCCATTGAGCCATTCCTCCTGAGCCTTTGTTTCGGTCCAGAGAACGTATTTACCATTGGGCTTGGTTAATTGGGTTGGTTTAAGAAGGGTATCGAATGTGGATTTTGAGGTGCGAAGCTGGAGTTGGCCTAACGTGTCCAGCCAGACCTGCTCCACCTTGCCGATCTTTTTGGCCGGCAGGATAGATAATTCTGGCGGTGGGGGCAGTTGCAGTGAGGGGGGATCGGCCTTGCCGTTAGCCTTTGCCGCGCCCTTTAATTCAGGCGGCCCGGCCTGCCGGGGCGACACCCCCAGGCCGATTGACCGGTTCAGAATCCCCTGAACGTAACGGAGCTTTCTGACATTGTTCTCCGAGGCAATCTCAAACGCCTCGATTAGCCACGACTTGGGGCACTCTTTCAGGTAATCCCTGATCGTATCTTTTACATACTGCGTCAGGGCATGAAGGTTGTTTTCGTAAAAAGAGCAGCACTCGGCCAGGTCCGGGTCGAGTTGAGGCAGGTCTGATTCGTCGCCCGGTTCGCCGGTGATTCCCGTAGGGTCAGGGGTCTGCGGAATCGCCCCGGTCACGTCTAAATCATGAATAAGAATTTCTTCATCCTCATCCATGCATGAATCATGGTTCTTCTTTCCTTCATTCCGTGAGACACCTTCTTCATATTGTGAAGGCTCTAAGCCTTCATATTGTGAAGGCTTCATATTGTGAAGGCTCTTTATGTGCAAGTCTACCGATTCACATCCGAGCGCCCTTAGTGTGCCCGTGTCCTGGAACTTTTTGGCCAGTTCGCGTTTGAAATCGACCCGTTCCTTTAGACCGCTTATGCCTTTACGCCACCGGATATTTTCTTCCCACACGTCCGGGATTCTGAGATGCCAGACGGGTTGAGGATAGCCCGGATCGCGGCGGCACTCGCCTTCCATCGCTCCTACGGCCAGCAGGTACTTCCGGCTGTCCGATACCTTACCCGCGCTCATCGTACACAGGGCGGCCAGGTCCTCGGTCGAGAGGATACATTCTCCCCCCTCACCGGCCACCATTTTGACTACAAACCAGAGGATAAGGTCCTGTGGGGTGCGGCAGACGGCCCAGATGATTTGTGGCAGTTGAACAAAATACTTACGGTCATTACTCTCATCAGAGAGTACGTTTTTCCCGTCGGACATGAATCGCCTCTATTCCGGCGAATAAAATTTCGCCCCGTTATAATTTATTGATTAATAAAAAAACCCCCGCCGACTCCTCATGCCGGTTGCTCACACCTGGTCCTATACAGACCGGGATACCGACAATCGAATCGACAGGGGGTCTTTTACAAAATTAGAAAACCCGCCGTTATAAAATTGTGAGTCTGCATATAACCAAGTGTGAGCATCCATAGTATATCAGACTTCCGCCTTGAAGTCAACCGACCGGACAAAAACGGTTTTTATAACCGTCTTTGCCTTTACGCCCTAAATAAAGTATAGTTGCAACAGGGTTAATTATCCCTGTACTGCCCTACACTCAAAATATGGTAAATTTCTCTTTCCAGGACAAGTTTCTCCGGTTCGGGGAGCGTGTCCAGCCATGTGTCCCTCTCCGGGTCATCCTGACCCGCCAGGTAGTCCAGGACTACCTCCAGAATAAACACTTTTACGCCTTCACGCTTGAGCGGTATAGGTTCTTGTTGATGAGTGCAGAAGAGAGATGCCATAAATCAATCCTTCGTGTATAAATTCCCAACCTAGGACCTAATGACGACGGTGGTGGAGACCCCGAATAGATTTTTGCTCCACCGCCCCCTATAATTTGCAGCTATCGGCGCTCTCTCCCTGGACAGCCCGTTAATACGGGTCATCTTAAATCTTGCCAATTTTG
>DAOUGB010000100.1:0-2041 GCA_034429595.1 Dehalococcoidales bacterium
AAAAACTACCACTACACGACGGCAGCAAAAGCAGCTAAAAAGTCTAGAATCGTGAGGGTAATCTAAGAGGTCTAAATCACAATCAAAGCCTAGAATGCCACAGGCGCCGGCCAGAGGGGAATATCCAACCGGTATAGGTGCGCCACAAGGCTCAAGGCTACCACAGACTGCTGGCCGGCGCCCCGTATTAGAGGAATGCGGACCGGGGTTAGGCCGAGGCCAAGGCGCAAAAGTCAGGAGCCGGCCTAGCACCCAACCCCGGGGCCCCCAAACTCTGAGGCCAGAAAAGGGGCCCCGGGCAATCCGCGAGCGCTGGGCCTTAAGCGAGCGGATAGAGGACTGCGGACAGGGTTTAGGGGGCAGGATATGTCCCAAAGTTACCCGAGGGATTAGGAGGCGACCCGGCCGGCCCCAAACTATGACACAAGACAGGGGCCGGCCGGCAATCCGCGAGCGCTGGGCCTTAAGCGAGCGGGTTAAGTAGCAGGTTTTTGTACGCACAACCACTCTCTCCAGTCTTTGTAGCCATCAGGTGGCGCTAACCGGCTGCATCCGGTCAACGCCTGAAGCTTGCGAAAACCATCTCTGCCGGCCGAATCGTTATCAAACAGGCAGTAGGTCTCATAGGTTTGGAGCTCGGCTGCTGCATCCTCACGCAGAGTCTGCGCTGCTCCAAGCATAGGCATATAGACTGTGTTAAGGCTGTCATCATTACTGGCCAAGGCCAGCCAGTCAGAAATGCCTTCGCAGATCATAATTCGCTGGCCTTTTTTTTTGTCTCCAAAAAAGAGGGGCACCTTGCAGCAAGTGCCAGGTATCGTGTATTTTTTGTAGACCCGGCCAGCTGTTTTGCTCCCGAAAGCATCCGCAAAGAGAGGCAGAGCTTGACCGCCAAGCTCCGGATCCCAGACGCAGATCGCAGGGATTAGGAGAGCGTTGGGTATCAGTCGGAGTTTGGGATACAGCCGGCGATAGCCGGCTGTAGTCCCAGTACCGATCTTGCGCATCAAGTGACGGGCAAAAGATAAGTCATCAGCTGGCAACTCAACCATGAGCTTGGACCAGTCGCGAGGCGGACGCTCCGCAGCGGAGGGAAGCGAGCGGGAGGCCGTTTGCTGCGGCGGAGCCGCAGCACCACGGACGACCGCCGCGACCGAAGCGAAGGAACAGCCAGCAAAGCAGTGGATAAGTACCTTGCCATCAAGAGTTTGTCGGATAGACAGGCTCTCGGTGTTGTCCTCGTGACAAGGACAGCGCACAAGGTGTCGACTCCGTGAGGAGTCGACACCGAAATAGGCGCACAACGATTGCCAAGTAATCATGATATTAATCGACAAGGTCGTGGATGCGGTCGAGCATTTGTGGCAAACCAGATGCGTAACGATCGGTGACGCATAGTGTATTGCCTTGTTTGTCCGTGATCCTGCATCTGTCCAGCCCACCGCAACAGCAGCCGCTGATGCCGCAGGCGTAACGCTGCATCTTGGATGCTGTTGTCGGTCTCAAGTAAAGCCCGCCTTCGGTCTCGAAGGCAAAGAATTCTTTTTCTTCCACACCATGGAATCCACCACTAACGATAATTCTAACACACATATCTGTTATTCTTTTTATATTTTACTAACTCAGTTTTCGTGATGAGATACTTCTTGCGCTTACTCTCGGGCGTGCTCACGAGCAGCCCTTGTAGCGCACCAGACCGTAACAGCCTGGTAACCTGATTAGCTGAGCACCCAAGCTCCTCAGCAACTTCTAGTCTTGTTAAGTAGTACCTCATACGCTGCATAGTATATCAGATATTACACAGATGTCTAGGATTTTTTTTGATATTTATTTCATCTACGCTGTGGACAGTGGAGATGTGGAGATGTAAGTTGTAGAGAGAGAGAGAGTTTTAACCTGTTAATCTGTCTAGGGGTGCGGGGTCTTTTTTTCTGATTTTTTTGCAACCTATGAGATCGACTATAGTGTCTGGGCCTATTTTTCCTTTTTCGCCACCATTACCGGCCGATAATTTTATTATAAGATGCGCAGGCTTGGGGGG
>DAOUGB010000101.1:0-2200 GCA_034429595.1 Dehalococcoidales bacterium
ATCGTCGGATAGAATGAACCGTTGTTGCAGGCCGGTAGAACGTGATAACCCTTATCGATGGAGATGTTGAAATATACGTCGTTCGGCTCCCAGCTTGCCGTGTTGTTCCAACACGACACCACGCGGTAGGTCTTAACGTTGCCTTTCACCCAGGACGCCATGCTGGTTGCGGCCGGGCCCGCCGGCAGCAACGGCGTCAGTCCCCGGGCGATGCGCTGAACGTAACTGCGGAGCGTCTTGAGCAATGCGTTCATTTGGTAGTATTCTGATAAATTGTAAGAGGGATCGAAGGAACCGTACGCCTCATAGTCGCGGAGGATTTTATTGACCCACCAATAGTATTTGTGGTCGAAATCCGCCACTTGGTAGCGATAAACATCCTCGTCGAATTGATCGAGAAAGTTGTATGTCGCTTGAAAGGCCGTGATCGGGAACACTTCGTCCTGGGCGCCGGCGGTCAAGAGCGTCGGATTTTTCGGCTCATAACCCGCCGCCGTGTACTTTATGGGATCAAAGTAATCGACGACCTGGCAGGCTTTTTGTTCATCGACGGGAAAGGCGGTCGGATTCCACCGCAGCGTCGGACAATCGATGTAATAGGTCGGATCATAAGGACTGAATAAGTAGGTTTCAGCGGTAAGAAGCCAGGCCATGGCGCTGCCGTACTGTTTGAGCCCATTGTCCCAGCCTCCGGAGGCGGAGAGGGTAAAAACGCCGTCGGGTCGGTCGTCGTGGGTGTTGAGTAGAAGGCTAGCGATGCCGCCCGCTGAAAAGCCGCCGACCACCAGTTTGTTGTTGACGAAGCCGAGATCACCGGTTCCGAAAACTCTTTTGATGACATTGACGGCCCGCATCGCCGAAAGGGTATAGCCCCAGAGGATTTGATGTTCCGGCTCGTCGTCATCGCCGCTATAGCCGTTAAAGCCTTCGACCCAGCTTGTCGGCGGCGTCATTCCCTGGCCGACGCTGACCTGCGATCCGTTATAAGCCACACACTCCGGTTTGGACGAGAAGATGCAGGGTAGTCCCTGCCCCGGTGCGCTGATGGCGAAAACCATTGGCTTGTATTGTTGAGCGGCCTCCGGGTCGGCGAAATTGTAAGCCATCCACGCTGCCATACCGAACGAGCCGCGGCCTTGGTTGCCGTGAAGGAAAAGAACGGCGGGACGGGGAGTGTAATTATACTCGTGTATCCATTCATCAAGGGCAGTACAATCAGCTTGATGAATGCCATCTACTGGACGTTCAACAGCGTAGTATCCATAGGCCGAACCTTCTTCCATATCATCCGTCTGATCGTCATAAGCGATCGTCGAATAGCGGAAGATTCCAACACAATAGGTGTAAGTATTCGCACCAATAGTAATGGTATTATCTGTTTCCGCCATTATTTCCCAATCTGTATTTTCAACTAAATTATCAGCGTTAAAGTAAGCGGGATCCCAGGTTGCCGGGGCATCAGCGAAAGCTAACGATTCTCCAAAAGAAAGCCCGAACGATACGAGGATAATCACCAGGGAAGCCACACAAAAGAACTCTTTCATTTCTCACCTCCTACTGGTTATCGGGCGGGACGGTCGCCCGCTGGATTGCCCATTCCGATCCAAATATAAACCGTAAGTTGCCGTGAGTATCCCAATACAATGATTCGTTACGGGAGCCACTGCCGGTTATGTCAACAATACGTTCCATCCAAGGATCGCTATTTCGGACAGCCAGAAGAAGTCCATCACTTTCTGTAGAAGTGACTACAGCAGCATTCTTGCCGCTGATACCCACTCCACAACCATAAAAAGCTTCCGATGCATAATCAGTGAATAGTAACTCCTCTGTCCAACCAGCATCTGCCAATATAATAAAAACAACCGAACTGTAATCGGATGGAACATAACATCCTGCCAGATTGTCATTCTCCTTGTCGACAACAAGATTAATCGGTTTTATATACTCGGCATCCACATGAATCACCGTTGAAATGATCCAGGGTTCACCGGAGCTTTTTACCGCGTAACGTAAATCGCTCAAAGCAGTATTGAAAAACAACACATGAAGGGTCGATTCGGAATCGAAAACGGCGGCAAGCTGGGTGCTGACGTCGTTTTCCAACGATTCTTCCATCCAGGCGCCATTGTCCTTCCACAAACGTTTGAGAATTCCTTCTTCCGTATAAAAGAAATGGGGCATGGATTCCGCGTCCGCC
>DAOUGB010000102.1:0-2200 GCA_034429595.1 Dehalococcoidales bacterium
ATCGTCGGATAGAATGAACCGTTGTTGCAGGCCGGTAGAACGTGATAACCCTTATCGATGGAGATGTTGAAATATACGTCGTTCGGCTCCCAGCTTGCCGTGTTGTTCCAACACGACACCACGCGGTAGGTTTTGACGGACCCTTTCACCCAGGACGCCATGCTGGTGGCATAGGGGGCAGGCGGCAACAGCGGCGTCAATTCCCGGGCGATCCGCTGAACATAACTGCGGATCGTCATGAGCAATGCGTTCATTTGGTAGTATTCCGAAGACTCGTAGGTGGGATCAAGGGAACCGTAAGCTTCATAATCCCGGAGGATTTTATTGACCCACCAATAGTATTTGTGATCAAAATCCGCCTCTTGGTAGCGATAAACATCCTCGTCGAATTGATCGAGAAAATCGTAAGTCGCCTGGAAAGCCGTGATCGGGAACACCTCGTCCTGGGCGCCGGCGGTCAGGAGCACCGGATTTTTTGGCTCATAGCCCGCCGCCGTGTACTTGGTGGGATCGAAATAATCAACAACCTGGCACGCTTTCTGTTCATCGACAGGAAAGGCGGTCGGATTCCACCGCAGCGTCGGACAATCGATGTAATAGGTCGGATCATAAGGACTGAATAAGTAGGTTTCAGCGGTAAGGAGCCAGGCCATGGCGCTGCCGTACTGTTTGAGCCCATTGTCCCAGCCGCCGGAGGCGGAGAGAGTGAAAACGCCGTCGGGACGATCATCATGCGTATTGAGAAGCAGGCTGGCGATGCCGCCCGCTGAAAAGCCGCCGACCACTAGCTTGTTGTTGACGAAGCCGAGATCACCGGTTCCGAAAACTCTTTTGATGACATTGACGGCCCGCATCGCCGAAAGGGTATAGCCCCAGAGGATTTGATGTTCCGGCTCGTCGTCATCGCCGCTGTACCCGTTGAAACCCTCGACCCAGCTTGTCGGCGGCGTCATTCCCTGGCCGACGCTGACCTGCGATCCGTTATAAGCCTCACACTCCGGTTTGGACGAGAAGATGCAGGGTAGTCCCTGCCCCGGTGCGCTGATGGCGAAAACCATTGGCTTATATTCTTGATCGGCCTCCGGGTCGGCGAAATTGTAGGCCATCCATTCCGCTAAAAGGAATGAACCGCGGCCTTGATTGCCGTGAAGAAACAGAACAGCGGGTCGGGGATCATAGAATTGCTGATTATCGTGTACCCAAAACCGAAAATCATCACAATCTACCCCAAGCACAGATGGTCTTTCAACTGCGTAATAACCGTAAGCCCAACTTTCTTCCATATCATCCGTCTGATCGTCATAGGCAATCGTCAAATAGCGGAAAACTCCCAAACAATAGGTGTAAGTATTCGCACCAATAGTAATAGTATTATCTGTTTCCGCCATTATTTCCCAATCTGTATTTTCAACTAAATTATCAGCGTTAAAGTAAGCGGGATCCCAGGTTGCCGGGGCATCAGCGAAAGCTAACGATTTTCCAAAAGAAAGCCCGAACGATACGAGGATAATCACCAGGGAAGCCACACAAAAGAACTCTTTCATTTCTCACCTCCTACTGGTTATCGGGCGGGACGGTCGCTCGCTGAATTGCCAATTCTGATACATAAATAAATCGTAAATTGCCGTGGGTATCCCAGTACAATGGTTCACTGCCGGAGCCAAGATTGGATATGTCAACAACGCGTTCCGTCCAAAGGTTGCTTTTTCGAACGGCCAGAAGATGTTCTTGACTTTCCGTTGAAGTGACCACAGCGACTTTCTTGCCACTGATACCTATTCCGCAACCATAAAAAGCTTCCGATGCAAAACTGGTGAATAAGGGCTCTTCTGTCCAGCCGGCATCTGTCAGTGTAACGAAAACAACCGAATTGTAATCGTATGGAATATAACATCCTGCCAAATCGCCATACTCATTGTCGATAATAAGGTTAATGGATTTTATATATTCGGCATCGACATGATTCACGGTTGAAATGCCCCACGATTCACCGGTGCCTTTTACCGCATAACGTAAATCACCCAAAGTGGAATTGAAAAACAACACATGAAGAGTCGATTCGGAATCGGAAACGGCGGCAAGCTGGGTGCTGACGTCGTTTTCCAACGATTCTTCCATCCAGGCGCCATTGTCCTTCCACAAACGTTTGAGAATTCCTTCTTCCGTATAAAAGAAATGGGGCATGGATTCCGCGTCCGCC
>DAOUGB010000103.1:0-8991 GCA_034429595.1 Dehalococcoidales bacterium
GAGGAAGCGGACACCATCACGGATGTGTACGAGCCTTACCTGATGCAATTAGGCTTCCTGGAGCGCACGCCGCGGGGCCGCGTGGCCACCCGCCATGCCCACGAGCACCTGGGAATACCCTTTAACAAGTCTAGTCAACAGAAATTGATTTAAGTTTCTTTAAAATCCCTCTCCGGTCTCCCTTTATGAAAGGGAGACGCCAATACCCCAAAAAATGGGCAGTATTCAATTAATCCGTATTATAATTATTTTTAGCCTTAATGTAATGTATACTTGACATTTAGTATCTTATGTTTTACAATATTCCCTGTAAGTATTTCCGGCTAAGGAGGTTATGATGGCGCCTTTACAGAAACGGGCATTATATTCCCTGCTCATCGGGCTGGCGCTGACGGCGGGCCTGATAGCAGTATTCGTCATCCGGGGAGATGTCACGGAGATGGAAACCGACCCCGGGTTCCGGTATATCGTCTACGCCGTGCTCATCGGGGTGCCGCTGGTCTACCTGGTGCTGGTGAACCTGACGCTGCGCCAGCCCACGCAGTACGACGAACGGGACAAGCGCATCATGGAGCGGTCGGTAAAAGCCCAGCTGCAGGCGGTGTTCGTGCTGCTGGCTATCTGGGCCATCGCGCTGACGGAGGTCTATCACGACGCCGGCCAGATACCGGTAATTTACGTCACGCTGATATTGTTTTCCACGCTGATTATCAGCACGCTGGCGCAATCGGCGGGGATTTTACTGGGCTACCGGAGCATGAATAAAAATGCCTGAAATAACCAACCATATCCGGCGGCTGCGCTTTGATAATAACGAAATGACGCAGGAAGACCTGGCCAACCGCGCCGGGTGCACGCGGCAGACCATCATCGCCCTGGAGCAGGGCAAATACGTGCCGTCAATCGAACTGGCGTTTAAAATAGCCCGCGTCTTTAACGTGAGCCTGGAAGAAGTTTTCCAATACGAGGAATAAAATTCTCAATTCCGTGAAATTCAAACAGAAAATGCGGTAATATTGATTAATGAATAAAGTCTTAATCCACATCTGCTGCGCGCACTGCGCCGCCTATACGGCGGAACACTGGCGGGGGCAGGGATACGAGGCGGCGGGCTACTGGTATAACCCCAACATTCATCCCTATACCGAGCACCAGAACCGGCTGGAAGCAGCGCAAAAGCTGGCGGAAGAAATAAATCTGCCGCTGATTATCGCGGAGGGGTACGCTATGCCGGAGTTCTTCCGGCGGGTAGCGGGGCATGAGAAGGAGCGCTGCGGTTACTGCTTCGACCTGCGTCTCGCCGGGACGGCGGAAGCCGCCCGCGCGGGCGGCTTTAACGCTTTCACCACCACCCTGCTCATCAGCCCCCACCAGCAGCACGAGCTGATTAAAAAGACTGGAGACAGCATCGGGGCTTCCAGCGGCGTGGCATTTCTTTATGCCGACCTCCGGAAACGCTACTCGGACAGCCGCCACATCACCAAGCCGATGGACCTCTACCGCCAGCAGTACTGCGGCTGCATCTACAGCGAGGTGGAACGGTATACGGAGAAAAAAGACCACTAAAAAAACAGGAAGCCCCGCCGACTAAATCGGGGGGCCTCCTGCGCTTATTATCCGGTTGTTTCAATAACTGTTATTTAATTTCGTAGTTTACCTGGACAGTAGCGGTGATTTCCAGCTCGCCAATGCTTACAGGGGCCGTTACCGTAGCCGCCGGTATGGCCATAGCATCAGACAGCATATAATTGCGGTACGTTATTCCATAGTTGCTGCTGTTCTCGGTGATATAAGTGACCTTGCCGAGGGTAATGCCCATCTTTTTTGCCAATTCCTGCGCTTTGGCGGCGGCATGGTCCATCGCCAGGTCCCGCGCCTGTACGTAGTATTCCGCCGGCTCTTCAACCGTGAAATTGATGCCACTGACGCGAGTCATGTCCCCGCCCGCGGCGACAACGGCATCGATAACCGTGCCGGCTTTCTCAACAGCCCGCACCTTGACGGTGACGGTGTTCGTCACGCGGTAGCCGGTGACTTCTTCCTTATTATTGTTCCAATTGGTTACCTGATAGATACTGAAGTACTGGGTCTGAATGTCCTTATCTTCAATACCCTGGACCTTTAAGGCCTGGATGACCTTATCCATAGCTTCAGACGCTTTTGCCTGGGCATCCGCTACAGATATTTCCTGGGACTCGATTCCCAGCGTGATGATAGCCACATCCGGGGCAACGGTCACCTTACCTTCCCCGTTTACCCAGACCCCCTGCTGCTGGCTATTAAGATTGACATTGACGTCACCATTCGATGCCGTTCCCTCCGAGCCGCAGCCAGCCATTAGTAAGACCGCCACCATCACCACCACACCAGCAATTGCTAACCAGATTTTTTTCATTTTACCTCCTCGATTGCTCCTTTAAACACGTAGCGTGTTTTTCCTTTCATAAGGTATAACGCAGAACTTGGCTGCGGGTTAGTCCTGTCCCGCGGGATATTTTTTATTTCACTGCCGCCGGCAGGCATATCACGGGTAAAGAAGACCTCAATACCCATCATAATCATGAGAAAAAGAGAAAGCTGTAACTTAAATCACAACCGAGGGGATAAAAAGGCACTAAAAGACAGATTATTCAGCCAGGTTGCTTATGGAGATATTATATCCTTCAAGAATGACGTCTATCGCGGCTTGTATCCGCGGTTTGAGTTCATCCGAAGCATTTTCCAGCTCCCGGTACAACTTCCGCAGCGCTTCCTGCTGTTTATTGGTTAACAGCTCCTGCAGCTTTTCCTCATCGGTCCTGCCGGCGCCGTCCCCATTCCCATGAATGTCTTTCCCCCTCCCGCTTGTTTCCAGCTGCGGGGCAGCGTCCTGCCTGGAGTTGCCGTGTGATTCATCCGGGGCCACTCCCGATGTGGCGGGCGGTATCGTTACCGTTACCGTATCCATGGGTGCTGGGCTGGTTGCCGCCGGTACCATTGTTTGCGGCGGGGCTGTTGTCATCGGGGCTCTGGTCAACGGCGGTTGCGTTACGGTCGGCGCGGCTACCGTTCCGGCAACGGTAGTTTGCGGCACCGAATAAGCCGCTTCCGGCGCGCCACTGGTGCTTATACTGAAAGTGACCATCTTTGCGCTACCCCCGGTCAGCTCATCTATCGCCGCCATATTGCTGGCCATGCTGGCGGTGAGTTTTTCAATTTGTCCGGCTTTCCCCTCTTCCGCCATCCTGACAATTTCATCCACGCGCTTATCATTAAACCTGGCATACAATTCCGCCTTGCCCAGGGAAGAAGGCGTCAGCGCCATCTGCACGGACTCGGCGGCGAGTTTCACCGGGTAGAGCGGGCTATCCGGCAGGCTGTTGCTGGCCGCGGCTACCGTACCGCTGCCGGCAATCACCAGCGCGATGAAGACCGCCAGCGGTGTCATCCACGCGGCCTGCCACCGGAACCCGCCCCGGTCTGATTTTACGGGCATCTCACGGATGGCTTGCTGGAACTCAAGCGCCGCCCGCTGCCGGAATTCCGGGCGCGGTCTGATAGACGCCGCCGCCCTGGCGCTCATGGCTGTTTTCAGCAGGGGCTCCAGCTCATCGGCGTATGCCGGATAGCGCGTGAGGACCGTCATCAGGTCTTCGCCTTTCATGACGCGTTCCAGGCACTCATCCAGAATATTATCGAATTCTTTTCTCTTATCCATTTGTTTACTCATACGCCGCCTCCGGCGAGAGTATCTTGCGCAGGGCGGCGATGGCGCTGTGCTGGAGCGCTTTAATCGCCCCCTCGCTCTTGCCCATCACCCCGGCCACCTCGGCGATAGAAAGCTCCGACGCGAAACGCAGGGAGATTACTTCCCGCTGCGCCGGCGTCAGCTTCTGCGCCGCTACCGCTACCTGCTCGATTTCAAACTTCATTTCAACTTCATATTTCGGGTCGCCGTCGGCTGCCGGTATGGGGAGGGATTCATCCAGCGGCACCGTAGCCTGCTTCGAGCGTTTCCTGATATGGTCGACGACCTGGTTATGGGCGATACGGTACAGCCACGATGAAAACGGCATCCCTTTAAATTTATAGGATGAGATGGACTGAAGCGCATTAAGAAAGACCTGCTGGGTCATATCTTCCGCCTCCGTCCGGTCTCCGATTTTGATTACGATATAGCGGTAAATCTTATCGAAGTTCTCTTCATATAGTTGAGTTAAAGCCACCTGGTCACGCTGCTGGGCGCGCCGGATAAGGCTCTCCTCATCATGCACTCGATAGCTCCTGTCAGAATCCCCCGATGCATCGGGGGGCGTTACAAATTCAGGCGTTACCCCGTGCAATTATTATAACGAAAATGGGGAGGGAAAAGATAGTTTTGAGAGGGGTACTAATCCTCCTTGACTCCCCCTTTAACAAGGGGTGACAATCCATCGGGTCATGATGAGAGATTAACGGCAAAAAGGCAAACATCGTTCCCCTTGACAAAGGGGAAGCAGAAGAGGATTTTTTACAGGAAACTAATCAAAGCTAATTAGCTTCAGGTTTCAGTTTTTAGAATTATGTTAAATTAGATAGGGAATGCCCTATTTTGATAAACATGTTTTTCCCGATATTTTGAAAAAATGCGGATATACTTATAAAAAGTGCTATAATCATCCAAAGCCTTTAAAGGAGAGTCCCATTATGATACGTAATTTTTACCCGGAAAAATGCACCGGCTGCGGGAACTGTATCGCCGCGTGCCCGATGGATGTCATGAGGCTGGATAAAAAGGCCAAGAAGGCGGTGGTGCAGTACCCCAAAGACTGCGTGGCCTGCTGGGGCTGCGAATCTTTCTGCCCGCAGGGGTGTTTTGACGTCAGCCCGGAGCGGGGCAGAGGTGAAATGGTGAGCCCGTATTAGGGGGAGTTTACAGTTACCACCCTCCTCCATCCCCTACTGTCTACTGTGTACTAACAAGAATTGGAGAATCACATGAATGATATAAATAAACTCGGAACGGTAATCACTGCAGATGTATTGGTGCTGGGAGCCGGCGGGGCCGGCATGTGCGCCGCGCTCAAAGCTAAAGAGACCGGCGCGGACGTGCTGCTCGTGGACAAAATGGGCATCGGGTATAACGGGCAGGTGCCCATCGGCGGGGGCATCCTCGCTTACGTTTACCCGGATTACGCGGAAAAGTGGGCGGAAAACGTCATCCGGCAAAGCAATTTCTTCTGCAATCAGGACTGGACCTTCCAGTTCGGGAAATACATGCATAAATCGATGCATGACTTGGCCGCGATGGGCCTGACCTTTATTCAGGAAAACGGTGAGATAAAAATCCTCGACTGGGGGCCGCATATCCACGTAACGCTCTTCGATGCTCCGAAATCGCTCCTGGCCCTGAAAAAGACCGCCCGGGCGCGCGGCGTGAGGATGATGGACAAGATCTACGCCATTGACCTTTTGAAGCGCGGCGATAGAGTGATAGGCGCTATCGGGCTGGGGCTGACGACCGGCGAGATTTACCTCTTTAACGCGAAAGCGGTCGTCATCGCCACCGGCAACTGCGGCTACATGCATGAAAAGACCTACAGCTCCGTGCTGGGGGAAGGACCGGCGATGGGCTACCGCGCCGGGGCGCAGCTTATAAACGCGGAGTTCAGCAGCAGCTATGTCTGGGGCACGAAAATCCTCGGCAAAGAGCTGATGGGCATCCATTTCTACCTGTACCTGGAAAACGCCCGCGGCGAGAAAATCATGGGTAAATATTATCCCGAATTAATGACCGGCGACCACGCGGTCTATACCTTCGACCCGCGCGTCATCGACGCGATGCAGCAAGAGGTCAAGGCCGGGCTGGGCCCCATTTATTTGAACCTGAAAGGGCTGGCGGAAGATGAGATTGCCGCGCTGGCGGAAGACCAGGCGGTGGAGGGCCTTACCCACCTCATGGCCAACGATACGATGAAACTACTTAAAGAAAAAGCGGGCATCGACCCCTCAAAAGAGAAAATGGAAATGTGGCCGCGCTACCTCTATAGCGGCGGGGGACTCCGCATCGATACTAACGGCAAGACCACGCTCGAAGGGCTTTACGCCGCCGGCGGCGCCGCCGCGAACAACTGGTCGGGCGGGGGCGGCGGGCAGGCCGGGCTGGGTGTCCATTCCGCGGCGGTGACGGGGTTCGTGGCGGGGGAAAATTCGGCTAAGTACGCGCGGGAAAATCAGCTGCCAGACATAGATGTTAAACAGGCCAAAAACACCATCGAAAGAGTGATGGCGCCGGTAAAACACAAAGGCGATACGGACGCTGCAGAAATCGCCTACCGCGTGCATGAGGCGGTCGTCCCCATGAAATACAACCGGCAGCGGGAAGCCAGCCGGATGCAAGAGGCTTTAGGCATCGTGCAGGACGCGAAGAAAAATCTATCAAGCGTCAGCGCCAATGATTTCCACGACCTGGCGCGGTACCACAGCGCGGAAAGCATGTGCATGGCCGCCGAGTTTACCTACCGGGCCGCTTTAATGCGCCAGGAAAGCCGGGCCGGGCATTTCCGGGAGGACTTCCCCGACCGGGACGATAAAAACTGGTTCAAGTGGATTACCATCGAGCAAAAGGGCGGGAAGCCTCATCTGGCCACCCTGCCCGTGCCGCTGGAAAAGTTCAAGCTGAAACCTTAGAGAGTATCTATCCATATCATGAGATTTTTGTTATCAGAATCGGAATTTTATAATACTCACCCCTACCCCTCTCAAACAGAGCTTTGGAGAAGGCCTATCACTATTTTGTTTGAGAAGGGGCTGACGCCCCCCTAACACCCCGCTTGACTGAATAAAACTACCAAATGCACCCAAAAAATTAATGACAAAAAACCTTTGACATTTGCGTCAAGGCTGGATATCATATTAGTTATAAGAAGATATATCGTAATATGTCATACGGATTTTAAGGAGGCCAACCATGCTTAGCAGAATCGCTGTTGCTACCCGCCCGTTACCCCTGACTTTAAAATTCACCAATATCCGCACCTACGGCATTATCGCGGCTTTCGCGGTCTTGAGCGTGCTGACGCCCTGGGTATTTCACCAGTTCCATCTGGCCGGGGCTACCTACCTGCCCATGCACTTCTTCATCTTCGCGGCCGCTTTAGCCTGCGGCTGGCAGGCCGGTCTCATCGTCGGGGTGCTGACCCCCTTCGCCAGCTTTGCCGTTTCCGGCATGCCGGCCATTACCGTACTGCCCCAGATAGCCGTGGAAGTAGCGGTTTACGGACTGCTGGCCGGACTGCTGCGCCAGAAATTCAACCTTAAAGTCGTATGGTCGTTGCTGGGCGCGATGGTCGGCGGGCGTATCGCCCTGCTGCTGTCCGTATTTATCGTTCAGGCTGCCACCGGTCACGTCTACAGCACGCTCGGCCCCACCGCTACTCCCCTCGCCGCCGTCTGGAACACGATTAAGCTAGCCTGGCCCGGCATGGTGATTCAGATTGTCTTGATTCCAACGGTTTTCTGGATAATCGACCGCTATACCGCCAAGAGGCAGACAAGGTAACAGCATGGATACCGATCTTTTCAGCGCTTTCCTCATCAGTGAAGATACGTTAAGGATATACGTGGAGGAAGAGCTGATATTCTCCTCGGATAAAGACCGGCTCC
This sequence comes from Dehalococcoidales bacterium, assembly GCA_034429595.1. GTDB lineage: Bacteria > Chloroflexota > Dehalococcoidia > Dehalococcoidales > RBG-16-60-22 > RBG-13-51-18. Next base: position 7,624 of record DAOUGB010000103.1, read on the forward strand.
TGCCGCTGATGGAATACCTGGCAGACTACGGACCCAGCGAGGAGCCGGTTATCATTTATGATAAAATCATGGGCAACGCCGCCGCCCTGCTGGCCGTCAAGGTCAACTGCCGCGAAGTAAACAGCCCGCTGGGGAGCGAGCTGGCGGTGGAAACGCTGGAACAATACGGCATCGCCTACAATCTAAGCGAAATCGTCCCCTATATTACGCGGGCGGACGGCAAGGGCATGTGCCCCATGGAAAAACTTTCCATCGATAAAACGCCGGATGAATTCTACCGGGAAATGAAAGCCCGCCTGGAAGCGAGCCAATAAGAAAATTTAAATCCCCCTTAATCCCCTCCCGATTCACTCCGCTCATGCGGGATTTGTGATTTTTTCAAAGGGGGCAACGGCTAAGGAAGATACCGGCCTTTTCCTCTCTTATCTCCCCCTCCGCGGGCAGAGAGGGAGACGCTTAATAAATAGATTCTCCGCCACCCACAGAATGACAATATACAAAAAGCGCATTTAAGGAAAGTATATGGATAAAATAAGACTGGGTAAAACGGGCATGATGGTAACGCGGCTGGGGTTCGGGGGGATACCCATCCAGCGGCTGACGGCAAAAGACGCGGTGGCGGTGGTGAGCAAATGCCTGGATTTGGGGCTGAATTATATCGATACCGCCAACGGCTACAGCACCAGCGAGGAGCGCATCGGCAAGGCGGTGAAGGGGCGGCGGCATGACGTCTTTATCGCCACCAAGACCTTCCCCGGCACGCCGGATATCATTGAAAAGAACCTGGACTTGAGTCTGAAACGACTCGATACCGATTATATAGACCTCTACCAGTTCCACGGCGTCAACGATAAAGCCACCCTGGATAGAATCCTCGACCCCGAAAACGGCCTGTATCAAGTGTTTGAGAAAGCGAAAAAAGCCGGCAAGATACGGCATATCGGCATCACGTCCCACCAGATGGACGCCGCCAAAATGGAAGTAAAAACGGGCAAGTTCGAGACCATCATGTTTCCCTTCAACGTCATCACCTCCGAACCCGCCAAAGAGCTGCTGCCGCTCTGCCGCCAGCATGACGTAGGCTTTATCGTCATGAAGCCGCTGGCCGGCGGCATGCTGGATAACGCGACTATCGCTTTCAAGTACCTTCTGCAGTTCCCGGATGTGGTCACGATACCGGGCATCGAGAAGATAAAGGAAATCGAAGAAATTTACAATATTTATGAAAACCCGCATCAAGTGACGTACCCCCCAGCAAGCTGGGGGGCTTCTCCCCACTCTACCCCTTTTCAAACATCTTCAACTGGCTATCTTTATCTTCATGTTTCTGATATTTGATGTACTTCCTGATTACTTCATCTGTTACTT
>DAOUGB010000104.1:0-11210 GCA_034429595.1 Dehalococcoidales bacterium
GAACCGCCGTAGAATTCATTGCCCTTTTCTGCGCTGCCTTCCATCGTGCTGGTTATATTATTCCATCTCGCCTCATCGGCATTCTGCGCCAGCACATTCTCATGATAATAACCAGATTGTTCGATATATTGATTGATATTATTATCGATAGCGGTAGTTGCGGCCGTTAGTTCGGTATTGCCAGCCACCATTTCCGCGAGTATTTTGTTTTCGGCTTTGGTGTTTAGCATCGCCTGGGAAAATGCCTCCCAACGAGCTTCACTACGGTCTTTGATAAAATAAATCGCCGCTACTCTCATTAAGCCGAAAGTAACTTCCAGTTTATCCGCCTGTAAATAGACATCGCCGCCTTTAGGCGTCTCTTCCCTGATCTGGGCCACTACATCATTAAAATCCGCGCCAATCTTCGTCCATTCGGTAAGCGAAACATTGTTTTCCTCTGCTTTAGCAACATAATCAAGAAAAGTAGCATAGTATTCATCTAGATTTTCATCAATAACATCACATTCTTTAGCAACTTCTTCGTTCTCGAATTCACCGGCAATGCTATCTGCGAGAGCTTGCCCCTCCTCTACAAACGTTTTTACCTCGGTGAGATACTTCTCATCACCCCGCATGATCCAGTTCTTTTCTGCCCGTCTGGCCTCCAGCAGGGTTTCGTGAAGAGCGTCACTATCGTTGACAATAGCCGCACTCTTTTGAACACTAGAGGTAGCATTAATGCCAACGATACCCACAACACCCGCCAGGATGATGACGATTAAGAAACCGGCAATCAACCTGACACCCAATTTCAAATTACCCCATCCTTTTAAAATGTTCACCTAATAACTCCTTTCCAGTTTTTGATTGCTTTTGCCATTTATAAATCTCCTTTTTTATTTACAAGCACGTTTAGCTAATCAACAATACTTGGAAATATCATCTATTGAGAGATACCGTCCGCGCCCGATGTGTCAAAAAATACGCGCCTTTTTTCGTTCGTAGTTTAAAATTTTTAGCCGTTTGGCAAATAAATATTAGCCGATTGGCGAATTATTATTAAACCAAGAAAATTACCAAACGGCCAATATTAATTACCATTGTTTTCTAAGGGTTAACCCTAAAGAAATTCATGTAACCAATAGGTAAAAAGTACAACATTGGGTTCTTGTTTGAAGCTAAGAAACGGCATACCGGCGGGTAAGGGGTAACACGGATAAACGTTTCAAACAGCAAAAAGGTAACTTCTATTACTCATTTCTCTTTAAATATCGTGCCAATTGGCAGGATTAGCTGTCGGCGTTGACAATGCTTATTCATTAGGATATATTTACAACACACCCGGTAATTCCGGATTGCCTTATAACATATGAATATAAATGAGCTACAGATAGACCAGCATTCAAAAAATCCGATTCATATTCAAATCGTGGAGCAGGTAAGAAACCTCATCGCCACGGAAAAACTAAAGCCCGGCGACCATCTCCCGCCTGTAAGGCAGCTGGCAGAATTCCTTAGTGTCAACCAGAATACAATCCTAAAAGCCTACCAGTTGCTGGAACAGGAGCGGGTGGTCGTGGCACGGAAACGCGGCGGCACCGTGGTTACCGCCCGTACTGACGACCCCAATATATTAAAAGAGCGCCAGCGGCGGTTGGCAGACATCGTCGGCAATGATATCCTCAAGACCCTTGCCATGGGCTACAGCCCGGAAGATATCGAAGCTAATTTCCATCTTCAGATGGCACGCTGGCGGGAAGAAAGACAGGCGGCGGCACCGGCACCGGAAGGAACTCCGGTAACAGACGCTGATGAAAACACCATACGCATTGTGGGCAGCCATGACATGGCCCTGAATATCCTGGTAGACCTGGCGCAACGGAATAACAAAAAAATTAAAATCCAGGTTACCAATGCCGGGAGCCTGGGCGGGCTGATTGCCTTACAGGAAGAGCGCGCGCACCTGGCCGGTATTCACCTGCTGGATGAAGAAACCGGCGAATACAATTACCCTTACGTCAAAAAAGTACTGCCGGGACGCGATGTGGCTATCGTGCATCTGGCTTACCGTATCCAGGGTTTGATGCACGCCCGCGGTAATCCCAAACACATCAAAGGTATCGCTGATTTAAAACGCCCGGATATTATTTTTGTTAACCGCCAGAAAGGCGCCGGGACCCGCGTCCTGCTGGATATACATTTACGCCAGCTCGGTATCAAGCCTGAAGAAATAAAAGGCTACGATAAGGAACTGGATACCCACACCGCCGTGGGACTAAGCGTCGCGCACGGGGAAGCGGATGCCGCCATGGGCATCGAAGCCGCCGCCCGCAGCTGTAATATTGATTTTCTGCCCCTTTTCCGCGAGCGGTATGACCTCATTATCCCCATCGCCAATTACCGGTCGGAACTGTTATCTCCGCTACTCCGCGCGGTCACCAGCGCGGAATTTAAAGCGGTGGTGGATAAAGCCGGCGGTTACGATACTTCACAGACCGGCGCCACCTCTTTCCTCTAAAGCATCTCCTGATATCCCCGCTTGCTTCACACCTCTCCTCATGTCCTCCCTGCCTTAATATCCCGTCTTTCATTCTCCGGCATTGAAGTTGCGTCTATTATCTGCCCGTGGCGCAAAAAAAGAGGGGGTGGGATTTTACGCCCACCCCCCTGAAACCGATATCATTTCGGTTTTTGTCTAGTTGAGATGCAGCCCCTTCAATTGTTGCTGCTTGATGATGTTTATCATATAATTGGCGACAATCGGGTCGAACTGGGTGCCGCTATACCACTGGATTTCCTCGATAGCGTCCAGCTTGGATAGCGCCTTCCGGTAAGGACGGTCGGAAGTCATCGCCTGGTAAGCATCCGCCAGCGCGATAATCCGCGCCCCCAGCGGGATATCCTTACCGCGTACGGTCTGGTCCAGCCCGCCGCCGTCGAAGTGGTCGTGGTGGTGGGATATTATTTCCACTACCCGGTCATTAACAAAGGGCTTAACCAGATTGGGCCCGATGATGGCATGGGTCATGATATGCCGGTACTCGGTAGACGTTAACTCGCTGGGCTTGTTCAGAATATCCGGATCGACAGCTATTTTCCCCACGTCATGCAACAGCCCCGCCCAGCGCAGGTCTTCCAGTTCATCAAGGGACAATTTCATCTGTTTACCCAACGTCATGGCGATTTCCGCCACCGCCTGGGAATGGTCTTTGGTATAATTATCGCAAGCCTCGAGGGTCTTGACTAATGTTTCGATAGTGCCGAGGAAAAGCTGGCGCGGTTTGAATTTTTCTTCACCGGTCTTGTTGCCCATTTCCTGGAAATAACGCTGGATTTCCATGGCTACACGCCGCTTATCCAGCGTCCCGTTCACGCTGGATAATACCTGCTCGAACCGGAACGGCTTGCTGATATAGTCCTGCGCGCCGTCCTTGATACACTTGGCGATTACCTTGTTATCGGAAACGCCGGAGGCCATAATCACCGCCGTCTCCGGAAAACGCGTGGTGATATCCGGCAGCACTTCACTGCCCAGCCTGCCCGGCATATTGATATCCATAATCACCAGGTCGGTAGGATGGGATTCCAGTTTAGCTAAAGCCTGCTCGCCGTTTTCCGCTTCGTCACAGACATAGCCGCGCACGGACAGGCCTTTAGATAAAATACCGCGAATATCCTGTTCATCATCAACGAGTAAAATGCTTTCTTTAGGTATCGTCATAGCCGCCCTCCAAGGTGTATTTAAAGCTTACGGAACAATTTTAGAAGGCATAAGCTAAACAAGCTGTTAATATAAACTGCTAACGCATAAACAATTAGTAAATGTTTTATAGGAGCAAGGGAAAGATTTTTGGGGAAACCCCTTCGGTAAACTAATCATAGCTAACTAGCTTCAGGTTTCAGTTTTTAATGCTATGTTCATTAGAGGCTAAAAGCAGCGGCATCGAATTATAGCAAATTATATCAAGCGGGAGCTGGGAACTCAAAGTTCAAAAGCAAAAACCACAGGTTAAAAGTAAAAAATAACAATAAAACCATACCGTCGCAAGACGGTATCCAGATAGACCGCATTATTGACATTTACATCCAGGTAAAACAATACCATCTCACCGGATTCCGTTTTGCAACGGAATGGCTGTACGTAGAAAAAGGCGGGGAATAAACAGCTTTATTGCCCTATTTCAATGTAATCGCCGCTAACCTGCTGTAAATAGGGCCTTCCCGGGTAAGCTGGCTTTTCATCAGGTTGATGGCGGTGACCGTGATTTCATATCTGTTATTAAAAGCCGTCCTGGAGATGACCTGCCCGAGGGCGGAACGTTCCGGCGGGCGGCAGTAGTCCCGCACCCTGCCCAGCGTGAGGTGCGGGGTAAAGGGGCGTGTCTCCGGTTTAAAGCCCAGCGGCTCCAGATTGGCCCCGATGCTCTTCTGCAAACCGGCCAGCTTGGCGATATCCCCGGCCAGCCCCACCCAGATGACACTAACGCGCTGGGTGTTGGGGAAGACGCCCAGCCCCCCGATTTCCACCTGGAACGGGTGGGTGCCGATGGCCGCCTGCGTGATAGCGGCCGCGATATCATTTACCGCCGCCGCGTCAATATTCCCGAGGAACTGGAGCGTCAGGTGCAGGTTCTCCGGCTCCACCCATTTGACCTGTTGGCCGTCACCGGCCTTAAGCTTGGCCTGGAGACCCGCCAGCGCCTGCCTGACCTCCGCGGGAAGTTCGATGGCGATGAAAGAACGTATCTGTTCCATATTTACATCCCCAGTAACCGGCGCGCGTTGCCGGAGAGTATCTCCTCTTTGCTTTCATGGCTAAGTTCAGACGCCTTTATCTCATCAATGATGCGTCCCGGCGCTATCACCGGAAAATCGCTCCCGAAAAGCACCCTGTCCGACCCTACAAGCTGCGCCACCTGGTGATATATTTCGGGGCGGTAAAGGAACGGCGATATTGCCGTATCGAAGTATACATCCTCCAATGCTTCCCGCACTTCCGGCATCAGGGCATAGAACGGCAGGCCGCCGCCCCAGTGCGCGCAGACCACGGGGATACCGGAAAGGTGAGTGATAAAAGCATAAAGCAGTCCGGGGGTGGCCTCCCCTTTACCGGGGTAGCGATGGCCTACCGGCTCGGAGGCATGTGTCATGACAATCAAATTATGCTCGCGGGCAAGGTCGGCAAAAGGTTTTATAATGTCCTTTTTGGCATAATCTAGAGATTGTGTATCGGGCCGCAACTCGCCGATGCCTTTCGCCCCCGCTTTGGCGCAGCGCTCGATTTCTTTTAGCGAAGTATCCCTTATCAGCGAGCTGACCGCGCAGAAACCGATTAAGCGTTTGGGATAACGGGCAATCGCTTCCAGAATATAGTCGTTGGTTGCCGCGCAGAGCGCGTGCGTCGTCCAGCTGTAGTTGATGACGACGGAAACATCGATGCTCTCCCGGTCCATGCTGTCGATGAGGTCATCGGCGGTACCGATTTTTACCTTATCGCCGGAATATATGGAGGCGAAAGCCGCGTCCTTTTCCAGATGCCGGGTGCGGTTGTTTTTTATCGCTGGCGCCAGAGCGTGCGTGTGGAAATCAATAATCATTGTCAAACCACAAAACCGCAGTTTTATCCGGCCGGAAAGAACGTTATTTTTTCTCGGGGGCCTTCTTCTCGGCCGTAGCTTTGCCAGCCTCGGCGGATTTAGCCGCCGTCTTCTTATCGGCTCCCGCTTCCGCCGCCGGTGCCGCGCCTTCAGCCGCCGCTTCACCTTCAGCCGGAGCTTCGCCTTCAGCCGCTTCCGCAGCCGCCGGTCTGATTTCTTCCTCGGCCTTCATGGTAATCTCGGAAACCTTGGCTACCAGTTGGTCTGGGTCATCAAGTACCTTGATTTCGGGGTCGAGGACGATATCCTTGACATGGATTGCCTGCTCCAGGTCGATTAAACTGGCGACATTAACTTCAATCTGCGGCGGCACTTTTTCCGGCAGACATTCAATGCTTAAGACGTTGATACCGCGTGACATGATGCGGCCTTTGCCCTTCATAGCGGGCGCATCGCCGACCAGGACGATAGGCACGTCCATGGTCATCTTTTCACCCTTCCGCACCTGGAAGAAATCAACATGCAGTAACTGACGGCTCATAGCGTCCCGCTGGATTTCCCGCACGAAGACATTCTTGGCATCCTTATCGCCTTCCAGTTTCAGGCTGATCAGGCGCGTTGTCCCCGCATGAGATACAACTTTCATGAGTTCATCGGTGTTGCACTGGATAGCCAGCGATTCCAGACTATGTCCGAAGAGATGCGCCGGGGTGATTCCCTGACGGCGTAAAAAGCGGGACTTCTTCCCGAGCACGTCTCTTTTTGTAGCTTTTATCTTGAGTTCTTGCATGTGATTTACCCCTCCAACCTTACAATTTAATCATAAACAGCGCAAAAAATCAATCGTCCGCGTTCATTGCCTGCGTTCGCGGTACCTTTCAGGGATACCCCACCCATCCTCCGCCGGTTCACCGGGTCTCTTTCCGGCTACCAAGACAACCTTACGCGCTCATGATATAATTTAAGCGTCGCCCATTGGATAAACATTACAACCGTCCAAACCGGAGGAATAAATACTTTGTTTAAGAAAATCTTGATTGCCAACCGCGGTGAAATCGCTGTAAGAATAATCAGGACCTGCCGGGAGATGGGGCTGCATACCATCGCCGTGTATTCTGAAGCCGATATCGATTCTCTGCACGTCAAGCTCGCCGATGAGTCTTATCTCATCGGGCCGCCGGACACGCTGCATTCCTATCTTAACGCGGAAAAAATACTGGAGGTAGCCCGTACCTGCAAAGCCGATGCCATCCATCCGGGCTACGGCTTTCTGGCGGAAAACCCGGAATTCGTGGAGCTGTGCGAGCAGCGGGGGCTGACCTTCATCGGCCCGCCGAGCCAGTCCATGTATAAGGTCAAGCCCAAACACGCCGCCCGGAACCTGATGAAGCTCCTGAACATCCCCGTCGTGCCGGGATACGACCAGGTGCTGCTGGACGGTACGACCGAGCGCTTTCAGCAGGTGCAGGAAGTGGCGGAGGAAATCGGGTATCCCGTTATCGTTAAACCATCCGGGGGCGGCGGCGGCATCGGCATGACCATCGCCCATAACCGCGAGGAGCTGGGGAAAGCCGTCCAATCCGTCGAGATGCGGGGACGCAAGCTCTTCGGCATCTCCTCGTTCTACATTGAAAAGTTCCTTTCCGGCATCAAGCACATCGAGTTCCAGGTGCTGGCGGATAAATACGGCAACGTCATTCACCTGGGGGAACGCGATTGCTCCATCCAGCGCCGGTTCCAGAAACTCGTTGAAGAGGCGCCCTGCTCCATACTTTCGCCCCATCTGCGGATGAAAATGGGCGCCGCCGCGCTGGATATCGCCCTGGCGATGAAATACGTCAATGCCATGACTGTCGAGTTCTTTTACCTGCCCAAGACCCAGGAATTCTACTTCAACGAGGTCAATACCAGATTGCAGGTGGAGCATTGCGTCACGGAACTGGTCACGGATGTAGACATCGTCAAAGAGCAGATAAAGATTGCCGCCGGGGAAAAACTTTCCTTTACCCAGGACGATATCAACCGCAAGGCGTGGGCCATCGAGTGCCGTATTACCGCCGAGGACGTGGCGCAGAATTTCTTCCCCTCCCCCGGCAAGATAACCGATATGCACCTGCCGCACGGCCCCGGCTTAAGAATCGACGAGGGCATCTATGAAGGCTATACCGTGCCGTTCTATTACGACCCCCTGCTGTGCAAAATGATGACCTGGGGCAAGACCCGGGACGAGGCCATCCTGCGCATGAAAAGGGCCATCGATGAAACACGCATCGAGGGCATTAAGACTAACCTGCCTTTCCACCGCATCGCCCTGGCGGAAAAGGATTTTGCCAGCGGCCAGTACGCCACGGACTTTATAGAAAAACACCAGATTGTCAAGCAGGCGCGGGAGCTTGCCAGGAAAAACAAGGCATAAAGGCGGGGATGAATACTTTTAAAATACCCAAAGCATCGCCTTCAAGAATCATCAACATCAGGGAAAGCGCTTTCGCTTACGATGTGTTTATCATGGCGGTAAGCTACCTAGACTTTTTTAATCGACTTAATGCGTCTCCGGCGGATATTGCCACTATTTGCGCGACCTTTAACATCAAAGAGCGCCCGGCGGATGTGATGCTGACGTTATTCAAAGCCTACGGCTTTATCAAGGAAAAAAACAAAAAGTTTTACCTGACGGATACCGCGAAAACATATCTTTTAAAAGAGTCCGGCTACGACCTTACTTCCTACGTGACCTCCCTGAAAGACCGGCCTATCTGTACTGATATGCTTAACGTTTTCCGCACCGGCCAACCGGCCAACTGGGCGGCGGCCAAAAGCGGTCAGGACTGGGCGTCTTCCATGGAAAACGACGCTTTCGCGGCGTCTTTTTCCGCGGGTATGAACAGCCGGGGCGCTTACCTGGCGGGCGGACTGGTCAAAGCGCTGGATTTAAATGGCTTTAAAAAGGTACTGGACATAGGCGGGGCCTCCGGCATTTACACGGCTGCCCTGCTTAACGCCTTCCCCCGCCTGACCGGGACGGTCTTCGAGAAACCGCCCGTGGATAAGGTGTCCAAGTACTCTATTAACAAGCTCGGGTTAAGCGGGCGGGTGGAAATTGTGGCGGGGGATATTTTTCAAGACAGCCTGCCCCAGGGCCATGACATCCATTTTATCTCCCACGTCCTGCATGATTGGGATATCAAAGAATGTAAGACCATCCTGAAGAACTCTTACAATAACCTGAGTCCCGGCGGCATCATCATCCTCCATGACGCCCACATCAATAAACGCAAGACCGGCCCGCTTTCCGTGGCGGAATATTCCGTACTGCTGATGGCCCTCTCCGAAGGCAAGATTTATTCCGTTACCGAGATGCAGGACCTGCTGGAAGCAACCGGCTTCAAAGATGTACAATACAAGCCCACCATCCTTAACCGGAGTATCATCACGGCGAGAAAATAGGCCGTTTCCGGTTGGACTATAAATTACCCGCTGTTGTATAATATTTACGCAGTGACCACACCGTCGGATAGACAACAAGCCCCCCTCCAAGCCCCGCCCGCTTCCGGGACCGGGGTTTTTTCTTCCAGTGAAGACCTTAAAGCCGTTTGTAAAAGGCTGCGCCGCGATATCGTCACGATGATAGCCAAAGCGGGCAGCGGGCACCCCGGCGGCTCGCTTTCCGCCGTGGAAACCGTCGTCGCGCTTTACTGGCACATTATGAAACACAAGCCATCCGACCCGCAGTGGCCGGACCGTGACCGCTTTATCTTAAGCAAGGGCCATGCCGCCCCCGTCCTTTACGCCGCCCTTGCCGAATGCGGCTATTTCCCCTGTGCGGAACTGAACACCCTCCGGCAGATTGATAGCCATTTGCAGGGCCATGCCGACCGCACCTCTACACCCGGCGTCGAAATGTCCTCGGGGAGCCTGGGGCAGGGTTTATCCTTCGCCGTGGGCGCCGCGCTGGCCGGGCAGATGGATAAACAATCCTGGCGGGTCTATGCCCTTTTAAGCGACGGGGAATGCGCCGAAGGCCAGATATGGGAAGCCGCCATGGCCGCCCCCAATTATAAGCTGGATAACCTGACCGCCATCGTGGATAAGAACGGCATCCAATTGAGCGGTTTTACTAAAGACATCATGAACAGCGACCCGCTGAATGATAAATTCAAAGCCTTCGGGTGGCACGTCATCGACGTGGCGGACGGCAACGACATTAATCAAATCCTGGACGCGTTGAAAAAAGCGTCAACGGTCAAAGGCAAACCTGCCTGTATTATCGCCCACACCGTCAAGGGTAAGGGTGTGAGCTTTATGGAAAACAACGTGGATTTCCACGGCAAGGCGCCCAACGCCGAGCAGTTGGAAAAAGCTTTAAAGGAGCTGGCCTGACGTGCCTGAAGAAGTAGCCCCGAGAGAAGTCTACGGCCAAACGCTGGTGGAACTGGGCCGCGCTAACAAAAACATCGTGGTGCTGGATGCGGACGTTTCCGTTTCCACCATGACCAGCCTGTTCAAAAAAGCCATTCCGGAACGCTTTATCGAGGTGGGCATCGCCGAGGCGAACATGATCGGCATCGCCTGCGGGCTGGCCGCCAGCGGCAAGATACCCTTCGCCAGCACCTTCGCCGTTTTCGCCACCAGCCGCTGCTTCGACCAGATACGCGTTTCCGTGGCGCAGGCCCGGCTGAACGTTAAAATCGTCGCCACCCACTCCGGCCTCACCGTCGGCGAGGACGGCGGCTCACACCAGGCTTTAGAAGATTTAGCCCTGATTTGTTCCCTGCCCGGTTTTACCGTAATTGTTCCGTCAGACGGAACAGAAACCGCGCAGGTCATACGTGCCATCACCGCCCATAACGGCCCCTGCTACGTCCGGTTGCCGCGCGGTAAAGTGCCGCAGATTTGCGCGCCCGACTATAAATTCCAGATTGGCAAAGCCTATGAAATGCGGCCGGGCCAAGACGCTACCATCATCGCGATAGGCACGATGGTGGCCTACGCGCTGGAAGCCGCCGAAGCTTTAGCCAAAGAGAAAATCACCTGCCGCGTGCTCAATATGGCCACGGTCAAACCTATTGATGAAGAGGCTATTATCAGAGCCGCAAAAGAGACCGGCGCCATCGTTACCGCCGAGGAGCACCAGGAGCACGGCGGTCTGGGCAGCATCGTGGCGCGCATCGTGACGGAACATAAGCCCGTCCCGGTGGAAATGGTGGCGGTAAAAGACAAGTTCGGCATGTCCGGCAAGCCGGCGGAACTCCTAAAGCGCTACGGCCTGACGGCGGGAGACATCGTTAACGCCGTCAAGAGAGCGATAGGGAGAAAAGGTTAGCATCAATTGTCATTCCAGCGAAGGCTGGAATCCATCTAAGCTATAGTGTTGTAAAGATCTTGCCAATCAGGGTTTGCTTCTTCAATTAACCTAATTTTCCAATTCCGGTGCCAGGCTTTTAGTTGTTTTTCTCGCAGTATTGCGGATTCTACACTTTCAGTTTGTTCGTAATAGACAAGCGTGTGCACATTATATTTCTTGGTAAATCCTTCGACAAAGTTATTTTTATGCTCATACACTCTTCTAATAAGGTCATTTGTCACGCCTATATACAATGTTCCATGACGCTTACTGGCTAATATATAGAC
>DAOUGB010000105.1:0-42813 GCA_034429595.1 Dehalococcoidales bacterium
GCGTCCATCCAGGCCAGATACTGCGTCTTGCCGCGGAAAAGCAGACCGCGCCGCGTCAGGTTGTCCAGCTTTTCGTCCGCCGTTTTTTCATCGATGTTTAAAATCTGTGCCAGTTCCGCCGGGGTCTTGGGTTTATCCAGCGCCAATAAATAATTGCCTTCTTCCGGCGTCAGCAACATCGTTAAAAATTCCATGAAGTGCGCATCGCCGACCAGCCGGTATTTTTCCGCCAGTCTGTCATAAACGCTGTTTTGAACTGCCAAGGTGAACCTCCGGAATTTGAGATTAAGCGCGTTTACTTCACTTCGTAAGAACCTAGGATAAAGTCCAGGTCGGACTGTAAGGCGGCGAGCTTTTCCGGCGGGAAGAGCGTTTCATCCGCGTCTAGCATCAGCTTGGTCTCCCCGCGGGACATCCCCACGATGTGCGCCCGCAGGCACTCTTTTCCTGCTTTCCCCGCCTCCTCTTTAACGTTGAAGATGAGCGTAGCGCGGGTGATGAAAGAAGCCGACTCGTCCGGTATGGTATAGGTCTCCAGCTCGTTTTCCCCGAGCGCAGCGCCCTGTTTCAGCGTAAAATCCCGGATTTCCGCGTAGAGCAGCTCCGGGCTGATTTCCGTGTAAGTCTTTTTAATCTGCATCATATCTCTTCCCCCATCCGGCTACATGATAGGGCTTTAGGCAAATTAGTTCAAGCAAGGTCAAAAATAAGGTAACGGCGGGGGATTCGTTTTTTGTTTTTTAAAGAATTTTTTATTTTCCAAACAATTCATAGCTAAATAGATTCAGATAATTGTTTTTTGAATTATGGTAAATAGCTTCACTTTCCCCGTTTTTTGTTTAATTGATTTACTTTATTTTGACTTTATATTGAATTGTTTTGCTCTGGTTTTAAAACGGTTTGTTTTTATTTGTTAAGGTGCCGTGAAGTTAACAGTTCACAGTAGACAGTCAACAGTATAGATTAGCCGGTAGAGAAATGTAAATGCGCTTTTGTCGCCGGTTACCTCTAACCATACCGTTGAAAAACGGTATCCAGTGAGATAGCAATAGAGGGTAGATAGCGCATATTCCCACTTACCGAGGTATGGTTTAGGCAAGCGGAATGCCTTAGCGGGGCAGACGCAAGCCAAATACTACCAAAACAAAAAGGGCAGGTTTTAAACCCGCCCTAGTTTGAGATATGATTTTTAATCTAATCTTTGCCCATATCCCGCAGGCTTACCAGGAACTCCGCGTTGGTCTTGGTCTTGCGCATACGTTCCAGCACGCGTTCCGTTGCGTCGACAAAATTATTGGAATCAGACGCGATGATGCCCACCATACGGCGCAGCAGCCAGACCTGCTTCAATGTTTCCTCACCCAGCAGCAGCTCTTCGCGGCGGGTGCCGGAACGCTGGATATCCATCGCCGGGAAGATGCGCTTTTCGGATAACCGGCGGTCGAGGTGAAGCTCCATGTTGCCGGTGCCTTTGAACTCTTCATAAATAAGGTCGTCCATACGGCTGCCCGTATCGACGAGGCAGGTGGCGATAATCGTCAGGCTGCCGCCCTCGGCGGTGTTGCGGGCCGCCCCGAAGAACCGTTTGGCGGGGTGCAGGGCGGCGGGGTCGATACCGCCGGAAAGCGTGCGGCCGCTGGAAGGCATCGCCAGGTTATAAGCGCGGGTAAGACGCGTGATGCCGTCGAGCAGGATGACCACGTCTTTACCGCTTTCCACCAGGCGCTTGGCTCTTTCCAGTGCCAGTTCCGCCACGCGTGTCTGGTTTTCTACCATCTCGTCGAATGTAGCGGCGATGACCTCGCCCCGGACGGAGCGTTTCATATCCGTTACTTCTTCCGGCCGCTCGCCGATGAGACAGACCATTAAATGGATATCTTCATAAGTATTGGAAATGGAATTGGCGATTGATTTTAATAATAGCGTTTTACCGGCCTTGGGTGGCGAGACTATCAAGCCGCGCTGTCCCCGCCCGATGGGGGCGATTACGTTAATCAAACGCGTGGAAAGGTCGGTAGGGGAGTGTTCCAGGTTTATCAGCCGGTCCGGGAAAGTAGGCGTCAACGACCCGAAAGGTTGCCGACCTTTGGCGAGTTCCGGATTGAGGTTATTGATGGCTACTACCTGTAGCAGGCTAAAATACTTTTCATTGCTCTTGGGTGGGCGCCCCTGCCCGGTGACCATGTCCCCGTTGCGCAGGCTGAAGCGGCGTATCTGCGATGGCGAAATATAGACATCCGTCTGGCTGGGCAGGAGAGTCTCCTGACGGAGGAATCCGTAACCGTCGGCCATGATTTCCAGGATGCCGCTGCAGAAAATATTGCCCTGCTCCTCCGTGTGCGTTTCCAGCAGGCGCATTATAATATCGTGTTTTTTAAGGGTAGCCGGGATGTTAATCCCCTTTTCCCTGGCCATTTCCATCAGCTCTTCCTTGGTCTTGCTCTCAAGCTCCGAGATGCTCATGTTGATACTCGGACTGATGTTGGGGCTCGGGCTGGGAATCTGGTTGTTGTTTGGCACCGGCATGCCGTTGTTCCCCGCAATACCGTTGTTAATGGGATTCTGATTTTCGTTTGTGTTCATTTCCATTTCTCCACCTCACTCTGGACCCATCTCCCTATGGGGAATGGTATATAAAATCTCCTTAATTGCTATTTATTTACGCTCTTCCAATCGGCTAAAAAGCGTTTTATTCCTACATCCGTCATGGGATGCTGTATCATCTGCATCAGCACGGCATAGGGGACGGTGGCCACCTCCGCGCCTGCCATGGCGGCGTAGGTAACGTGCAGGGGATTGCGGATGCTGGCAGCGATTACCTGTGCGTCAAGCTCCGGGTAATTAGCCAGTATGGAAAGAGTATCTTCCACCACCTGCATCCCGTCATGTCCGGCGTCATCCAGCCGCCCGATGAAAATACTCACATAGGTTGCCCCCGCCAGCGCCCCCAGCAGGGCCTGGTTGGCGGAGAAGCATAATGTCATGTTTATTTTTATCCCCTCTTGGCTTAAAACAGAGGTAGCCTCCAATCCGGCGGCCGTGATGGGTATTTTAATATTTACATTGGGCGCCCAGGAAGCTTTAACCCGTGCTTCCTTTATCATTTCCTCGGCGGTTTCGGATAAGACTTCCACGGAAACGGGGCCGCTGATAATGGAACAGATTTTCTTTGTCACCGTCTCGTAATCGGACGTAGTTTCTTTGGCTAACAGAGAAGGATTGGTCGTCACGCCGCTGATAATTCCCAGTTTGGCGGCCTGTTTTATCTGGTCGATGTTAGCGGTATCCAGGAAAATCTGCATATATCTTACTTTCTCCTTATGCCGTTGCCAGAGGTAATGGCGGCTGCGCGCCTTCTCTAAGCACATCTTTGGCTACGTTGATGAACTCGCGGAATAAAGGCTGCGGGCGGCCGGGACGGGATAAAAATTCCGGATGGAACTGGACGCCCAGCATCCAGGGATGGTCCTTGAGCTCGCAGATTTCCACCAGGTTATTGTCCGGGGAAACGCCGCTGAAGATCATACCGGCTTTATTCAACGGATCGCGGTACTTGTTATTGAATTCCAGGCGGTGGCGGTGGCGTTCCTGGACGAGCGGTTGCCCGTAAGCATTGGCGGCCAGACTGTTGTCAATTAGTTTGCAGGGATAATTACCCAGGCGCATCGTCGCGCCCTTGGTAAGCATCGTCTTTTGCTCGAGCATATAATCGATGACAGGGTAAGTCGTATTGGGGTTAAACTCGGTGGAGTTAGGCTCGTTGGTCTTAAAGACATGCCGCGCGAATTCGATGACCATGACCTGTAACCCGAGGCAGAGACCAAAGTAGGGTATTTTATTCTCCCGCGCGTAGCGGGCGGCGGCAATCATCCCCTCGATGCCCCGCACCCCGAAGCCGCCGGGTACGATAACGCCCTGGGCGGTGCGCAGAAGACTGTCAATATTTTCCTCGTTGCATTCTTCTGAATGTACCCAGAAGAGGTCCAGCGACCGGTCGTTAAAAAGGGCGGCGTGGTACAGGGCCTCGCGTACGGAGTAATAAGCGTCGTTAAGCTCCACATATTTGCCGACGAGGGCTATTTTCACGGGTTTGCGGGGCGTTTTGATGTGTTCCACCATACTGCGCCACTGCTGCAGGTCGGCTGGGACATCCGGGAAACCGAGCCTATCCATGATAAAGCGCCCCAATCCCCACTCCTCTAAGACCAGCGGTATTTCATAAATGGTTTTCACTGTTTGTAGCGGGATGACGGCATCTTTGGCCACGTCGCAGAACAGGGCGATTTTGTCTCTTAAATTATCGGCTATCTCGTAATCGGCGCGGCAGCAGATAACATCCGGCTGGATACCAACGCGCCGCAGTTCGTTAACGCTGTGCTGGGTTGGCTTGGTCTTGAGCTCCCCGGTGGAGTTGAGGTAAGGCAGGAAAGTAACGTGGATATAGAGGACGTTGTTGCGCCCTACGTCGTTGCGCAGCTGGCGTATAGCTTCCAGAAAAGGCTGCCCCTCGATGTCGCCCACCGTTCCGCCTACTTCGATGAGGTTTACCTCCGCCCCCGTGATTTCTGCCAGCTTCTGTATCCGGCTCTTTATCTCGTTGGTGAGATGGGGCACGATTTGTATCGTGCCGCCCAAGAAATCACCGCGCCGCTCGCGGGTGATAAGGGTGCTGTAGATTTGCCCGGAAGTAGTGTTGGAAGCGGCGGTGCATTCGATGTCAACGAAGCGTTCGTAGTTCCCGAGGTCGAGATCAGTCTCCGCGCCATCTTTAGTCACGAATACCTCGCCGTGCTGGTAGGGGGACATCGTGCCGGGGTCGACATTCAGGTAGGGGTCGAGTTTCATGACGGCGACGCTGACACCGCGACTTTTCAGAATCGTGCCAATGGAGGCGACGGTGATGCCTTTGCCTACAGAACTCACAACGCCGCCGGTTACGAAAATATATTTTGGCATAATATAAAGTTATAACAACACTGGAAAAACTCCAGTTACTCCTTGGAAAACTTCAGGGAATTCCTTAAGTAATACAGTGCCTCTGGGATCAAGTTTTCTACTAAAAAATAGGAATACACTGCTTTGTCGGGTGGGGGTTTCTTTTTATTATAAGAACGGGTATAGGGTTTGTCAAGGGTCGCTTAGCTTAGGCTTTTCGCGCTGTTCCCGTGAAAGCGCTCTTTGGGTTCCGGGAAATATGCTCCCGGTCACTTTTACGATCGGACATATAATTAACAGCCTGATTTTTTATGGTTTTGTAGAACGATGTCTCTGCAAAAACTCCAGCATTATCCGGTTGCTTTCATCAAAGCATTCCCACATCAGGAAATGTCCGCCCTTCTCAACGATAGCCAGTTCCGCCCCCGGGATTCTCTCCGCCATTGAGCGCATGTTCTCCAGCGGTTCGGATTTATCGGCGCCTCCGGCTAAAATAAGAGTCGGCACTTTTATTTCCGGCAGGCGTTTATAGTTATTGTGCGAATATGAAGCTTCTACATGCCTTCTCTGTCCGGCCAGCGAGCCGTGGCTTTTAATCATTATTTGCACCATCTTTTCAGCGAGTTCAGGATTGTTCCGGATAAATTCTTCACTGACAACCCCGTTAAACAATTCTCTTGCCCTTTCTTCCACAGGGTGTTCAAGCCAGCGTATCCCTTCTTCGACCCACCGGGCGGGTTCAAAGAGGATGTTATCGGGGTTCGGGGGAGCGTGACACACCAGGATAAGGCTTTTCACTCTATCGGGGTACTTCAGGGCAAATTCTTCGGCTACTTTTGTTCCCATGGAATAGCCGCAGAAATGCGCGCTTTCAATACCGATGGCATCCAGCAATCCTGCCATATCATCGGCCATTGTTTCTATCGTGCAGGGGACATCCGGCGCGTCACTCTTGCCGGCGCAGCGGTTATCAAAGGTAATTACTTTGTACTCTCGGGAGAAAACCGGTACATGTTTCCACAGCAAAGCCTGGCTCATGTGGCGGCCGTTAATAAAGAACAGCGGCTCGCCCTGGCCGTGGCTTTCATAATAAAGGTTGATATTGCCGACTTTTACCTTGGGCATTTTATTATATCCTTGAAAATAAAATGGTCAAGGATTGATAGTTTACGGTCTTTTCCCCGCAAAACTAACGATGCTGGCGATAAAAAGGGTGACGATTGCCAGCCAGTAACCCGGTAAAAAGCTGACCGTCAGCGGCCATTCGCTCAAACCATGGATGTAACCGGGTATCGTAAAATTTAATACTGCCAGTAAAGCCGCTCCGGCAACTCCTGTTGAAATCCGTATGATAAAGGCAACTTTACTCTTAAAAAAGCAGGTAATTAGCCCGGCAATAGCTGTTATGAAAGCCAGCAGTGCCAGCGCTTCACTCCCCGGGTTGTTACTCAATGGGTTCCCCGGCATACCGAATGCGCCTCTGACCATATCGAACCCGGTCATGGTAGCGTAAGAATTTATGTCTCCCAGTCTTACCCACGATACAAAAAAACACCAGATAGCAATAAGGAAAAGCGCGATGATGATAATGGTTTTTCTATTCATCTTACCCCCATTATGCCGGAATTATCGTGCTATAACAAGTAATTCGTTGGCTTGTAGGCTATCGCTTTTTTATGGTTGTAACAGTTTTTCGCGTGAGCTTCATCATGAATCGTGCTATAATATTGTTGCAGATAAGCACAAAAACGGAAGGAGATTAGTTAATCATGGATGAGCTAAAGGTATTCAGCGGCAATGCCCACCCCGCTCTTGCCAGGGCTATTGTCGAGTATCTTGGCATACCGCTGGGAAACTGTGAGGTCATGCAGTTTAGCAACGAGAATACCTTTGTCCGTATCCTGGAAAACGTCAGGGAAAGGGATGTTTTTATCGTCCAGCCCATCTCATCCCCCGTTAACAGCAACCTGATGGAACTCCTTATCATGATTGATGCTATGAAACGTGCCTCCGCCCAGCGTATCACTGCTGTTATCCCTTATTACGCTTATGGCCGGAGCGATAGAAAAGACCAGCCTCGCGTTCCCATCACCGCCCGCCTTTTCGCGGACCTGCTCACGGTGGCCGGCGCCAACCGGGTGCTGACCGTAGACTTACACTCTTCTCAGATTCAGGGCTTTTTCAACATTCCCGTAGATGAGCTTACGGCCGTCGGTCTTTTAAGCGATTATTTCAGGAAGGGTGAATTCAAAGAGCTGGTGGCTGTAGCCACTGATATCGGCGCCACCAAACGCGCCCGGAATGTCGCCTCCCGGCTGGATATCCCCCTGGCGATTATGGAAAAAAGGCGTTTGGGCAACAATGATAAGACCGAGACGCTGAATATCATCGGCGATATCAAAGGCAAAACCACCCTTATCGTGGATGATGAAATAGATACGGCGGGGTCTCTTATCGGCGTTACCAATACGCTGCTCGAACGCGGCGCCCTTGATGTGTACGCTTGCTCTACACATCCCATTTTCTCCGGCCCGGCGGTAGACAGAATTGCTTCCAGCCGGTTGAATAAGGTTATTGTTACCGACACCGTCCCCCAGAAAGATGGGAAATTATCGGGGAAGGTCATCTATTTATCCATTGCACCGCTGCTCGGCGAGGCTATCCGGCGTATCCACACCGGGCAGTCCGTGGGAGCCATGTTTGAAAAATAACGAAAAAACCGTAGAAGTCTATCACGCCCGCAACCAGATGGAAGCGCAGGTCATCAAGGGCCTGCTGGAAAGTTTTGATATACCCTCGGTATTGCAGTCCAACGCTGCCCCCTCGGTACATATGTTCACCATGGATGGTATGGGAGAAGTGTCTGTAATGGTGCTGGCATCTATGGTGGCAAAAGCCAGGGAACTCATCCGCAATGAGCCCCCGCCGGAAGAGGATAATGCTTTGGAATAAATTTGTTCCTTAACATAAATATAATAAAATAACCGTAGAATAAAATTAAGCGGGAAAATAGAGAGGATTTTATTGTAATGACTTTTTCCTCTCTGTTGACAGAGAGGAAGACAAAAGATACCCTTGAATTATAGTGTCTCTGTTGTCCCCTCTTTGCTGGCGGAGAGGATGTTAGGATAAAAGGTTGGGGTAGGGCGGGATAAGTAAAGTAAAATTTGCAAATTAAAGATTAGTAAAAAGAGATAGCCATGTTTAAATTTTTAAATAATCTTGTAGATTCCAATGAAAAAGAGCTAAAGCGGCTCCAGCCGTATGTAACCCGCACCAATGAGCTTGAACCGGAATTTGAAAAACTTTCCGATGCTGACTTAAAAGCCAGGACGGAAGATTTTAAAGCCCGTATCAAGCAGGCTTCCTCCGGCATCCAACCCAAACTGGAAGAGGCGCAGCGCGAGCTGGAAGAAGCTCGGAAACACGCCGCCGGTGCAACCTGGGATGTGGAAAAAGATGAAGCCGCCAGGCAGTACCAGCAGGCTCAAGACCGGATCAAACAGATAGAAAAAGAGCGCCGTAAGCGGGAAAGCGAAGCCTTGGATGAAATCCTCCCGGAGGCTTTTGCCGCGGTGCGGGAAGCCGGTAAAAGGACTATAAAACAGCGCGCTTTTGATGTGCAGTTGCTGGGCGGCGTGACCCTGCATCAGGGCAAGATTGCCGAGATGAGGACCGGTGAAGGTAAAACGCTCACGGCTACCTTTCCGCTTTATCTTAATGCGCTGACTGGGCGGGGAGCGCACCTTGTCACCGTAAACGACTACCTGGCGCGGTTCCACGCTTACTGGATGGGCGCCATCTATCATGCCCTGGGCATTAGTGTGGCGGCTATTTACCCCATGCAGACTCCGGATGAACACCAGCCCGCCCGCCTCTATGACCCGGAGTATGACTCCGGCAAGGAGAACGACCCTTGGCGTAAGTTCCTCCGCCCCATCTCCCGTAAGGAAGCCTATCAAGCGGATATCACCTACGGTACCGCCGCCGAGTTCGGATTTGATTTCTTGAGAGACAATATGGTGGCGGACCTTTCCCAGTGCGTCCAGCGCCCACTTTATTACGCCATCGTCGACGAGGTGGATAACCTGCTCATTGATGAAGCGCGTACCCCGCTGATTATCAGCGCTCCCGATACTGAATCGGGGCTGCTTTACCAGAAATTTGCCCAGCTCGTTACCCGCTTAAGGCCGGAGGAAGATTATGAGGTCAAAGCCAAAGAGCAGACCGCCGACCTTAATGAAAACGGCTGGGACAAAGTGGAAGGTATGTTGAAACGGGATGGTCTGTTAAAGTCCGGCGATTCTCTTTATACCAACGGCACTTTAATGCACCACCTGCGCAATGCCTTGAGCGCTAAAGAGTTTTACAAAAGAGACCAGCGGTACGTAGTGGAAAACGGTGAGGTTATCATCGTCGATGAGTTTACCGGCCGGAAAATGTACGGCCGCCGCTATTCCGAGGGTCTCCACCAGGCTATCGAGGCTAAAGAGCATCTCAAGCCGCAGCAGGAGTCCAAGACCTACGCCACGGTGACCATCCAGAACTACTTCCGCATGTATGAAAAACTCGGCGGCATGACCGGTACGGCGTTAACGGAAGCGGAAGAATTCTATAAGATTTATAAGCTGGAAGTCACGGAAATTCCCACCCACCGCCCCATGATAAGAGAAGATTTGCCGGACCAGATTTATAAGACGGAAGAAGGTAAGTTCCGCGCGGTGGTGCGGGAAATCAAACGCATCCACGAGACCGGCGCGCCGGTGCTCATCGGCACGGTATCCATTGAAAAGTCCGTCTATTTGAGCGATATGCTGAAACGGCAGGGCATATCTTGCCAGGTTTTGAATGCCAAAGAGCACACCAAAGAAGCCCAAATCGTGGCTGAAGCCGGTGAGCTGGGGGCAGTGACAGTCGCCACCAATATGGCCGGCCGCGGTGTGGACATTATCCTGGGCGGTAACCCGGATGCTGACGGCGGGCAGGACTGGGAGAAAAAACACCAGAAGATACTTGAACTCGGCGGCCTCCATATCATCGGCACGGAACGCCATGAGGCGCGGCGCATTGATAACCAGCTGCGCGGCCGTGCCGGCCGCCAGGGCGACCCCGGCAGTTCCCGTTTCTACGTGTCCCTTGAAGACGATATTATGAAACGATTCGGTGGGGACAGGCTGAAGTCAGTCATGAACTTTGTGGGGATGGATGATGACACGCCCATCGAGAATAAGCTGATTACCAACGCCATCACGGATGTTCAAAAACGTGTCGAGGGTTACCACTTCGATGTCCGTAAAAACCTCGTCGAATATGATGATGTGGTGAACAAACACCGCGAGCTTATTTACGAAGAACGCCGTAAGATTTTAAGCGGGGCCGACCTGAAGACGAATATCCTGAAAATGGCCTGTGAAGAAATTGCCGATATCGTTAACGCGCATCAGCCCGACCGCTATGGCGAGGGCGCGGATTACGCCGGGCTGCTTAATGAAATCAAAAGAATCATACCGCTTCCCCAGAATTTCAATGTGAAAAGCCTGGATGGGAAGAAGACCGACGAACTTGAAAAGATGTTCACCGATTTTGCCAGAGCCGCCTACGAGCAAAAAGAAAATGAGACGGGCGCGGAAAAAATGCGGCTGCTGGAAAGGCTGCTGATGCTCCAGATTATTGATAGGCTCTGGGTGGAGCACCTGACGGCGATGGACCGCGAACGCCTGCAGGCGGGCTGGCAGACCTTAAGGCAGGTGCGCTCCGCAGATGCCTATAAGAACGCCGGCTACCAGCAGTTTCAGACATTGCTGGAAACTATCAAGCACGATGTTGCCGGCATGATATTCCATGTCAGCCTGGTGGATAAAAGCCAGAACAAAGCGCCGCAATCACCGATGGAAAAAGCGGGGATAGGGAGCAAGGGCGATAGTAAACCCCATGAAAAAAGGAAGATTGGCCGCAATGACCCCTGTTACTGCGGCAGCGGCAAAAAATATAAGCACTGTCACGGGAAGTAGGTGGAAGAGCGTTGCTAGTCATTAGTTGCGGGTTTTTAGATGAGAGGTTTATATAATGGGGAGTATAAGAGGGGCGCAGCCCCTCTTGAGAAAATAAACCCCCTCTCAAACAGGGAATCATTGTTTTGGTTAATATTTAATTTGAGAGGGTCAGGGGTGAGTAAAGCCAAACACGGGTGAGGCAATATGGATTCCCGCCTGCGCGGGAATGACGGATAGGGGGGCGATGGCGGTGACCAACGCAGAAATCGCGGCTATCTTTACGGATATCGCGGAGATGCTGAAACTTAAAAAAGAGAACATCTTCAAGATTAGGGCGTATGAGAAGGTGCCCAAATCTATCGGCGGGCTTAAGGAGCCGGTGGCAACACTGGTAAAAGAGAACAGGATTAAAGAAATCCCGGGGGCGGGGGAGGCCATCACTAAAAAGCTTACCGAGATTGTAAATACCGGTAAACTGGAGTTCTATGAAAAACTCAAGGCGGAGTTCACGGCGCGGAGCAAAACATGACGCAGAATGAGTTCCGTATCGTACCCGCGGAAACCATCGCGGCTGGCGATGCTGAAGCAATCAATTACTTAAAGCATGCGGTTGCCGGGGGTAAGCATTGGTATCTCGCCCTCATGGAGGCAATCGGGCTTTGGACGAGCGCGGAAGAAAAGACTAACGACCGCACTTATCTTTATCTCATCGATGGTGAGGCTTTCGATTGGCTTTTGCTGGCGGAACGCCTCTGCGAGACGATTGAAGGCTTTATACCGGAAAACGAGCTTGATGCCTTACTTTTTCACGGCATACCCCCGCTGCAGCTGGATGCCGGAGAAGTCAAAGAACTCATCGGTGATAAAAAGTACGGGCAGTACCTTAATTATTTTTACGGCATTACGGTTGAAGAGGCATTAACGCTGGCGGTGCAGGAAGAAATAGACAAGGAAAGACATGTCCAGGGACTGGGTAAAAGAAGCCAGTCCTCGGAAGAGGTCTATCACCGCATCTACAGCGTGGATAAGGACAAGCTTCTGGAGCAGTTCCGGGTGGAAAAACGCCTGCCTAAGCGCGCCTCTATTACGCTCGATGAGATGAAACAGTTTACCTACTGGCTGTTCAAGTACCGACTCAAGCGCTGTGAAAAAGCCAGAATCGCCAGCGATACGAAGAAAGCGCTGACCTACCTCAAGCGCATCTGGCAACGTAAAGGTATTTCGCGGGTGCTGGCTGTAGACCTTGCTCCGTCGCTCCCGGATTAGAAAAGCGTTTCTATCGAGGTCTTCAGGGAGTTAAACCACCGGAAGACCTCGTCGGGTAAAAAGGATGCAAGATTCATCCCTCTCACCGCGTTATATATCAGCATAATCGTAATCCAGCTATTCATTCTTCGTGCCTTCAGGTGCGCGTACCATCAGAACAGGAATGCGGGAGCCGTGAAGCACTTTATCCGTGATACTCCCAAAAGCCAATCGGCGCAGGCCTGACCGGCCGTGTGTAGACATAGCTATTAAGTCTGCATTTATTTCGTCAGCCGCTTTTAAAATTTCATCGGCGGCATTACCGGAAGCGACGATAGTCTTGAAGTTAACGTTGCGCTTTTGCAAAGATTCCGCCGTTCTGGCGAGGTAACCTGATACTCTTTCTTTAATGAGCTTAAGTTCTTCTTCCGTATAAGAGACCGGGGCGCTGGCCTCCCCCACTACCACCCAATGTCTTAAGAGCGTAATGACCCCGATGAGGGTAATTTCTACCTTGGAACCTGCCGCCAGTTTATCTATCAGCTGCCCGATGACCGGTAAGGCGGCCTCGCCTACCTTAGAGCCGTCCAGTGGTACCAGTATTCTCTCAAACATTTCCTCGCCTCCTTTTGCCGGAATATTAACTGTAACCTACAGTATAAAACCTCTTTAAGGCGCTTTGCAACCATGAAAGCCGTAGATATGTATTTAGTCCGGTATCAGCCGCTTGCCCATCTCGATGACATCATCCCGTTTGTACCCGATTTTCTCATAAAATTTTTCCACCCCGGCATTATCCGTGCGGAACATCAGATTGATTTTCGGGCACCCTTTGGCGATGAGCTTTCCCTCCAGCGCCTGCATTATCTGCCGCCCCAGCCCCTTTTTCTGCAGAGCGGGTTCTACCCCCAGGTAATATACCCACCCCCGGTGCCCCTCGTAGCCGCCCATCGCCGTCGCCGCCACTTTGCCGTCGATTAGTCCTATCAAAAATAAATCCGGGTTCACTTTCATCTTCCGCTCGATGTCTTTTTGCGGGTTATTGACCGGCCGTGTTAAATTACACCTTGCCCACAGCGCGATTACTTCTTTTTCATATTGTGGTGAATAGGGTTGGATGTGCATTTTATTTCAGTAAATCCTTCACCCTGTCCAGTATCTTTTCCGCCACTTCCCGCTTGCTCATCAGCGGCAGCTCTTCCGCTTGGCCTTTTTTATCGATTAAAATCACCCTGTTCGTGTCCACATCAAAGCCGCTGTCCGCTTTGGTGATGTCATTGGCTACAATCATATCCAGTTTTTTACCCGCGAGCTTCTTTTTAGCGTTCGCCAGCAGGTTTTCGCTCTCGGCGGCAAAGCCCACTTTAATGAAATTCCCCTTAACCTCCCCCAGAATATCCGGCGTTTTCACCAGATTGAGGGTTAGGCTGTCTTTCATTTCCTTTTTTATCTTGGATTTTGCCGTTAATTCTACCTGGTAATCCGCTACCGCCGCCGCCATCAGCAGGGCGTCCGCTTGCTTGACCGCCGCCCCCACCGCCTTTTTCATTTCTGCCGCCGTGCCCACTTTCACGATGTTGACGCCCGCCGGGTCGTCCAGCGTAGCGTTGGCGCTGATTAAGGTAACGTCCGCCCCTCTATCCCGCGCCGCCTCCGCTAAAGCATAGCCCATCTTGCCGGAAGAGCGGTTGCCGATGTGCCTTACCGGGTCGATTGGCTCTCTGGTGCCGCCCGCGGTAACGACGATGTTTTTACCGTCTAGGTCTTTCTTTTGTCCCAGCACTTTTTCGATTACATCGATTATCTTGGCCGTTTCCGGCAGGCGACCCTTCCCCCCAATTTTCCCGCTGGCCAGTCTCCCCGGTTCCGGCTCGATGAAGGTAAAGCCGCGCGCTTTCAGGTCCGCCACGTTTTGCTGCGTGACGGAGTTGGCGTACATGTTATCGTTCATGGCCGGGCAGATGATGACCGGCGCTTTGGTGGCTAAAACCACCGTGCCGAGCATGTTATCCGCGATGCCTGCCGCCAGCCGGGCGATGGTATTGGCGGTGGCCGGGGCGATAACCACCGCGTCCGCCGCTTCCGCCAGGGCCACGTGCTCCACGCTCCACTCGGACGCTAGCTCGAACATATCCGTTACCACCGGCCGGTGGGTAATATTACGTAAGGTCAGCGGCGTGATGAACTTGGTGGCCGCCTCGGTCATGACCACTTCAACTTTAGCGCCTGCCTGCGTAAGCTTGGAAGCGAGGTCGGCGGCTTTATAAGCGGCTATCCCGCCGGTAATGCCCAGCACGATTGTTTTTTTATTTAGCATATTTAAATCCCTCTCTCACTCTCCCTTTGCAAAAGGGAGAGGATGATTGGTCAAGTCATATATTTACTGTTTCAATTTTATCTTCATCCCTCCTTTGTAAGGAGGGACAGGAGGGAGATTTGATGTTCACTACTCCCTATTCAAATCATGAATCAGTTTAATGCCCTGTAGCGTCAGGTCCATGTTCACTTTATCGATTGTTTTGGATTCTTTGGCTATCAGGTTGGCGTAGCCGCCCGTGGCTATCACCATCGCTTTTTCCCCCAGCTCTTCCTGTATCCGTTCCACAATGCCGTCGATCAGCCCCGCCCACCCCAAGCTGACCCCGGACTGTATGGCTGCGGTGGTGTTAGGCCCTATCGTCTTCTTTGGCCGTACCAGGTCGACGCGGGGCAGGGCGGAGGTGCGCGTATAAAGCGCCTCGGCGGAGATGCCGATGCCGGGCGCGATGACCCCGCCCAGATATTCCCCCTCTTGTGAAACGGTCGCGAAAGCGGTGGCTGTCCCCAGCGCCACCACGATTACCGGCGGCTGGTAGAGCTTTAACGCGGCGGCCGCGTTGGCAATCAGGTCGGCGCCGATTTCCCGGGGATTATCATAGCGGATTTTTACGCCGGTCTTGACCCCCGGCCCCACGACCAGCGGCTTAACGTGAAAGTATTTCAGCATCATTTCGTTAAAAACGGTCAGTAAAGGCGGCACGACGCAACTGATGGCGCATTGCGTAACTTCATGGGCGGCAATGCGCTCTTTGCGCAGCAGGTTGTAAATCATGATACCGTATTCGTCCGAGGTGCGGTGCACGCCGGTGGAAATCCGCCAGTTGGTGATGAGCATCTCGTCATCGAACAGCCCAATTTTAATGTTGGTATTAGCGATATCAAAAGCCATCAGCATAGTAGACTCCTCAAGCCCCGTTTTTCAGTTGTTTGATAATTACCGGCAGCGCCGGCAGCAGGTCGGACGCCAGCATGCCCGTATCGCCCAGTTCCGCCCTTACTTTTTCTCCGGCCGCCCCGTGCAGGAAAACGCCCAGCGCCGCGGCATCGTAAAGTTCCAGCCCTTGCCCCGCCAGCCCCGCGATTACACCTGCCAGCACGTCGCCGGTACCCGCCGAGGCCAGCACCGGGTTGGCGTAAGGGCTGATGCGGCACCTTCCGTCCGGCGCGGCAATGATGGAGAATGCCCCTTTCAGGACAATTGTTTTACGCCATTCTTTGGCATAGCGTGTGGCTATGCCTGTCCGGTCTTGCTGTATTTCTTGAATGGATAGTCCGGTCAGGCGGGACATTTCGCCGGGGTGGGGCGTCAGCACGGCGTTTTCCGGTATTTTCTGCTGCCAGCCCGGTATTCCGGTGAGGGTATTCAAAGCGTCGGCGTCCAGTACGAGGGCCGGTAAATCCTTCTTTAAAAGCAGGGAAGTAACGTACTCTATGGTGGAGGGGTTTTGCCCCAGCCCGCATCCCAATAGCAGGACATCGTAGTTGGCGCATTCGCGGTGCACGGTTTCCGCCGCCTCAACGGCGATAATGCCTTGGTGCGCCTCCGGCAGGGGCAGGTAAGTGGCCTCCGCCAGCTTTGAAGCTACAATCGGCTGCACACTTGCGGCGGTGGCTAAAGTGACCAGTCCCGCTCCCGTGCGGTACGCGCCGGAGCAGGCAAGATAAGCGGCACCGATGTAATTTGCGGAGCCTGCGCTTATCAGCACTTTCCCGAAAGTTCCCTTGTTCGCGTTAATCGGGCGTTTGGGGAGGGTTGCTGCCGCCCAACCGGCGGTTAGTAATTCAACAATAGAAGCATCCGCCAGCGACGACGGAATACCGATATCGGCGATTTTTAATTTGCCGACCCTTTCCGCACCGGGGAACCTGAACAGTCCCGGCTTGGGAAAAGCCAGCGTCACCGTGAGGTCGGCGGCGGGGCAGGCGGGGTCGATTGCCCCCGTATCCGCGTCCATGCCGGATGGCAAGTCCACGGCGACAACGGCAATCTTACGTGATGCTTTGGCGGTGTTAACTTTTTCCAGAACGTTTTTAAACAATCCTTCCAGCGGGCGCATTTTGCCCGTGCCCAGTAGCCCATCAATAACGCAATCTACTGAAGTCAGTATTTTATCAAGCTGTTTAAAACCTGTATCCGCTTTAGCTTCTATGCAGGCAACGTTGCGTTCTTTTAGGAGTTTTAGATTAGCATCATCGGCCGGGCGGTCGCTGCAAAGGTAAACGGTGACTTTAGCCCCCCATTCTGCCAGATAGCGTGCGGCCACGAGACTGTCGCCGCCGTTGTTCCCCGCCCCAACCAGGCATAATACGTGTTGTTGCTTAATGTTGCCCAGGTAGTTGCGCGTCTCTTCCGCCACCGCTTTGCCCGCGTTCTCCATCAGTGTGCTCACGGGTATGCCCCGGCGGACGCACGCCTGGTCGATTTCTCTCATCTGTGCTGCGGTGACGATTTTCATAGCTATATTATACTATACCTTGCTCCGTTGCCTTGAGTGTAACAATAAATAGAGGTACGGTCAAGGGATTAGCTTTACATTTGACATTTCTAATGAGATGACGCTTTAGCTGATTCGTTTTGGAAAAAGGGGCTTAAAAAAACTTTTATTTTTGAAGCTAAACTATAAAAAACAAATACTTTTTAGCTACGATTCATTTTGTAATTTTTAATCTCTCTTTTTTTATTCAGCCTCGTTCGTTTTGTAAGTTTTATTGCCTTTTTTCATGATTTAGCTTTAATCATTTTGTAAAATATCCACTGGACATTGACTTTCTCAAAACGAATTTACGGCTAACCCTGATACTATAAGGAAAGCGCGGAAGGAGGCTTCCTGCCCCTGCTAACACATGCCTCTTTTCCCCAGCAATAGATGCTTTGAGAGTATACGGCAACAGCGTAATATCTGTAAAGTGGTTTTTGTCCCATTTATCAGCCGCTATCCCTAGAACCTGTTCTTGTGCAGTATATCCGCAAGCTTGCGCTTCGGCACATGCCGCACGTTCTTCTCATCCACGTAGATATTCGTGGAGTCTTTAACGTCCTCCGCCACCGGCATCTCGTCCGGGTACCCCATCGCGATCACCAGTGCGATATCATATTCTGCCGGGATATCCAGAACCAGCTTCAGGTCTTGCTCATTGAACATTAAAATAGGGCAGCACCCGATACCCTGCTCCCACGCCGTGAGGATGATGTTCTCCGCCGCCATCCCCGCGTCATAAAGCGTAATCCGGCGGCGCTCCGGGCTTTCGCTGGCTTTACTCAAAAGGATGATGGTGTAGGCTTTAGCCGTCTGGTCCGGTCTGGGGCCTCCCTGTTCCGGCGGCAGCTTGGCCGACCCCCCGATGTTATCGAAGATGGCGGGCAGTATCTCCGCATCGTTGATGACGATATATTCGCAGAACTGGTGGTTGCGGCCGCTCGGGGCCAGGCGCGCGGCTTCGATGCATTTCTCCAGAACGGTATCCGGCACGGCTTTATTCTTGAACCGCCGGATGGAACGCCGTTTGGTGGCTGCTTCGTAAACGTTCATGGTCAGACCTCCCGGGTGTTTTTATGATATTCTAATTCTCTTTTATACCGGCGAGTTTTTCAAGTTTATGCAGCATGGCCAGCCAGTGGGTGCCGCGCCAGTAAACCCGGCGGCATTCGGGGCATTCCATGTATTGCGACTGCGTTTTAAAGACGTAAAGGGGAACTCTATCCTTAACTTCGGAAGGGGTGGAGGGAACTAAAAGCTGATTGTCTTCCAGGCAGATGGTGAAGGGTTGGGCCTCGCTGTTCAGGTCGAGGGCGGACACGAGCTGGCGTATCTGTTCATCCGGCTTCTCGCTTTTAAGAAGGATGGCACGGACGCGTCCCGTTGTAACCATGCGCCTTAGCATGATGCCCGTATCGCGGGTTAAAAGAATCCTGTCCTCCGCGAAGGCTTGTTTGACCATCAGGCCGTCATCCCCGCCGGTGAAGAAAACGCTATCGCAGCCCATCATGCGCAGCCAGCGGGCCAGCTTGCCCACATTATGGTCGACGATGAATTTCACGGTGCTCCTCCCCCACCCGGATAGCTTACAGTAAACAGTATACCGTAAACAGCGGGGGAGAGGGGAGGCAGGGCTACTGAAAACTAATAACCGCTACCCTAACAGCATGTCCCGCAGCACCTTGAGATTTACCACGTCCTCTTTATTGTAGGCGCAGAGTTTGTCCAGCGCTTCAAGGTCGAAGCTGTCCACGTATTTCCACCAGAGCTTGACGGCTTCGAGCCCGTTCATGTCCGGCAGCTGCCGCGGTATGCCCAGTTGCTTTTCCACCCCTTTCAGCCCGCCCTTGAGGTTTTTGCGCCAGCAATCGAACATCAAATCCCGGTGGGGGAAAAGCGCGGACAGGTTAATGCCGCATTGCGAGTGAATAAAAGGCAGGTCGAACCGGCTCCCGTTATAGGTGTAGATGACGTCCACGCCTTTGAGGGCATCCAGAATAGCATCCGCGCAGATATCCCGCCCGACAAACTGAACGAATTCATCCTCTTCGCCGCGGCACAGGTAAATCCCGACAACGGTAATCTCGCTGCCGTCGTAGGTGAGTCCGGTGGTCTCGATATCGAGATATGCTTCGGTAATCGGCATTTGCCTCATCGCCTAAGGCGGGCATTTACCGCAGATAGAACGGAAGAGCGTGGTGCTTAAATAGCGGTCGCCACGGTCGGGCAGTATCACCACGATGGTGCCCTTCTTCATCCCGGCGGCCACTTTCAAAGCGCCCGCCACCGCCGCCCCGCTGGACATGCCGGTGAAAAGCCCCTCTCTTATCGCCAGCTGCCGCGCCGTCTCGAAAGCGTCCCCATCCTCGATAGTAATCTTCTCGTCAAAACCGTGAGGGTCGTAGATGCCGGGTGTTTCGCTCTCGGTCAGGTTTTTCAAACCCTGGATGGTATGCCCGACCGTCGGTTCTATCCCGACGATCTTTATGCCGGAGATTTTCTCTTTGAGGAATTTTCCGGTGCCGATCAGCGTGCCGGTGGTGCCCATGGCGCAGACAAAAACATCAACTTTGCCTTTGGTCTGTTCGTAAATCTCCGGCCCGGTCGTCTCGTAGTGCGATAGTATATTGGCGGGATTATCGAACTGGTTAGGCATAAAGTACTTGCCCGGCTCGGCTTTTAAAGCTTCATGCGCCCGCCTGATAGCTCCATCGGTCGATTCTTTAGCCGGTGTCAGCACGGCTTCAGCGCCTAAAGCCTGGAGTATCAGCTGCCTTTCCGTGCTGACGCACTCCGGCATGAACAGCTTTACTTTGTACCCCTTGGCGGCGCCAATCATGGCGATGGCGATGCCGGTGTTGCCGGAGGTAGGCTCGATGATAATCTTGTCTCTGGTAAGCTGGCCGGACTCTTCCGCCTTCTTAATCATGTAATAAGCCGGGCGGTCTTTCACCGAGCCGCCGGGATTGTTCCCTTCCAGCTTGGCTAATATTTTAACATCGCTGCTGCCGTTCAATGCCTTCAGTTCCACCAGCGGAGTATTGCCGATGGCGTCAAAAAGTGTTTTGCTTCCGTTTTTCATCTTGATATACCTCGCCGTCGCCTTGTTTCCATATCAGCTAGTCACTGATGCCGGGCACCGGGAAACGGCGGCTCAATGCTTTAATTTCCTGCCTTACCTGCTCGCTGATTTTCTCATCGTCGATGTTCTTGATGATTTTCACAATCAGACCGGCGATGGACTTCATCTCATCTTTGCCCATGCCGCGCGCTGTTACGCCCGGCGTTCCCAGCCTGATGCCGCTGGTTTTCGCCGGCGGCAGGGTATCGAAAGGAATCTCATTTTTATTGCAGACGATACCGGCAACATCGAGCGCTTTGGCTGCCTGGCTGCCGGTCACCCCGGTATTGGTCAGGTCTACCAGCATCAGGTGATTATCCGTACCGCCGGATACCAGCCGCATCCCCAGGTTCTGCAATTCCGTTGCCAGGGCGCGCGCGTTCTCCAGCACTTTTTTCTGGTATTCCACGAACGATGGCTGCATCGCTTCAAGCAGCGCTACCGCCTTACCGGCGACTGAATGCATTAAGGGTTTACCCTGCATCTGCGGAAAAACAGCGGAATCTATGGCCTTAGCCAGATATTCTTTACACAAAATCAAGCCGCCGCTGGTGCCGCGCAGCGTCTTATGCGTGGTCATGGTGACGACATCGGCGTAAGGGACAGGCGTGGGATGAACGCCGGCGGCTACCAGACCGGCGATATGTGCCATGTCCACCATCAGTTTTGCCCCCGCGGCATCGGCAATCCGGCGGAAGCGCTCGAAGTCGATAGTGCGCGGGTAGGCCGTGTAC
This sequence comes from Dehalococcoidales bacterium, assembly GCA_034429595.1. GTDB lineage: Bacteria > Chloroflexota > Dehalococcoidia > Dehalococcoidales > RBG-16-60-22 > RBG-13-51-18. Next base: position 20,825 of record DAOUGB010000105.1, read on the forward strand.
CCGGCCACGATTAATTTCGGTTTATGCTCTTTGGCCAGACTTTCTATTTCCGGGAAGTCCAGCCGCTCTGTCTCGCGGTTGACGTGATAGGGGATGAATTTATAAGACTTGCCGGAAAAGGTGATAGGAGAGCCGTGCGTAAGATGTCCGCCGTGAGCCAGGTCCATGGCCATCACTTTATCTCCGTACTCGAGTAAAGCAAGATAGGCCGCCATGTTGGCCTGCGACCCACCATGAGGCTGTACGTTGGCGTGTTCGGCGTGGAAAAGCTCTTTGGCGCGGCTGATGGCCAGCGATTCTATATTATCCATGTTCTCACAGCCGCGGTAATAACGCTTGCCGGGATAACCTTCGCAGTATTTATAGGTCAGAAATGAACCCTGGGCTTCCAGGACGGCGCGGCTGGTATAATTCTCCGAGGCGATGAGGTTAACGATTTCCTGCTGCCGTTGCTTCTCACTCTCGATGGCATTGTAGACTTCGGGGTCGGTCCGGCTTAAGAAACTCATAAAAAAAACTCTCCTGGTGAGATAATGGGATACAGTAAATAGTCTACACTGGCACCCCTGGACTGTCAATTTTGCAAGAGAAAGACGGAATTATAGTTTTAGCGTCATCCCCTCATGGGAAAAGACGATTTTTATCTTCAGAGCTTTTTCCACGGCCTGGATTTCAGCCTGTATTTCATCTTCGTATAACGGGTTGATGTGGATCAAGGCTACCTGCGGGAAATAGTTTTTCACGCTATAAAAGGACTTCAGTTCTTGCTGGAGGAGAACCGGAGTCAGATGCCCGGACTTTTGCGCGAAGTCTTCCTGCCGGTTAGGCAGCGTAAGTTCGATGATAAGGAGGTCGGGCGATACCTGACGCCAGGCAGCGTCCAGTCCCGGGCCGGTATCCGAGGTGATAAATACCGTTTTACCTTCCGGGGATGTTATTTGATAGCCTGCGGCGGGAATAGCATGCGTGACGGTAACCGGCAGTACTTCATAGCCGGCAATCGTAACCTTTTTGCCGGGCTCGACATCATGCATCCGCAGAGCTGGCTTGCCCGCGGCTTTTTTGGTGAAATCAGGATAGAGCGTTTCATTAATCAGGTGGGAAGAGAGGGCTTCGCGGACGGTGGGGGGAGCGTAAATATCCAGCACCGTATTCATCAGGTAAAAATTCATGCCGATGGCCGGGATGTCACGGATATGGTCGTAATGGTGATGTGTCAGCAGGACAGCCTTTAGTTTTTGCTGTTCCGCAAAAGTAAGTCGGGATGTCAAAGCGCCGGCGTCCACCGCCAGAATATCATCGATGATGATACTGGTAAAACCGGTATTTGCCGATTCAATGTTATGCGCTCCCAGGATGCGTACCTTCATGAAAACTGCCCTTTTTCCATGACCGAGAAGGGATTATAACGGGTCTGGTAATCATAAGTATCAATCCCTTCCTTACGTTTCAACCAGTTCACGATAACATAGGTAAGCGGGGTAAAGACAATTTCAATACCTACCTTGGTCACCCAGTGATTGAATATCATTAAAGGCGTAAAAGTGGTAGTGCCGATATATGCTAGCGTAATGAATATCGCCGTGTCCAGTCCTTCTCCAAGAATCGTCGAGCTGATTGTCCGGCTCCACAGCCAGCGGCCTTTAGTGAGGACTTTCATGCGGGCGAGGACGAAAGAGTTAATAAATTCCCCCACCAGGTACCCGCCCATGGAAGCGGCCAGCAGGCGGGGCGTATAGCCGAGTATTCTTTCGTAAGCCTCTTGCCCCTCCCAGAAAGAAACCGGCGGTATAAGCTGCCCTATCCAGACGAAGAACACGAAGAGCAGGTTACAGGCAAAGCCGAGCCAGATGACCCGCCGGGCGACACGGTAGCCGTAAACCTCCGTGAGGACATCGCCGAAAATATAGCTGATGGGAAAGACGAAAATGGCTGCCGGCAGTATGTAAGAACCCGTGCCGATGACTTTAACGGCAATCGTATTAGCGGAGATGAGACAAGTGATAAAAACAGCGATTATAATTACCAGACGGTATGAGATTTTCATCAGTTATTTCTTATATCCAGCGGCGGTGGCGGAAATATAAGAGCAGGCCGCCGGCAGAAACGGTCATGATAACGATTAAGATGATGAACGTGGAAATATCTCCCTTGTCTATCCCGCCCGGCGAGAAGACGTTCATCCCGTAGATACTGGAAACAGCCAGGAAAGGCAAAGCGATGGTGGCGAAGACATTAAGGATACGCATGACCCGGTTAAGGCGGTTGGTGGCCAGGGTAGAATCGGTATCTTTATACACCTCGATCAGTTCCTTACATTCATCCAGGGTCGTGCAGATTTTATCCATGTGGTCCATTAGGTCGTTATAATAGGCGGTTAAATCCATCTTGCTGAAACGCTTAAGCTTATTTTCCATTTCCATTAAAATATCACGCGTCGGGAACATCACCGTGCGCTGGGTAATGATGTCGCGCCGCAGTACGCTCAATTCTTTGGCTGCCTCCACTTCCTCATCAAAAACGGCGTCTTCCACGTCTTCCATCAAGTTAAGGATTTTATCCAGAACGGGGAAATATGAATCTATAGAGCGGTCGATAATACGGTAGAGGAGGAAGCCGGAACCGTTGCTCAAGTATTCTTTACGCGCGTCTTCATTCGCCTGGCAATCACGGAAAAGAGCGCCCAGGGTCTTGAGCTCGGCGGTATTAACGGTAACGATATAGTTTTCACTGATGTACGCGAACCATTGCCGTTTGGAAGCGGTGCGCGTTTCTTTTTGATAATAAGCGTGGTGGAAAACGAAGAAGAGATAACCGGGGTAGGTATCTATTTTTGAAATCTGCTTGCGGCTTAGCAGGTCGTCCAGTGTCAGGGGGTGGAAATTATAGGTATTCGCCAGCCACGCTACTTCCCGCTCGGTTGGTTTGGGAACGTTTACCCAGGTAAGGTCGCCCCAGGAAATCGTGGAGATATCCAGTTCTTCGAGGAGTTCTTTCTCCGCTATCCCCTTTTTCTTAACAGACCCCTTGTTAAAGCCCATTATCCCCGGCATGGCCGTGACCTCTATCACTCAATTTATCCTAACATTTTAACATAATTATGAATGAGTAAAAAGTATAAAATTGAAAGTTTTTTCTGTATTTTAAATTTTGATATAAATTGCGATGGAGGAAAAGGAAAGGGGCATACCATATCTGATATGCCCCTTGATGGCTTTGGTACTAAGGTAATATTTCAGGCTTGTACTATTTTCTTTCCAGAATGATGGCCATGCCCTGGCCGCCGCCGATACAGAGAGCGGCAAGACCAAGGTGAAGATTGCGGCGTTTCATTTCATTCATGAGCGTCACGATAATCCTGGCGCCGGTGCAGCCGATAGGATGGCCGAGCGAGATGCCGCCGCCGTGCAGGTTGACCTTGCTCGTATCCAGTTTAAGCTCGCGCAGGCAGCCGATGGACTGTGAAGCGAAAGCCTCATTCAGCTCGAAGTACTCGATATCGTTCAATGTCAGACCGGCCAGTTTTAAGGCTTTCTTGGTAGCGGGCACGACGCCGAGGCCCATGTAAGCGGGGTCCACGCCGCCGGTGGCGTAAGCTTTAATGGAGGCGATGGGTGTAACGCCCATTTCCTTGGCTTTATTGGCAGACATGACGACAACGGCAGCGCCGGCATCCGTGATGGCGGAGGCATTACCGGCGGTGACAGTGGGGTTGGCGGCGGGGAAGGCGGTGCCGAGCTTGCCGAGCATTTCCATCGAGGTCTCGCGCGGGTGCTCGTCAACGTCGAAGTTCTTTACTTCTTTCTTGACCTTTATTTCCACGGGGACGATTTCATCCTTGAAAATGCCGTTCTTGGTAGCCGCGATGGCGCGGTTGTTGCTTTCCAGCGCGAACTCGTCCTGCTCTTTACGGCTGATGCCCATTTTGGCGGCGATATTTTCCGAGGTTACACCCATGTGATAGTTGTAGAAAACTTCCCACAGGCCGTCATAGACCATGCCGTCTACCAGTTCCGCGTTGAACATTCTGGCCCCCCAGCGCGCCTTGGGGAGGTAGTAGGGGATAGAGCTCATGCTCTCGATACCGCCGGCGATGACGACATTGGCATCCCCGGCTTTAATGGACTGGGCGGCTAAGGCTACCGCTTTCATACCGGAGGCGCAGATTTTGTTGACGGTAAAGGCGTTGACTTCTTTGGGCACGCCGGCGTAAATAGCGGCCTGGCGGGCGGGGTTCTGTCCCTGGCCGGCCTGGACGACGTTGCCCATGATTACCTCATCGACGATGACTTCCTTAAGCCCGCTGTCCCATGTGTAATATTTCTTTTCCAGGTCAACCATGCCCTGACCTTTAAATACATCAGGCTCATAACTGGTATCGCCCTTGGGCTTGAGTCCGGCTTTTTTCATCGCGCCCTGGATAACCGTGCTGCCCAGCTTGACCGCCGGGACATCCTGTAAGGCTCCCCCAAAGTTACCGATGGCTGTTCTGGCACCGCTGACAATTACTGCTTCGTTCATTTTTCTCCTTTGTGTTTTTTACTTAATAAAAATGTCTTTAAATTTAGACATCTGTTAGCTATAAGTTATAAGCCCTCTCCTTTTCCCCGGAGCTGACCGCTGACAGCTTTAAAATACGAACAGACCGGCGCCGCCGCTGACCTCGATGGCTTCACCGGTGATATAACTTGATCCCTCGGAAGCAAGGAAAACCACCACGTTGCTGACTTCCTGCGGCGTACCCGCCCGGCGCATTGCCAGGCTTTTGGCGATGCGTTCCTGGAATTCCGGGATGACCGTATGGAAAGCGCCCCCGTCGACAATCCCCAGGACGACCGCGTTGCAGGTAACGCCTTTGCGGGCGGCTTCCATGGCTACGGTCTTGGTCAGACCGATGAGGCCGGCCTTGGTAGCTGCATAGCTGCACTGTCCGGCACCGCCCATCGTGCCGGCAATTGATGATACGTTGATAATGCGCCCCCAGCCCCGCTCCATCATGCCCGGCAGACACCGCTTGATGGTGTTAAACGGGCCGGTCAGGTTGACGCTTAAATCATGCGCCCAGTCTTCAAGTTTCATTTTGGCGATTGTCACCGCGCGGACAATACCGTCGGCGGCATTATTGACGAGGACATCTACCGGGCCAAGGTTTTTTTCCACTTCCTGGATATTGGCTTCCACCTCATCGGCGCTGGAAACATCCATTTTCAAAGCTACCGCTTTTTTCCCCATCTTTTTTATCTGGTCGACCACCACTTGAGCTTTTTCCAGGTGATTGTGCGCGGCTACCGCCACTTTATACCCGGCGGCAGCCAGTGAAAGACAGTGTACGCTGCCAAGTCCGCCCGAGCCGCCTGTTACCAGGGCGACTTTACCTTCATTGCTCATCATCAATCTCCCTTAATTATATTCGTAAAACCCTTTACCGGTTTTCCTGCCCAGTCGCCCAACCGCCACCATCTCTTTCAGGAGGGGTGGCGCAACGTATTGTTCCTCTTTGATTTTATCATAAATGCCATCGGCCATGGCTAAAAGCGTATCCAGACCAATGAGGTCGGCCAGCGCCAGCGGTCCTAAAGGCTGATTGAGACCCAGTGTCATGCCGGCGTCGATGTCTTCTTTGGTCGCTTCTCCCGAGGCCGCCATGCGGATGGCGTTCAGCAGTTGCGGTACCATCAGGCGGTTGACGATAAAGCCGGGGGTATCCTGCGCGATGATAACCGTCTTGCCGAGAGATTCCCCGAAGGTTTTGGCCTGGTTTACAGTATCGTTGGAAACGGCTGGCGGGCGGACGATTTCCAGTAGTTTCATCGCCGGTACGGGGTTAAAAAAGTGCATCCCCAGCACCTTTTCCCGCCGCCCGGTGGCTGCGGCGATTTCCGCTATCGGGAGGCAAGAAGTGTTGGTAGCAAATATCGTATGCGGGGGGCAGATTGTATCCATTTCTTTAAAAATGTTCTTCTTCAGGTCGATATCCTCTTTAGCTGCTTCGATTATTAAATCGCAATCTTGAAAATCGGCGGGGCGGGTGGTTCCCGTTATGCGGTTAAAAACGGTAGCCTTAGCCTGTTTGGTCAGCTTTCCTCTGGTTACGGCTTTGTCCAGCGAATCGCTGATGTTGCCCAGCCCTTTCTTTAAAAGGTCGGCGTTTACCTCCGAGACGGTTACGTTATAGCCTGCCTGGGCGCAGACCTGGGTGATACCGCCGCCCATCTGCCCGCAGCCTATTATGCCTACTTCCCTGATTTGCATGCGCACAGCTATTTTCTTATTAGTGGCTAAAAGGGGGATAAACAGGAGAGATTTCCTTAATAAATTGTATCACAGGGTTACGAAGGCGTCAAAGAGAATAGCCATAGTAGATATACGGTAGCAGTCATTATTAATTTTAACATTAAATATATTAGTTATATTGCAAATAGTATAATGTTGATGTTAAAATTTGAATTACTGATTTATTTTTTAAAGGAGGCCGCATTTTGAAAAGAAAGGGTAAAATACTTAACGTATTACTGGCGCTGGTCTTGCTGGTAGGGCTTATCGGGGTGATGACAAGCTGCACCACCGAGGAAACCACCACCACAGCAATCCAGAACACTTCTGCAGCTACAACCGCACCTAGTTATCCGCTGGCTGAAAAGCGGGTAAGGTTCAAAATTGCTACTACCACCAGCCTTTATGATACCGGCTTATGGTATTATCTTGAGCCGCTCTTTGAAGAAAAAGCTGGCGTGGAAATGGATATCATTTATGCTGGCACTGGTATCGCCCTGGAATATGGGCGCAGGGGTGATGTGGATGCGGTCATTGTTCACGACCGGGCCGCTGAAGATAAATTCATTGCAGAAGGTTACGGAATTGACCGCAGGAACTTCGGTTACAACTTTTTCCTGATTGCCGGTCCGGAGAATGACCCGGCCGGTATCAAGGGCTTGACGGCTGCGGAAGCGTTTACCAAGATTCGCGAAGCGGGCATGGCCGATCCCAACTCTATAAAATTTGTTTCCAGGGGAGATAACTCCGGCACGCATTCCAAGGAAAAGTTAATCTGGCAAACCGCCGGGTTTGATTATGCCGCGGATGTTCAGGGCTCCGGCGAATGGTACGTGGAAGCCGGCAAAGGCATGGGCCCGACGCTGCTAATGGCCAGTGAAATGGGCGCTTATGTGCTGGCGGATATCTCCACTTATCTTTCTTACACTACCAAGAATCCCCTGAATATCACCATGCTGGTGGAGCAGGACGCGATATTCCTTAATGTCTATGCCGCCATCGCTATCAACCCGGAAAAAATACCGACTACGAAAATTGATGTAGCAGTAGAATTCATTAACTGGCTGATGTCTGATGAAGTACAGGACATTCTCGCCACTTACGGTCTGGCAGAATACGGGCGTTCACTCTTCAATCCCATCGGACGGGGCGCGGAAGACGGTAGCATCAACCTGCCGGGATTCCCACCGGTTGAGGACTATACCGTTCCTGTCCCGGAATATACTCCGCCAGCCCAGTAATAGAAAAAATACCTCTTTTAACCTATAATGGGTCTTAACAAGGCCGCTTGATAAAGACACGGGCGGCCTTGTTTGGATTCCACCTTTGTTTTCCAGGAGCAACCATATTGGAGATATGGAACGGGCTGGTTAAAGCCGTACAGTTGATTATTACGCTAGATCCGGAAGTAATGAAGATTTCCTGGCTTTCTATCAGGATTTCGATTAGTTCTGTGCTTATCGCGGCTGTTATCTGTCTGCCCTTGGGCAGCCTTATACATTTCAACAGATTCCCTGGTAAACAGACGTTGATAAGTCTGATTCAGACCTTCTATAGCGTACCTACCGTTACCGTGGGCCTTCTGGTGTTTATTCTTTTTTCCAACCAGGGCCCGCTCGGGGTTTTGGGCCTGTTATTTACGCCTACCGTAATGGTAATCGGGCAGGTTCTACTCGTGATACCGATTCTACTCGGCTTGACCGTTTCCGCGCTTAGCGGGGTGGACAAGACCGTAACTGATACAGCGCGTTCCCTGGGTGCCAGCCGGTGGCAGATGTCATTGGCAGTCATCCGGGAGGCGAGATTTGCCGTCATGGCGGCGGTAACGCTTGCCTTCGGGCGGGCGATATCGGAGGTGGGGCTGGCGCTGATGGTGGGTGGTAACATCCGGGGGCGCACGCGGGTGCTGACCACCGCCATATCGCTGGGAACATCCATGGGTGAAATTGAGCTATCACTCGCATTGGGCATAATTCTTTTAGTTATCGCCCTCATCGTTAACATCATCATGAACAGGATACAGCAGAAAAGATAATGGCTTTTATAGAAACGATAGATTTATCACAGCAGCGTGAAAACCGCGATATCCTTAAAAAGGTGAACTTAAGGGTGGAGCGGGGAGAAGTGCATGCCCTGATCGGCCCTACCGGAGCCGGTAAAACTACCCTTTTGCGCTTGATAGCTTTGCTGGATAAACCCGCCGCCGGGAAAGTAATTATAGATGGTAATGATGCGGCATGCTCTGAAAAGGATAGATTGGAAATGCGGCGGCGGATGGCTTTCGTGCTGCAGAAACCGGTGGTATTCAATTTAAGCGTATTTGATAATGTGGCTTACGGATTGAAATGGCGGGGAATCGATGGTAAGCACGTTCAGGAGAAAGTACATAATATTCTGGAGACAGTTGGTGTAGCTCAATACAGCAAGCGGAATGCCCGGACGCTTTCCGGCGGAGAAATGCAGCGGGTGGCTATTGCCCGGGCTATCGCCACTGACCCGGAGGTATTGCTGATGGATGAACCATCGGCCAACCTGGACCCGGTAACATCGGCTAAAATTGAAGACCTGATTGCCGGCATTATCAAAAAAGAAAAAATTACTTGTGTTATGGCTACCCATGACATGGAACAGGGGCAGCGGCTGGCCGATAATATCAGCGTGATGGTGGATGGGGAGCTGGTGCAAACAGGTAAGTCAAAAGAGATATTTGCCACGCCGAAGAACCGGCAGATAGCCGAGTTCGTAGGGATGGAAAATATCATCGATGGCAATATCATAGCTTGTGAAGGCGGCATGGCTGTGATTGACGCTAATGGAAAGACTATAGAAGCGGTGGCCGATTGTAATATCGGGGAAAAAGTCTCCGTTTGCTTCCGCCCGGAAGACGTGACGGTGGCTCTAGCAAAAATATCCAGCAGCGCCCGGAACTCGCTGGAAGGGGCAATCGACCTGATAGCGCACAGCGGGCCGTTGTGCCGGGTGGAAATAGATTGCGGCTTTCCGCTGGTGGCCCTGGTTACCAAGCGTTCGGCAGAGGAAATGGGCTTGAAAAAGGGTATGAAAGTCTATGGAACGGTAAAGGCTGTAAGCATTCACGTTATCCGGCGGCATTGACTTTTGGCTTCAAAAAATGATACATTGTGACTGGCTGGTAGCGTAGCTCAGTGGTAGAGCAGGGGACTCATAAGCCCTTGGTCGGTAGTTCAAATCTACCCGCTACCACCAGACTCGCCTGTAATTCTAGTGTTTCTTCTGAAATCTCCTATTTTAGTTAATCTAGCCTGTGTAATTTAGGCAAACGATAATTTAAAATTAGGAGGGCATTATGACATTTTGGCTGACAGTTCAGTTCCCACCTGTTTCTCATAATAATCCCGGTGTTTGGGTACGTCCGTGGAAGGAAATTGCAGCTCAAGATTTAGCAAAAAATGATTTGGTGTTTGTTTACGAGACAAATTACGATAGAGAAAATAGAATTGGTGGAGGAGCAAGCGCGGTTGTTTCATTGATTGAAATAACAGAACGTGTTCATCAGACTGGAGAAAAATGGGTTAAGGTTGCAAATGGAGTCGAAAAAGCTCAAGGAAATTGTCCTCATGATAAATTATTGAATATCATCGGATATGGCAGGATTCAGTCTATGGGTCCTAAGAATGCCAAATTGATGCCGATTAATGAGCAGATATTTGAACAAATATCTGCATATTTTCCTGATTACAGAAGTGATTATTCCAAGTCCGCAGAAGAGGCTGTCGAGACTTTTGAAAATACTCGTCAAGGACGTGGGCAGGCATTTGCATTAAAAGAAGTACGAGATATAATTGAAAAATATTCCATGGAGAAAGCGAAAGGATATTTTAAAGGACTAGGTTATAAAGTAGATGACCATCATAAAAACCGGCCATATGATTTAAAGTGTAGTGGAAATGGGGAAGAATATTTTGTTGAAGTGAAGGGTACTCAAAGTAATGGAAATCAAATTTTACTAACTCCCCGGGAAGTTGACTGGGTAAATGCACACAAAAAGAGCATGAAATTATTTATATTGCATTCAATTGATTTGAGTGGTAAGACGCCACAATTGATTGCTTCTGCTGGTGAGATACTAGTAATTGAGCCTTGGAAATTGAATAAAAATAATTTAAACCCGATAGGCTATACATATGATTTGTAATCATTACGTATAGATATGGTCGGTAGTTCCAATCTACCCGCTGCCACCACAAACGTAAGTAAAAGGCTCTTGACCATGGGTAACGACCTCAAGAGTAAAGCAAAATGAGGTTGCTCCAGACCGAGGGCAATTAGCGAAATATAATTCGGCTGGCCCCCCCCAAAACCGAATATGGGAGACAGGGTTCAAATAACCCTGCAAACCTTCGTGCAGGGATTCATCTTTTCATTACAAAAAATCATTAAATGATATTTCAAGCAAGCGCTAGATTATCGTCCCTCCCCCGGCTAGGGTAAGAAATGGAAAAACAAATGTCCTTGTATGTTTTAACCAATAACATCCTCATTGTTTGTTGCGATACACGATTTAAATCGCCTTAGCCCTTGAACATTTGTGCATTTTGTACAATAATATATTATAAGAGTGACTCAGTGAGGAGGCGCCATATGTCGGACACTAAGAAGCTGGCGATAGAGGAAGTTATCAATGACCTCAAGAAAAAAGGGGTGCGTTTCGTTTACCTCCAATTCAGTGACATACTTGGGGTAGTCAAGAGTGTTACCATTCCTCTGGAGGAGTTCCCTGACTGTATTGAACACGGAAAATGGTTCGATGGCTCATCGATAGAAGGCTTTGTCCGGGTGCTTGAGAGTGACATGTACCTGAAACCTGACCTGTCCACTCTAACGCTGCTCCCGTGGGAGCAGGACGGACAGCCGGCGGCCCGGGTGGTTTGTTCTGTTCTCACGCCGGAAGGCAAACTTTTTCTCGGCGACCCGCGGACGATCCTGGTCAAGGCGATAGAAGCGGCCACAACGCTGGATTACCGTCTTTGTGTTGCCCCCGAATTGGAATTCTTCATGGTTCTGCCTACTGCTGAAGGCAGCCTGGTACCCCTATCGCAGGACAGGGGCGGCTATTTTGACCTTTCTACCGGCCTTTCTTCTTCTATCAGAAAAGAGATGGTGAGTGTCCTCCGGGAAATGGCTATCTCCGTAGAATCCAGCCACCATGAACTGGGTGCTGGACAGCATGAAATAGATTTCGCCCTTGATGATGCACTGAAAAATGCCGATAACCTTATTACCGCACGGTATACGCTTAAGGCAATAGCCCAGAAACATGACCTTTCGGTTACCTTCATGCCCAAGCCGTTTGAAGGGGTAGAAGGCAGCGGCATGCACATCCCGCTGAGCTTGTTTCGCATCGAGAACGATAAGAACGCCTTCTCCGACGCTAAGAATGAATACGGCCTCTCCGATACGGCCCGCAGCTTTATCGCCGGTCTGCTGTATCATGCCCGGGGTATGGGCGCTATCCTGAACCCGCTGGTTAACTCCTATAAGAGGTTGGTGAGAGGTTTCGAGGCGCCGGTGTATGTCAGTTGGGCAAGGGTAAACCGGTCAGCCCTTATACGCGTGCCGCAGGTAAACCCCCAGAAACTGCATACGACACGTGTCGAAATCAGGAACCCGGACCCATCCTGTAACCCTTACCTTGCCTATGCCGTAATACTGACCTGCGGGCTCCATGGGATTAAAGAGAAGCTGCCTTTACCGCCATCGGTAGAGGAAAATATATTTGCCTTTGACGAGATAGAACTTGAGAGGCGGCAAATAGTAAGCCTTCCGGAAACTCTGGGTGAAGCCCTCGATGAACTCCAGAAGGATACCATCATCAAAGAAGCCCTCGGGGATATGCTGTTTTCCAAGTTCTTGGATGCTAAGCGGCGGGAATGGCATAATTTCTGCCGGCATGTGACTCCCTGGGAGAAAGAGAACTATCTGGGGGTGTGGTAATGCCCACGGTAGAACAGATCTGGCAGCAGGCCATGCCTTCAGGGACTAACCTAATCGCCGGGGAAGCCGGTGTTTATAACGAAGTAAGCTGGGTCGTTACCCTGAGGCCAGCGCCGCCCGTGTTCGACCGTTTGAGGGGTAATGAGCTTGCTCTCATTGATGCTAACACCGCCAGGGGAATGGGAGCCAGCCTGGCATCCCTTATTACATCTCTTTCCGAGCAGGGGGCAAGCGCCTTCGGCATTCTCGGCGAGGTTCCCCCGCAAGACAGAGAGCTGGCTAATGAACGCAAGACCCCGGTTCTGCAGTTCCCCCGGGGTAGTGACCTAACCGCCCTGGAAGCCCATATTACCGCTTATATCAGGGAGGAGAGACACCGGCTCTACCAGCAGGAACAGGAATTAACGCAGAAGGTGATGGAACTGGCCCTGGCCGGGCGGGATGTGGATGCAATAGTGCACAAACTTCAAGCGCTCACCGGCAGGACAATCATATTACTCAACCCGGATTTTAAGCCGCATGCTATGCCCGCGGAGCCAAAACTGCCCGGCATACAGCGGACACTCTCCCGCCTCTTCCCTTCTCCTCCGTCTTCAATCATTGGTCTAAAACCGGCGGACGGGATTTCCGGCTTTTTAAGCCCTATATCGGGGCAGGAAGGCACCGAGGGATACCTGCTCGTCATCGCACCTTCGTCAGAACTTCAGGAAGCGGACCGTTTAACAGCCAAGGTGGGCGCAATGGCACTCGCCGTCGAGATGTCCCGTCGTCAGGCGGTTGAGGATACCGAAGACAAATTCCAGGCAGAGATGGTGGAATCGCTCCTTAGCGGAGAACTCACCGCTCAAGCTGTTAAAGAAAGGGCGGAACGTCTCGGGCTTGAACTATCCCGGAGTTACGTAGCTATAGTGGTACAACTATCCGACTCCAGATATAAAGGCTCCATAATAGCGAGAAAGGCGGGCACGCTCTTCAGCCAGGCCTTGTGCCATGCGCGGAGCGATACGCTGATAATACTCTACCCGGTAGCCACCAATACCGTGTTCATTGACCTGCGCCATCTGGGTGAAGAAATGGTCCAAAAGCTGTCTGCTAATCTGGGGACAAAGATATCGCTGGGAATGGGACGGGCCTACTCCGGCCCGGAAGGGCTACGGACTTCTTTCCAGGAAGCTGAAAGGTCTCTGGCGGTGGGGAAACGGCTGTTTGGCGAAGGCTCCGCAAGTTTCTTCGGGGACCTGGGTGTATACCGGCTGCTTCTCTCCATTGGCCTCGATGAGCTTAAAAGCTTCTACCAGGATTCTATCGGACGGCTAGTGGAATACGACCGCCAGCACGAAGGCGAACTGCTGCATACTCTGGAAGCAACACTTCGCTATCCAACACTAGCTGAAACCGCGAAAGCCCTCCACGTTCACCGTAACACCTTGCTCTATCGCCTGCAGCGCATACAGGAAATAACCAACCTGAACCTGGATGATGGCGACACTCGTCTGGCGTTCCACCTGGCGCTAAAAGCCGGTGAAGTCATCCGCGCCAGCTAATTTGTATATATTGCACAAAAAGTGCCACCTGTTTTTCTGCCATTTTATCCGTAGTTATGCTCCCGGATTTCTTTTACACTTATAGTGTAGATGCAGTGAGTCATCTGCTAAAAGAAATCTGAAGGGGGGAACAAGCAATGTCAGGAACCGTAATCGCCGCCATCGCAGTCTTCGGGGTACTTTTCATGGCCTGGGTCATCGTACCCACCATTTTGAAGAAACGCCACCAGAAAATCGGCTCTGAAATGGAAGCAGAAGAATAGTGTTTTCTTTGCGCCGGCATAGTGTAAAGCACACAGCGGCTCTTGCTCAAGATATTTAGAACTGTTGTCAGTTAAAAGCCCGGTAGTGAATCCTCAAACACTACCGGGTAATTTTTTTAGTGAAAGGAATGGTTATATGGGTATTATCGCATCTGTAGTCAGACCTATCTCCACCCGGCTTAACGATAATTCTCCCCGCGGTTTCTTCGGGCCTATCGTTAATCCCATCTCCAACTGGCTAAACAGCGGGTCATCCCGCCGGGACGCCTGGGTAAGGCGCAGCCTGGTCATCGCCGTTATGGCCGTCCTGCTGGTAGCCACCTTCTGGATTGTTCCTAATTTTGTCCTCGCAGCGGATTCTAACGGAGCCGATACCTTCGCCGAGAATCCCAACATGGCCGTCAACATGGCCTGGACGCTCATTACCGGCTTCCTCGTCTGGTTCATGCAGCTCGGTTTCGCCTTCCTCGGCGCCGGGCTAATACGCTCTAAAAATAATGTAAACTACTGGACCAAGAGCTTCATGGACTTTTGTATTTCCTCCATCGGCTTCTGGGCCTTTGGTTTTGCCCTGATGTTCGGAGGCTCCAACATGTTCTCCGGCCTGGACCAGGGTAATAGCTGGATAGGCTACTCCGGTTTCTTCCTTTCCGGCGCCAGTTATGACGTTTCCACAATTATGATGTGGTTCTTCCAAATGTGCTTCATGGCTACCGCCTGTACCATCGTGGCCGGAGCCGTCGCGGAAAGAATGAAGATTACCGCCTACCTCGCTTATGCTTTCATCCTCGGCGCCATCGTTTACCCGATATTCGGTAAGTGGGTGTGGGGCGGCGGCTGGCTTAGCACCCTAGAAATCCTCGGCACCACCGGCGTTAAGGACTTTGCGGGTTCCGGCGTCGTCCATATGGTCGGCGGCCTGGCGGCCTTCATCGGCGCGGCTATGGTGGGACCCCGTATCGGCAAATATAACAAAGATGGCACACCCAATAATATCAAAGGGCATAATCTGCCTTTTATCGTCATCGGTACATTTATCCTGTTCTTCGGTTGGTTCGGCTTCAACCCCGGCAGTACCCTGGCCGCTACTGATTTACGCATCTCGGTAGTCGCAGCCAATACGTTCCTGGCCGGTGTTGCCGGCGCCATCGTAGCGCTTTACTGGACCTTTGCTAAAACCGGCAAGATGGATATCATCCAGGGCTGTAACGGCTGTTTGGCCGGCCTGGTGGCCATCACCGCCCCCTGTGCTTACGTAGCGCCCTGGGCCGCGGTAGTAATCGGCGCCATCGCCGCTCCGGTACTGTTCCTTACAGCACATCTTGTAGAGAAGGTTTTCAAGGTTGACGATGCGGTCGGCGCGGTCGGCGTACACTTCGGCGGCGGCGTTTGGGGCATCCTGGCTGTAGGCATTTTCGCCGATGGCACCTACGGCGGCGTCGAGGGGCTTATCACCGGCCATTGGGGCCAACTGGTACTGCAACTGGTGGATATTGCGACATTAATCGTCTGGGTGGGCGTTACGATGACGATTACCTTCTGGGGAATCAAGAAGACCATCGGCCTGCGCGCCAGCCGCAAAGAAGAATTGGGCGGCCTGGACCTCCCCGAACACGGCATCGAGGCTTATCCCAGGGATGATATCGGCCTGCCGCCGGAAGCCGTCGCGCTCCCCGGTAAAACATCATAAAGCCGATGAGTTTTAAGGAGTAATATTAGGATGACTACCCAAAATATCAATAAAGTTCAGGACGTGTTGGCCTTAGCTAAGGAGAAGTGCTGCCTGTTTGTCGACCTCAAGTTCATCGACCTGCCCGGTATCTGGCAGCACTACACCCTATCCATAAACGAGTTGAACGAAGCGCTGTTCGAAGAAGGCAACGGTTTCGACGGCTCCTCGATAAGGGGCTTCCGGTCAATCCACGAGAGCGATATGCTGCTCGTACCCGACCCCGCGACGGCCATTATCGACCCTATCCTGGAACCGCCGACATTAAGCCTTATCTGCGATGTCCGCGACCCCGTCACCGGCGCTGACTACTCGCGTGACCCGCGCCACATCGCCAAGCAGGCTGAAGCGTACCTGAAAGCTACCGGCCTGGCCGATACCAGCTACTGGGGACCGGAACTGGAGTTCTTCATCTTTAACAGCGTGCGCTTCGAGCAGAACAGCCATTTCGGCTACTATGAAGTCGATTCCCAGGAAGGCATCTGGAACTCCGGCAACGGGGAAGGCAACAACACGGGCTACCGCCCGCGCCACAAGGAAGGCTACTTCCCCGTACCGCCGACCGACCAGATTCACGATATCCGCACCAAAATCGCCCTCAAGATGATGGAGGGCGGCCTGGATGTGGAAAAGCACCATCATGAGGTCGCCACGGCCGGCCAGGTCGAATTCGGCCTGCGCTTCGGCCCGCTGACACGGCAAGCGGACAACGTCATGCTCTACAAATATATCGCCAAGAACGTGGCCATACGCAACGGCTTTACCGTCACCTTCATGCCCAAGCCTCTCTTCCAGGATAACGGCTCCGGCATGCATGTCCACCAAAGCCTTTTTAAAGGCGATAAAAACGTCTTCTACGATGCCAAGGGCTACGCGCTGCTTAGCCAGACCGCCAAATATTACATCGGCGGTCTGCTGGCCCACTCCCCGGCCCTGCTGGCGTTCTGCGCCCCCACCACCAACTCCTACCGCCGCCTGGTGCCCGGCTATGAGGCCCCCATCAATCTCGTCTATTCACAGCGTAACCGCAGCGCCAGTATCCGCATACCGCTGTACTCCACCAACCTCAGGTCCAAGCGTATCGAGTACCGCTGCCCGGATTCCAGCTGCAATCCCTACCTGGCCTTTTCCGCCATGTTGATGGCCGGACTGGACGGGATTAAAAACAAGATTGACCCGGGCCAGCCCATTGACAAGGATATCTATGACCTCGAACCGGAAGAAAAAGCCAAGATAAAGTCCACGCCGGGCTCCTTGCTGGAAGTACTAGAGGCGCTGGATAAAGACCATGATTTTCTCCTCGAGGGCGGCGTCTTTACCGAAGACCTTATCGATACCTGGATAAACTACAAGAGGAAGAATGAATATGATGCGGTCGCTCTGCGGCCCCATCCCTACGAGTTCTATCTCTATTACGATATCTAAGTCTACTTTCTCACAGGGTGGGAGGCGCGGCTTTTACTCTCACCCTGTACCGTTTAAACAGTAAAGCTTGCGGGAACAAGATGATGAAGCATGATAGTTATCTGCCGGAGAGGAGAATCAGGAGCATACTGGATAGTTTTTTGACGTCTCAAGGATGGAATTGCGAAGTTGCCGGGACGACAAATCACGGCATCGATATTGAGGCGAAACGCGGCACCGAGCGATGGGTTATCGAAACAAAAAGCTCCGAAGATACGACTCATGATATCATCAACTCTTTCGTTTCATCGCTCGGGGAAATCCTGCAGCGCATGGATGACCGGAATTGTAAATACAGCGTCGCCTTGCCGGATACCAAGCCGTTCCGGCGGCTGTGGGAAAGATTGCCGGTGCTGGTGAAAAAAAAGACGGGAATTACGGCATTATTTGTCAGCCAAACGGGAACAGTCAAGGAATTAAGCAATTAATTGAATTAGTTATTATGTGGAAATTTCATGGAAATTCTAAGCCAGATTCTTATCGTCATAATATTTGTGGTCACGTTTGTGATCATTACGCTCGGCAAGGTTCATCGTTTCATCCCCGCGCTGGTCGGGGCGGCCTTAACCCTGCTGGTATTGGTCTTTGTCCTGCGTAGCTCCCAATCCGCCCTGGACGTACTCAACCTATCGGAAATATTCAAGGTCAAATTCTGGATACCCGGTCAAGAACACTTCGAGTCTCATGGTATAAACTGGCAGACAATCATTTTCATCGCCGGCATGATGATTATGGTGGAAGGGCTGGCTAAAGCCGGCTTCTTCCGCTGGATGTGCCTTATCGTAGCCAAGCTTGTTCATTATAAGGTTGTCCCTATTTTGGTTACTTTCATGGTTCTTTCCGGTTTCCTTTCCATGTTCATCGATAGCATTACGGTAATGCTGTTTTTGGCTACGGTTACGATCGAGATTGCGCGCTTGCTAAAGTTTGACCCCTCTCCCGTTATCATCGCGGAGATTTTCGCTTCCAATGTGGGGGGCAGCGCCACCATGTCCGGAGACCCGCCTAATATCATCATCGGCACATCTTTAGGCTACACCTTCATGGATTTTATCGAGAACACCGGCCTGATAGCCTGGATATGTATGATTGTTACCATCATCTTCTTCTATTTTGCCTTCCGCAAAAAGCTCTCCGCTGCTAACCAAAACAGTGAAAGTGCTTCAAACACGGTATATCCGCAGCCGAGAGAGGCTATTACCGATATTAAAATGTTTATCGTGCATACCGTCATTTTTATCCTGATAATTGTTTTACTTATTACGCATGCCCAGACCGGTATTTCCGTAGCTCTGATTGGCGTCATTGCCGCCGCCCTGACATTGTTAGCCGTCAAAAAAGACAGCCTGCAGATTATAAAAAAAATAGACTGGTTTACCCTGCTGTTTTTTATCGGCCTCTTCATCTGCGTGGGCGGTCTGGAAGAGACCGGCGTGCTGACACTGCTGGCTAACTTTATCGGCAATATCTCCGGCGGTAACCTGATGGTTGCCGTGACGATTATCCTCTGGATATCGGCTTTTGCTTCAGCCGTTGTTGATAACATCCCCTTTTCGGCAACGATGGTGCCGGTAATAAGCCAGCTCTCGCAGACACTGGGGCTAAACCTGCATCCGCTAGCCTGGTCTCTGGCACTGGGTACGGACATCGGGGGTAACGGCACGCCTATCGGCGCATCAGCTAACGTGGTGGGTACGGCTATTTCCGAGCGGGAAGGCTACCCGATAAGCTGGGGAAGATATCTTAAATACGGTATGCCTTTGATGATTCTGGTCATCGGTATCTGTAATTTGTTATTATTATGGAAGTACTAGCGGGGCCGTATACCGGGCGGCGGTAAAGGAGGATGAGGCGATGTTTGAAAAAGTTTTAGTGCCGCTTGACGGTTCGAAATTAGCCGAGCAGGTCTTCCCGGCGGTAATCCAGTTGGCCGGGCCGATTGACGCCGAGGTAGATATCGTCGGTGTTTGTGAAGTCGGTGAGAAAGCGGAGGGAGAAACCTGCCAGCTTTATATCAAAGAGGCGTCAAGAGTGCTGGACAGCCGGTTTGCCGGCTCAAAAGCGACGTTAAAAATGGAGGTCCTGTTCGGTAAACCGTCCGAGCAAATCTTGCGCTACGCCCAGGTTGAGAAAGTCGATATTATTTTCATGTCATCTCACGGGCGCTCCGGCATTATGCCGTGGTCGCTGGGCAGTACCGTAGACAAGGTATTCAAAAGGACCAGTGCGCCCCTGATCGTTGTCAGGGTTAAAGAGAAACCGGAAAAAACCAGCATATACCAGCGTATCCTGGTGACCCTGGACGGCTCGGAAAAAAGCATCGCCGTCCTACCCTATATCAGAGAAATGGCCAGGATAGTGCCCTGTGAGGTGTTCCTCGTCCGGGTGATTGAAGCGGGCCGGCACGTTAGAACAATCGGCGGGCTTGACTATGTCCGGTTTTTGGAGCAGGATATAAACTCCACTAAAGACTCCGTAAAAAAATACCTCGAAGGTTTAGAGGCCGACCTGCTTCTGACTGAAAGCAAGGTAAATTGCGAGGTCAGGACAGGTGACCCGGCCCAGGAAATACTCAAATACGCTGATGAAATTGGCTGCACGATGATTGCCATGACCAGCCACGGCCATCATGGCATCGAGGCCTGGGCATTGGGCAGTGTCGCCTCAAAGATTGTGGCCGTCAGCCAACAATCGGTATTGCTGGTGCCGTCTTTTAAAAGAAAATAGATATACTCTTTCATTATCAGAGGCTGCTAATCTTTGTAGAGGTAACAATTATTCAAATTGTTCAATCCAGCTTTGGTAAAACCTGAATTCGATACATTAACCGGCTTCGTTGAATCTACAAAGAGCAAGATTTTACCAATTTGTTTTGTCTGGTTTTACCTGTGTTGACAGCTGTTCTATCCGGCTGATATTCTCTTCCTAGAAAGGAGGCAAGGGGTTGCCAGCCTTTCGCGGGCTAATCTCATAAGCCCTTGGTCGGTAGTTAAAAACCCTCTCCTTGCCCATTTGCCCCGTTTTTGTTTCCCTGCGGACGGGTAATCAAATCTACCCGCTACCACCATATCCCCCGAAGAGCCACCACTTCTCTAGTTTTAAGTCTGCCATCGTATGGGCATTTTACTATTTTGAATTTTGTCCCAATGTTATAATGACTGTGAAGCAGGGGGAGGTAGGCCATGGATAATAGTATCGTCAAACTAATTGTCAGTATTGTTGCTTGTCTTGCAGCCGGGGGGATTGGCAGTCTTTTTACTTTTAGATCAATCCCAACCTGGTATCCTGGATTGAAAAAACCAAAATATACTCCTCCGAATCAAGTATTCGGACCAATTTGGACCGCTCTGTATATCCTCATGGGATTATCCGTCTATTTTGTTTGGCAAAAGGGATTAGCAAATGATGGCGTTTTACCTGCTTTTATTTTATTCTGGGTACAGCTTGGTCTAAATGCCTTATGGTCGATTATTTTCTTCGGCCTGAAGTCTAAGGGTGGTGGGGTTATCATAATCATTGTTTTATGGTTTCTCATCCTGGCTACAATAATCACTTCATTTCAAGTTTCCATATGGGCGGGTATCCTTCTTATTCCCTATATACTTTGGGTAAGCGTTGCCACATACCTCAACGTAGGTATTTGGCGGCTTAATAAACTGACAAAAAGCACCTGAAATAATGAATACACGATGTAATAGCGGTATCGGCACTCATAAGCCCTTGGTCGGTAGTTAAAAACCCTCTCCTTGCCCATCTGCCCCGTTTTTGTTTCCCTGTGGACGGGTAATCAAATCTGCCCGCTACCACCATTTTTTGCCCCCTTTTAGTTGGATTCCATCAAAATTGTTCGTGTCCTCTAATATTGACAAATACTCCTTTCGGTGTATTAATGTATTTATCAATCCAGCGTCGGGGCTCTTTTAGTCCAGAAAGTGATGTTTTTTTGTCGTATTGAAAATGGAAATTAATATTGAAAATAGAAAATCATACATTTACGTAGAAGTAACAGGGCAAATGTCATTAAGTGCTGCTGAATGGGAAAAGATTAAATACGCTAGTACGAATATTGTGAATACCATCAAAGAAAACAACATCTATAAAGTACTCTTTGATTGTCGCGGTATTTTAGCAAAATTATCGACGGTGGATCGATTTCTCTTAGCTGCATTCTTTGCTAAAGAAAACTATAAATTAGTCTCCGCTGAAACACCTCCGTTAAAAATTACTCTTGTGGTTAATCCATCGATAATAGATAGCGAAAGATTCGGTGAAAAGGTCGCGAATAATCGTGGTTTGTACGGATTAATTACAGAAAACATAGAAGAGGCTCTTAAGTGGCTTGATATAAAAAACCCTATTAAACAAGAACCATAGCTTCAAATCTACCCGCTACCACCAAATATATCAATATACTGCAAGCTACAAACCTGGAGATTGAAATTCTCCCTATCGTCAGTTACTCCCAGTGTAATCTACACCGTTTTTCATGGGGAAATCTGGATATAACTGATGATTTTCCGTTAAAAATTATTAACGTTACAAAAAAGTCTATCTACCTGGCTGATTTTTAGTTTTACCGAATCATTATCTATTACGACCATATCCAGATAGCACGGTTCGCGTATAAAGTAAAATGTGCCCGAACAAATCCCCACAGATTTCTTGTCCGGTTTTGCATTCCTTATGCATTGTAATATATAAAGGTGCTAAAGGAGTTGCAGTTTTTGGAAGAATCGCAGGTAA
>DAOUGB010000106.1:0-62798 GCA_034429595.1 Dehalococcoidales bacterium
GCAACGTTTGTCTGGCCCGCTTCAACCGCGGTCTGGCGATCCGCTGCGCCGTTAACCCGAACATCGGCCGTGAAAAGTACGACCCGAAATTGAACTCCACCAACATGGCCCAGGCGCTCCGCCCGTTACCGGAACCGTTCATGCCGCCCTGCCAGAATACCTGCCCGGCCGGCCTGGACATCAACGCCTACGTGCTGATGGCTTCCCGCGGTCAGGTGGAAGAATCTTACCGCTACCTCAAGCAATATACCCCGTTCCCGGCTGTCCTCGGTCGCGTCTGCCCGCATCCTTGCGAGAAGGAATGCAACCGCGGCAAGCTGGATGACCCAATCGCCATTAACAACATCAAACGCTTCGTGGCGGATTCCGTCATGGAAACCGGCCTCAAAGGCCAGTATTCCTACCTGCAACCCCAGGCACTGCCTGAGAAATGCGCCATCACGAAGAAAGATAAAGTAGCCGTCGTCGGCGCCGGCCCGGCCGGTCTGACCGCCGCCTACTTCCTCATCAAGAAGGGCTATGCCGTAACCGTATTCGAGGCGGCTGCAGTCGCCGGCGGTATGATGGCCTTCGGCGTACCCGAGCACAGACTTCCCAAGAAGGTCGTGGAATGGGAAATCAATACCCTCAAGAAGATGGGCATTGAAATCAAGACCAACAGCAAAGTCGGCAATCCGGAAGACCTGCTGAAGAAGGGCTACAGCGCTGTATTCGTGGCCGTAGGCTCGCAGAACAGCGCGAAACTCAATGTGTCCGGTGAGGACGCCAGCGGCGTCATCCAGGCACTGTCCTTCCTGAAAGATGCCGCCCTGGACAAGAAACCGGCCGTCGGCAAGAAGGTCGTCGTCGTTGGCGGCGGCAGCGTCGCCATGGATGCGGCTACCACCGCTGCGCGCCTTGGCGCCGGCAGTGTCACGGTTATCTGCCTTGAGTGCAGCAAAGACGAAATGCCTGCCCAGAACGAGGAAATCGAACAGGCTATCGAAGAAGGCATCAATGTTGACATGAGCTGGGGCCCCAAGGAAATCATCGTCAGCGGCGGCAAGGTCAAGGGCATTGAGCTGAAGACATGCGTCTCCTGCTACAACAAAGCCGGTGCTTTCGCCCCGGTTTACGATGAAAAGAAGACCAAGAAAATCGATGCCGATATGGTTATCACCGCCATCGGTCAGAGAGTCGACCTCTCCTTCATGAAAGACAGCAAAGTGAAGGCCACCAAGAGAGGCACGATCGAGACCGCCGACCGCAGCATGGCGACCAGCGTTAAAGGCGTGTTCGCCGGCGGCGATGTCGCCCGCGGCCAGGGCCTGATGATCGAAGCCATGGCAGACGGCAAGAAAGCCGCCGTAGCTATCGATTGCTACCTGCGCGGTGTTGATCTACCGCCCGCTCCTCCCGCAGCTCCTCTGGCTGACGTCACCGAGCCCGCTTTCGTGTTCCATTTGAGGGAATACAAGAAAGAACCGAGAATCGGTGCCGAGACTCTGGCGGTTTCCAAACGGAAGAGCAACTTCAAAGAAGTCAACCTGGGCTTCAAAGACAAAGCTGCCTGCGTTGAAGAGGCACGGCGCTGCCTCACCTGCCGCTGTTCCGCCGTCAGGTACTAGACCTGAAGAACAGGAAATAGTAGAGACCTATCCGGGGAGGGACTGGAGACACGCAATGTCTCTCCCTCCCCGAGGTTTTTTTAAAAAGATTATCACCCCGTTGCCGTTCCGGCGTAGGCCAGAATCCGGTAAAGAGATTCCAGCCTGCTCCGGAATGACAAACAGTGTAAACTAAAATATACCAAAGGAGGGCCTTTTATGGGCTGGCAAGAGGAATATAAGAAAAAAATAGTGACCGCGGAAGAAGCGGTAAGCCACATCAAATCCGGCGACCGCGTCTGTTTTACCCAGGGCAATGAACCGCAGGCGCTGGGACTGGCACTGGCCGCCCGGCTGGGCGATGTAGAAAACGTGCTGCTTTCCCTGCGCACCCCGGGCAGAGACTTTGGCTGGTACGACCCGGTTTTTGAAATGTCCTTCAAAATCGAGGTTGGGTTCCCGCTGCCAATCGTGCGGCAGATTATCGCGGAACGCCGCGCGGACCTGGCCATCGGCGGCCTTGGTTTCGTCTTTACCGATGATGAAGAACGCGGCCCCGCTGACGTAGTGATGGTGGAACTATCCCCGCCCAATGAGCAAGGCTATTGCAGCTTCGGCGCTTCCGTGTGGACCAAGAAAACGGAAATCTCGCGCGCCAAACTCGTGCTGGCCGAGGTTAACAAGAACCTTATCCGCACCTACGGCGAAAACTATGTCCATGTAGACGAAATAGATTACTTTGTGGAGCATACGCCTTCCGGCAAAACTCCCGGCGGCACCGACCTGCTGGGCCGCAAGAACGTTGAAGCGGGCGAAGTGGAAAAGAAGATTGCCGCTTACGTCTCCGAACTGCTCCATGACGGCGACTGCCTCCAGGTTGGCGTCGGCTCGACTTCCGAATGGTGCTGCACGCTGGGCACCTTTGAAAAATTCAAGGACCTGGGCTGGCACTCCGAGACAACGCCCCGCGGCATCATCCCATTAATCCGCAAGGGCATTATCAACGGCAGCCGCAAAAACTACAATCCTTATAAAGCTATCGCCACCGCCTGCGGCGGCGGTTCCAAAGAAGATATGGACTTTGTAACCATGAACCCGGCTTTCGAGCTTTGGAGCGCGGAACATGCCCTGGACGCCCGCAATATCGGCGCTAATGACAACATGGTAGCCATCAACAGCGCCGTCAGCGTGGACTTCGCCGGCCAGATTGCCGCCGAGTCCATCGGGCCGCGTGTCATCAGCGGCGCCGGCGGCCAGACCTCTTTCGCCATCGGCGCGTTCATGTCCAGGGGCGGGCGCTTTATCACCGTCATGCCCTCTACAGTGGGCAGCGGCGATAAGGTGAAGTCCCGCATCACCCCCCTGCTGGTGGAGGGCACCATTGTCACTGTACCGCGTACCATCAGCGATTACGTGATTACCGAGTTCGGTATTACCCGCCTGAAGGGCAAGACACAGCGGGAGAGAGCGCTCGGGCTTATCAATATCGCACATCCCGATTTCCGCGCGGACCTCAAGAAAGAAGCGGAAAAACTGTACTGGCCTTAGACCCAGGCTTGTTATGTAAAATGAGAGGGCGGCAGGCAAAGACCGCCCTCTTTTTGCCCTCAAATCTTGAAAAGCACACGTGTAATTGTTACAATGAAGAGTCCGGGTCTTTTTTAGCCCGGCCTGTGCCGAGGTGGCGGAATGGCAGACGCGCTACGTTCAGGGCGT
The DNA here is from genome assembly GCA_034429595.1 of Dehalococcoidales bacterium. Lineage (GTDB taxonomy): Bacteria > Chloroflexota > Dehalococcoidia > Dehalococcoidales > RBG-16-60-22 > RBG-13-51-18. The sequence goes on from DAOUGB010000106.1 coordinate 3,303, forward strand.
AGTGTTCGAAAGGGCGTGGGAGTTCAAATCTCCCCCTCGGCACCAAAAAATGTGCTTGTAGCTCAACTGGATAGAGCGCAGCCCTGCGGAGGCTGAGGTCGCGGGTTCAAATCCCGCCAAGCACGCCATCCGGGGCGGTTAGCTCAGCTGGTCAGAGCACCTGCTTTACACGCAGGGGGTCATTGGTTCGAGTCCATTACCGCCCACCATTTTTCTCTAAGCTGGTCAGAGCATCCCGATTACATCGGGAGGGTCATTGATGCCGATAGCGGTATGCCCATCGCCTCCGCCGTTGTCAGCGACGGTATACACGCCACCGCAACCGACGTAAATGGCATGTATTCCCTTTTGAATTTACCGCCCGGTAATGCTGAATCAAAAAAGCAGGATGGAGAGACTGCCCTCTCCCCACCCTGCTTTGATCGGGGGAACTAGTAGAGATTACTCGCTGGCATGTCCGGGGCCGATAACGCCGGTATTGTACTGGTCGAGGAGGCTAGCCAGACTGGTGAACAAGGATTTCAGCGTCTTATTCTTGTTGATATTGGCGGGAGTGTAGGTGTTGAACAGGCTTTTAGCCTGCGCCATCGCTGAAATTACCTCATCAGGCGCGGAAGTACCGTTAAGTATATTCAGTTTAGCCGCGATGTACTGATGAGCTAACTGGTAGTAGGAGTTGCCAGCCGGAGGCGTCTGAAGTACATTGTAGTAACTCTGCCCGCTCAAGAAGAATATCGTGCTGGCGCCATTGGGTAATTGTGCCCAGGTATCGTCATAAGGCGCCGGGCCGAACTCGGAGTGGGTCTTCCAGTAGCCCTGGGTAAGCGTGCCGCCGGTCTGGGGCACATTAATGGTCACCGTCCAGGTATCCTCGCCGGTGGTGCCGGTATCGTTGGTGACAAAGCTGGCGGTGTTGATTTCTTCATATGTGCCGTAAGCGCTATATGGCCCGAAGGTGCGGGAATAGGTGAAGGTCTTCGGGCTATCGGCTATCGCTACCTCGCCGAGGCTGCCGGCAAATGTATCCATGACGGAAATGACTTCGTCAACTTCCGTCATGACAGCCGCGCCGAAATCGGCAGGGGCTACAGCGGAGAATGATGTCGTCCCGGCTTCGGTATTGCCGGCCAGGCCGTAATCGAAGTTCTGAATGGTAACCTCACCCGTATTTTCAAAAGCCATAACTTCAGGCAGAGCGACCGAGTAGAGTAATGTCAGTTCGCCACCCGCCGGGATAATATAGGGGTAGTCGACGGCAGCGGCAATTTCCACAGTGCCGGCAACTTCTGCGGGGAGGATATCAGCGACACCGGTGATGACGGCATCAATCGGGGCGGGGTTGAAGACGGTGATGCTGCCGGTAACATTGAAGTCGCTATCAACAAAACCGGTGTTCGTTACGGTAACGGAATAGTTAACCGGAGGAGATACCTGGCCCAGTGTCAGTAACAGCGAGCTGGCGTCAGCTGATTTATCTATAGCCCAGAGGTAAGTCCGGGTAAAATCGGTCTCGGCCGTCTTGTTGACTTCCAGGGAGTAGACATTAACGGTAACGGAGGCGTCATCGGACTGGCCGGTTTCGCGAATGGTAGCCGTGTTATCGAATACTCCGGCTTCAGTAAAAGTGGCGTCATAGGTCACCGCGCCGCTATCGCTGAATTCCCACGAGCCGCCATTGGTATCATCGACATTAATAGTATCATTGATTATTGTCGGCGTAGCAGGGAGTGTGGTGGTGGCGCTGGGAGACGGGCCAAAGAGTTCGCCCAGGGAACCTGAATGGTTAGTAATCGTGATATGCGCCGTGACTTTATAAGTAGCTCCGGGAACGGGGGTCGGTATGCTGATGTTATAGGCATATACGCCCGTTTCACCCGGGTCCAGCACCGGATTACCGCTGACATCAACAGTCACTGTGTTCAGGACAGGCGGATTTTGCCCACCCGTTTTGAACAGGTCAGTATTGATTTCCAGATTTTCTGTGGCCACCGCGCCGCCGTTGGTAACATACACTTCACCTTCGAGGTAAGCTTCACTGGCGCCATCGTCTTTGGTTACCGTAATGGTATACTGGGAAGTGCCGCTATCACCGGCAAACAGTTCCCAGGTATCCGGGGCGGCGGATTTGTCAATTGTCCAGCCGTAAACGATGTTCCAGTAACTTGAGGTAGTTACTTCGGCAATTAGCGTTGTCCCGTTCTGACCCTCGGCATAGGCGGGAACTGTAAATGCAAACAGTAACATTAAGGTCAACAGGAAAATCCCGATGATTCTTTGTAGCCTTTTCATTCTTCTCTGATTTTTCTCCTTTAAATTGAATACATTTTAGTAATAGCTGCTTGGAAATCAGTATGATTTTATTCTTCTTTTTTCCAATATTTTCACCTCCTGTATCAGGAGAAGTATTTTCTTTTTAGCTTTACTCTTTTTAGTGTAACCCGGGACGGATAACGGAGTAATAATAAACAAAGATGAAAAATAACCAAGTAATTACAATTCTTAAAAAATGCAATACGGCATCTCCAGCGGATATTGGGATACAGCCGTGAGAAAAGAAAACCGGGAAAGACTTGATGTTGGGGATTACTGATTCTTTAAAGGAATGGTAAAGAAAAATGTGCTGCCTTGACCGGGCATTGATTCTACCCAGATACGGCCGTGATGTGCCTCCACCAGGCGGCGGCATACCAGCAGGCCCAGCCCGATACCGGCTGTTTTTAACTCCTCCAAACGCTGGAACGGGGCGAACAATTTGGACTGGTCAGCCTTGGATATGCCGATTCCCTGGTCACTTACGCTGATAACGAGTTCATTTTCATTCTTTGTAACGGTAACCCGTATCTCTCCGCCGTTCGGGGAATACTTGATTGCGTTTTCCAGAAGATTACGGAGAATATGCTCCAGTCGCAGATGGTCGGCGGGGACGGTTAACCCACCTTTCGGCAAATCTAAAATAAAGCGGTGGGTTGTAGTACGTGAGTGAAATTTTCTAATAACCTCTTTCACGGCAACTTTGATATTCACTGGCTCTTGGTAAAGGATAAGACGTTCTGCTCTAACCCGGGAAAGTTCCAGGAGATTACTTAACGTATCGGATAGCTCCTCTGCGGCTGAAGCGGCATCGTGAAGCAGTTGCCGCGATTCTTTTTGTGTCAGCCGTTTTCCCGCGCCCAATACCATATTTACCGAGCCTATTACTGAAGTTAACGGCGTACGCAGTTCATGGGAAACCATGCCAAGGAAATCATCCTTGAGCTGTTCAAGCTTCTTTTGTTCGGTAAGGTTGATGACGATACCCGTCAAACCGGCAATCTTCCCGCCTCTGATAACCGGATTCATGAAAACATTCGCCGGGAAAGTACTGCCGTCCTTGCGCCTAAAAGTAAACTCAAATTGCTGGCTTTCCCGTTTACTCATGGCAATCATGATATCGTAGACGGCTTGCGGGCGGTAATCCGGCACCAACAAATCGAGCGCTTTCAACCCCTTTTCAAAATCCTCCCGCGTGTAACCGGCTATCTCCAGTGCCTGGCGGTTGGCAAATGTAATCCTCAAATTTTTATCAACCTCAAAAACTATCTGGGGCAACATGTCGGCGATTTCACGATAGAGCTCCTTTTCCTCGCGCAAAAGCTCCTCTGATTCTTTACGCCACGTTACGTCACGCGCTACATGAACAGAACCGACTATTTCCCCGCGCTTATTGAATATCGGCGATGTTATTACCTCAAGACTCAATCCAAGCTTTGGCTCAAAGAATTCGGATTTGGAGATTTGTTTTGTCTCCAGCGTGCGGCGGTGAGGACAATCCGGCCAGCATTCGTCTGTCCCGTGGATTACCTCGTAACATTTTTTGCCGATTAGCCTAGACGGCTTGGTCCCTAGAGCTTCAGCCATGGCGCGGTTGACGCGGGTTATATTGAAATTAGTATCATGAATAGATATAAAGTCGGGTATGCTGTCAAAGGCAGCCCGCCATTCTTGGGCAATTCGCTCCAGCCTTTCTATGGTATCTTGCGGCTCCTGGTTTGTGCGTTTAGCTTTAGGATATTCATTTTTTGCCATATTAACCACTTTCCGTTACAAACCACAGCTCTCTAGGCATATTTTAGCACATGTGTAAAATCATCCCGGGGTGATTGACGTAACTAAAAAACCGAGTTATTATTTATGCGATATAAGCGGTTTGAGGCAAAATGGCGCAAAAAACAATTCTTATAATTGAAGATGACCCGCGTATACTCCGCTTTATCCAGTCCGTGATAAAGCTATCCGGCTATAAGGTTGAATCCGCGATGAACGGGAAAGACGGGTTGGAGCTGGTGCGTACTCAAGAACCGCACTTGATTATCCTGGATATCGGCCTGCCCGTGATGGATGGTTGGGAAGTACTTAAGGAGGTGCGGACATTCTCCGGTATTCCCGTCATTATTCTGTCAGCCAGGGGCGAAGATATTGATAAGGTCAAAGGCCTGAAGCTGGGAGCTGATGATTACCTGGCCAAGCCGTTCAACCCGGACGAGCTCCTGGCCAGGATTGAAGCCGTTATGCGGCGCTCCAAAGTAATAACCAGCGAGGAGACGGGTGTCTTCTCTTTTGATGAAATTACCGTTGATCTAAAAAAACATATTATCGAGGCCAACGGGAAACAGACGGGATTGACACGTCTGGATGGGCTTTTACTTGGTTACCTTATTAAAAACTCCGGGCGGGTCTTGACTTATGAGAATATATTAAGTAATGTTTGGGGAACTGAATACCGGGATGATATCCAACTTCTCAGGACCGCGGTCAATCGTATCAGAGGCAAGTTTGGTAAAGTACCGTTTGCCAAAGGCCTTATAAAAAATATCCCTAGAGTGGGCTACTTATTCGATATACCGGTAAAAACAAAGTAAAACCCTGATAGTATAGGCATCATCGCAAATGTTATTAATTCGTAATAAATAACGGTAAGCAGATATTATTTAGTAATCCTAAGAGTCTATTATTATTAATACAAGGAAAGTATTTTTTTTAATACTTTAGATAATTTAATTATGCTTGATGGAAAAATCATTGCGGTACTCGTAGGTGAACAGATTGGGGATTGTGCTGTTGAGATAATAGAAATAATACGGGCAATGAAGAACATGAACGCCCGGGTTAAAGTAATAAGCAGCCCCCGCAAGCGTTATTTCAAAATTAAAAACGATATCATCAGAGTGGATATCGCCATTGACCAGGCCCGTACGGAAGACTACGATGCCATAATATTATGTAGCGAATGCCGCAGTACGGATTCCTCTATCCATGAGTACTGTACACGTTTTTTACGTGGTGCTTATGACCAAGGCAAAATCATCGCTGCTATCGGTGATGGAATTGGAATAATAAATACTAGCGGCTTCTTACCGGCAGATTCCCGGATAATAAAGGCTAAAAATTTTAACGGGTATAATCGTAAAGCGGGTAAGCCGGTATTTAAAGACGCCAACCTTATAATAGCCCGGGATTCTGTTAGTTTGGTCAGTTTTGTCCATGAAATAATCAAGGCGCTTAAATAGTCTGAAGATCCAATAACTGGAAATTGTGAAAAAAATATAATTACTAATAACGAGGGAGAGAAACTACCCCTTTTTTCGGTTTGATAGCATGCAGTTTACAAGCAGGAGGCATTGGTTCGAGTCCATTGCCGCCCGCCATTTTAGCCTCAAAATACCGGTACTGTACAATACACAGAACTGCTGATTAACTCTCTTAGCTTACAATTTCACGTCTGGTGGTGGATTATTCTGTAACTATACTTGATAACAGTCTTTTTCGATCTTGATGCAGGTAATCACCCAACCGCGACTCTGATTAAATAAGCTGTATATTTGCTAGTTTTCTCTGTATACTTTATGAACCAGGTCAGTGATGTCATCAAATGTTAATTCACCAATTCGTTTTTGAAACGATTCATATGATATTATTATATCTTGGAAAAGACTATAGCGAGGGAAGAGTTTATGGAAAAAAAGAACAAGAGAAAATCCAATCTCAACATTGATATCCGAAATTTCACGGATGCTGATTACCGGGAGTTTACGGACAACCTTGGCAAAATCGAGATCAAGTGCGTAGAGAAGGCCGGGCAGTGCTTCCACAATATCGGCGATACTTATGTCTATGCGCTACCCTACCAGCAGCCGCAGAATATTTGCTATGCTCTCAAGCATGTCCTGGATCTTTATAACTGGAGGGTTGCCCTGGGCGTCCCTTCCTGGGATGCCAGCGACCGGGAGGTTTACCGGGTCCACTGCCCGGACCGGACGGGCACCGTCTGGGAGATGAAAAGGATAGATTAAAAGTACTCTCCATGCGTCCGCATAATATGGTCAACCATGAACTAATTGGTTGCCCAAATAAGAAGATCCTATCTTCGTTTATCTCGTTGACCGAAAAGAATTAACAGAAGAAATTACGGGCTTTTTGGCTTTCCGTTTCCCAGTTTGAAGCTAAATTAGAAAGTTTTAGTTCTGTCTATCGTTTGGTACCGCCCGCCATCGCTCCAATTCCCCACCCCGCTCAATACCCATATTAAACCGTAAAATCGGGGAACTCGGCGACTGCCCCAGTTTTCAATGCCTTTTCGGACGAGTAGCCTAAAGCAAACGCAAGATGACTACTGATTATCCCCAGCCTAACGGCGGTAAAGTCAGTATTTCCGGCGTTAAGTGAATCGCATTCGTGGGACATACATGCTCGCAATAGCAGCAAACCATACAGTCATCAGGATATGCAATTATCGCTTTCTGGCTTTTCTTATCCATTCTGATAACATCCATAGGGCAGCTATTAACACACGCGCCGCATCCGTTACAGGCGGCAGTATTGATTTTCTTAATAGCCACTTAGCCTCTCCTTAAAATCATTATTACGCTTATTCTCCGGGGAAAATATACGGATATTTCTTCTCGTAGGGTGCGGAAGAATCCGGCCACCACTTTTGGGGGATTGGCTGCTTAATGACCTTCATCTTGCCCTGTTCATCTTGTTTTACTTTCACCCAGGCCAGCCACTTAGGGTCATTTCTGCGGGGATAGTCCTGCCGGAAATGAGTCCCGCGGCTTTCTGTCCGGTAGAGAGAAGCCCGGAGTCTCATTTCAAGGTCAAGGGCCATATTTTTTGCCTCATACGCCATACGCCATCCGTGCGCATCTTCAGCCATGATTTCAGGGACAATATGACCATTCACAAATTCTATGAGTGTTAGTGCTGCCTTTAATCTATCGCCATGTTTGACCTGGAGAATGAAATAAGGCACGGTGATGCTCTGTATCAACTGTGTCACCCAGCGAGGCGTAAAACCGCCGGTTCGCGTTACCGGTGCGGTTACAACCTCTTTAAATCTTTTTATTTCTGTTTCGCTTACGCTAACGGCCCTGGACTGGCTAATGTACTCCACGGCGCCGTGGGCCGCCCGGTGACCGGTAACGGCGCAGTGGCTTAGCCCAAAGCCTTGACCGGGATACGTAGTCCCGGCTGCCATCGTAGCGCACATTGTTCCTACTGCGTACAAACCATCGAGCTTTGTCGCACATCGGGCATTAACGGGCCAGATACCGGAGCCGCCGAAAACATTTACCACATCGTCTACGGTGCCGAATTTGAATTTAAGCCTGTTTCCTTTAAATATTTCAGCCCCGTTTTCTTCAATTTTCAGCGTTTCCGGGTTACGGTAGATATGTTCAAGGTAATCCGTTTGCCTATCGTTCAACCGCGTGAGGTAGCCATAGAGGGGTATACGGCCAACATGAGCATCCCAGTCCGGGTTCATTGAAAGATGCCCATCTGAATTATAGACGGGTCTGATAGGAGGCCCCAGGAGAGACTTACCGAAACGGGGGAACTGAAAGAAGCCGTCTATCTCTTGCCAGTTATTTCCGTCCGGCTTTTGTGATTTCTTGTATAAATCAAGGTCAGACCTTAAGGGCATGCTACCCGTGGCATAGAACTCTTTACCGGATATTTCAGCACCAGCCCTATAGGCCATAGTCTCACCATCTGCCGTCCAGTAGTTGATGGGCTTTTGCCCCAGCTTCAAGCCGCTACCTCCCGTAGCTATAACGGTTGCCTTGGACAGGAAAACACATAAATCCCCATCGACTGTGTGGAACCCGATGACGCCAATTACTTTCTCGTCCTGCTTCAGTAATTCGCAGGCCATGACCCGGTCGATAATGGTAACACCGGTTTCCAACGCTTTTCTCCTGAGGGCCGGCAAATACCGCTCCGCGACCATGCTCAGGTGTTCAAAGACCCCTTTGCCGCGATCCGAGACTATTTGACCGTCTATCTGCTTGAATTCGATACCCCAGTCAACGAGTTCTTTAAACCTGTCCAATGACTCATTTAAAACTATCCGGCTCCAATCCTGATTATTGAGATACTCCCCGCTTTTATTGAGCTGGTCCAGCCATTCCTGAAACTTGTGGCCTCTCGCCGGATTAAAAACCTGCATCTCTCCCGGCCCCATATGAATACCGCTGGTTCTGCCTACATAGCCTTTATCGACAATAGTTACTTTCACGCCCAGTTGACGAGCAGTTATCGCGGTAAAGCAACCGGCGAACCCCCCTCCAATAACCAGCAGATCAGTTTCATAATGTCTTTCAGCTCGTTTTAAACTCATTAGCGGCCTCCTCAAATTATGCCACTCTTCTATCCGCAAGAATGGAATACAAGATTCTTTAGAAGTCTGTGATGGCCTGATGCAACCAATTAACCTGGTATATTGTCAGCAACGCCCGCCGCAGGATTTCATCCTGTTATTTAATACATCTCTGCAACGCCGCCCGCGAATGCACACCGGAGCCATCCGGCGGCCGATGTTATTACTCGTCAAGCGTCAGGTAATACCCATCTCCCAGATTGTTGGGATCAATGGCTTCCTTAATCTTTTTTTGATAACGGTATACCGCCGGTTGCGCTGAATTTAAAAACATCTCCCGGCGGAATGTTTCCGGAGGAGTCTTGCCGTCGGCTCCCCTGCAGGCTGCAAATCTTCTTTCCATGCCCGGGGTTAGGTTTATTTCCAGCGTATATTTATATGAGGCCTCAAAGAGTTCATAGGTGCCCTCGGTAGAACTCTTATCATGAGGGTCGAAACTGGTAAAGTTTTCCCAGTTAACACCGCCACCGCCGCCGATGCCGCCGATGGCTCCCATCATGCTGTCACCGCCGGCGTCAACGATCGAACCCTTCTTTTCCCAGGCCGCCTGAAAAGCCGCGGCCTCTTCAACGTATTTTGTCCCAAAATCAGGCGGGCCTGCCATGCCAAAGTTCCCATCGTACCCCCCGGCATAGACGAGGTTGAGATTCTTATGTCCCAACCTGATGAGATAGAGGAACATCCATTTCCTGACTGCTTCGTCATTCACAAATTCAACTTTCCAGCCGCCGGTTTCCTTTAATATTTCATTGAGCACCGCATCCTGCCACTCGATGTCCCTTTGCGTCATACCCGCCAGCACAATTTGAAAATCACGTTGCATCTTCTCCGCTGCGTTCTTGATATCCGGGTCATTAACCATTTCCTCAAGGTCGCTAAGCGTTTTGGCGGGATCGGTAAGGATGCTAAGCATAGCCGATTTCAAATTTCTGCCCAGCATGTTGTATTGACGGTGAGCAATATAGCCTATGCCTGCATCCCATATCTTGTAGCAGCAATCCGCCCAGGCCGGCCATGACGGGAAGGCAAGCGTATACATACGGAAATTATCCGGCGGGGCTACCTGGTAAGCGGGTACCGTACCCTCGACCGGTAATTGCGAAGGGCCCGGCCAGTTATGCAGCTTTAAGGCACATTTAGTAAACACGCCTAAAGCGCCGGAAGCGCCGGAGCCGCCTCTCAAGATACCTCTGACACTGGGGCCGGGGCCCTCACCGCAAAACCAGCCCATACCGGACCCCGGCGAACCTACCCGGATAATCTCTCCATCCGGCATTACCCATTCAACCCCGAGCAAATTTTCATAATTATTACCCATATAGAGAGAGCCAGGCCCCGGGCCTTGATATGAAGTAGCACTGGCAAGCAGGGAACAACTGCAACCGGCCCCGTGAATATTGATATTGAGGCCAACTTGCATAACCTCGGCTTGAAGCGTTGCGCCAATGACTCCCGGCTCGATTACGGCGTACATATTCTTCCGGTCGATTTCGATGATGCGGTCCATTCTCCGCATATCCAACTGGATGGTGTTTTCATCGGAAGGATACCCCATGGCTGACCAGAATGTCGTGGAGGCTTTTACCTTTAGCTTGTGCTTATTGCACGCTTTGACAATCGCCTGTACTTCCTCCGTGTTTCCCGGTAAAAGTACCGCTAATCCCCTCGGCGTAAACGTATTGAAATACGGGCCTATGTGAATAGCCGTCTGACTCAACGAATATCTGTAAGAATCCAATAATGCTGGATCGTCAGATATGTTATTTACCCCAACAATACCTTCCAGCTCCTGATAAACGCCGCTTGCCAACACCATGTTTCAATCCCTCCTAATTAAATCGCCCTCTGTACGAGATCGACTATGTCCAGCACCTCCATTTTTTCCTTCTGATTTTCCTGGGCATCGAGGAAATTCCTTTCACACCAGGGGCAGGCAGTTACGATAGCTTCAGCATTGGTTTGTTTTGCTTCGGCCACCCTCTCCCCGGCGGTCCAGATAGAATAGTCAGGGTAACCTTCTCTCACGCCCCCGCCAGCGCCGCAGCACCAGGCATACTCCCGGATTCTTTCCATTTCTACTAGCTTTACTCCCGGAATGCTGTTCAGGATATTTCTCGGAGGATCGTAAATACCTTGAGAGCCATTGTATCTGGGCTTTTTCGGTTCATATACTATGACCTGGTTGAATATCTTCTTTTCACGTCCTGCCCAGGGAATATAGGGTTCCCCCTGTCTTCCGAGATGACACGGGTCGTGATACGTAACGGTAAGGGGAACTTCTCTGGTGAACTTTATTTTGTGTTCCCTGATGAGGGTGTCGAGGTACTCCACGATATGGAAAACCTGAAAACCGGCGCCAAGCCCGGGATACAAACGCTTGAACGTATGATAACAGTCAGCACACGGGGTGACGATGGTCTTAATGCCAGCCCTGGTCCATGCCTTAATATTGCTTTCAGCCAGTTTCAAAAATTCCTGCCGATACCCCATGTTATAGGCTTTACCGCCACAGCATGATTCGGCATTGCCCATTATCCCGATATCGACCCCGGCATTAAGCAGCAGATTGACCGCCGTCCTGACCGTACCCCAAAGACCTTCATCATAACTGTACCGGCAACCGGCGTGGAAAAGGACGGACGCCTTTTCTTCAGGAAGCCGCTTGATGGCCAGATTACCCACCCATTTATCGCGTTCTGCAGCGGGTTGCATCATGGTATTGCGGTCTTTTTTCAAATGATTAATCACCGCCATATGCTGCGGGAGCGTCTGCCCATCTTCAACCAGTTTGGCTTTCAAATCGCGAATCATTTCCAGCGGCTCCAGATTGTAGCGGCATACCTTGCAGGAAACATCGCATGAACCGCAGGTCTGACATTTAAAGACGATATCTTTAACGCGGTCAGAATATTCGCTTTGTCCCCGCAGCAGCGATAAACCAACCGCATATCTGCCGCGTGCCGAATAGCTCTGGAAATTATTGTAGGCTACGCTCGGACAACCCTTAGCGAACCTCCAGCTTTTAATCTGGTCGAAAGGAATCCATCTACAATAAGAACACTGGCTACACCTTTCCATATCGGCTTCATATTCATGCAATGCCATGTTGCCTACCTCCTGAACCGGTACGAGCCCTGCTTACTATAAGCCACCCCGCGATTAGTGTTGAATCCCTGTTTGATCATTAAAAACAAAGCTTCCCCGGATTCATGATATTGTTAGGATCGAATATCCCTTTTATCTTTTTTAATAATGCCATGGTCTGCGGGTCTTTATCATAGACTGTACCAGACCATTCTCCATAGGGCCGAGAGAAATACGCCCCCTGCTCAACCAGCATTTTGCCGGCCTCGGTGTATAATTTCCTGACCACGTCCGCTTCATGACTATCATCAGGATTGAAGGGCAGCGAAAATTCGCAATGACAGCTGACACCCTGATGCATAGGCTGAATATAAACACCCATCTCCGAATTCGGATATCCGTATCGTTCGGCTAATGATGCCATCAATTTGACATAGCGGGGTGTTTTATCGAGCGTGGTTAAAAAGAAAATATCCCGGCAACCTCTCTGGCCACCAACCTTCCAGTAAGGATCGGGAGATGGATTAAGTATTGCCGTCAGCGCGTCTTCAGCGGTAATCCCCCCTGCAGTCTGCTCTAACTGCAGGCCGTATTGGCGCGCCATGTCTGAAATATCATCCTGCTGGAACTTCACTCTTTGTTCCGGCAACCGGTCACGTCCTGCGATACCAATGAGGACGGCCCAGCGTGATTCTCCAGTATCAGATATGCCGGCCCGGTTTCCTTTACACATGCTTGATAAGCTTGTGTCATTCAGCAAAAAGAGTTCATCACCGAATCTGCATCTTAGCAGCGCGTAAACAAAATCAATTAAGCTTTCCAGTCTCGCTGATTGAACGAAGCAGAGCTTATGGATAACGGGCAATACATCGCACTTAACGGATGCCCACGTGACGATGCCCATGCTACCTTGAGCGGCAGAAATTATCCGGTAATAGTCTACCTGTTCCGGCCCACCGGGTACTACCTGCGCGAAGCCTCTCTCCCAGGCGCTTTCCAGAGATTGGGGATTTCCGGCATCGCCGGTTGCCATCCATTCGCCATCGCCCCAGACTACTTCAAGACACCGCAAGGGGTCTAAGGTCGCCCATTGGTACTTCGGGATAATGCGCGGCTCTCTTTCCAGAAGACTGGTAATAACCGATTTGTTGGCGCGGGGCAGTAACGGCATGGAAAAGCATAAGCCTTCTTTATTTAATTCTGTCTGGAGCTGCCCGTAGGTGACCCCCGGTTGAATAATGGCCATCCTGTTTCTGCGGTCTATTCTGACGACCTGATTCATCTTCCTAAGGTCTACGATAACCGTTCCGTTCGCTGAAGGAACGGTATCGCCATGCAAGTGAGGCAAGCCAGAACTGACCGGAATGAGCGGTGTCTTTGTCCGGTTGGCCCATTGCACTATCCGCTGTACTTCTTCAACGCTTTCCGGTTTCACTACCAGGCGCGGGGCAGTCGGAGAAGCAAAGCTTTCGTCTTGGGAATAAGTCTTCAGGATATCCGGGCTATCCAAAACATCATCATCACCGACTATCTGAACTAGGTACTGTTTAGCTTTTTTCATACCGCGAGTCTCCTGCTAGATAGATATCACCGCTTTATCTTATTCTATTGCACCAGAAAATTAAAACCGTGACAGGTGATTTACAATAGAATTTTCCCGGGAATATAGTTATAGAAAATTTCTGGCTGCCGCAATTCAGCTGCCCCAGCAGGTAAGCAGGAAAGTGTGCCTCTTCGTCTGTGAAATTTGTATTGCTTGTACCGGGCAATCCATCTCACAACTATTACATACAGCACAATCTTCAGGATATTTTATAACGGCCTTACCGGTCTTTTCATCCAATCTGATAACATCCATCCAGCAAGCCTTCACACACGCTCCGCAGCCTATACACAAGATATTATCGATATGTTCAATAGCCATAACAAATACCTGCCTTATTTATTCAAGAATCCTTATCTTTACTCTCCCTTATTTGCCTGCTGATAATTACGCCACAGGCCAAAGTTACTTCCCGGGAGGCAACTCATTCAGGTACTCGGAGGGGTATCTCTGCCGGTAAGGTAGCGATAAATCAGGCCACCATTTCTCGGGGAGGGACTCTTTCACCAGTTCCATTGCGCCTTCATTGTCTCTCACCTTGACTATGGCCAGCCAGTCAGGGTCGTCTCTGCGCGGGTAATCTTCACGGTAGTGAACGCCCCGGCTTTCCGTCCTGAAGATGGCGCTCCGCAGCATCATTTCAACGCCGAGAATCCGGCTCTTGGTTTCATGAACAAGACGCAAACCATGGGCATCCCGTAATTTGTTATATATCTTGGGAGAGATATGATTTTTCAGGAATTCGACCATCGTCAGAGCGGCTTTTAATCTGTCACCGTGCCGGATGACCCAAACGTAGTACGGGACCATGATACTCTTAAGTTGCAATGTAACCCAATCCGTATCGAAGCCGCCAGGCAAATCCATGGGCTGATAAATTTCATTCTTGAGCAGGGTTACCTTTTGGCGGTCAGCGGTTACGTCACCCGTTCGCCGAGCGTAGTCCGCCGCGCTTTGTCCGGCCCTGGCGCCGGTTACCGCAGCATTGCGCGTACCCATGCCAAAACTCGGATATAGCGAGCCGACCGCTCTGGAATTATAGCAATCACCGGCAGCATAAAGGCCCGGAACGCCGGTGGCGCCGCCGGTGTCGGATGACCAAATGCCTGAACCTCCGCCTTCGACAGCATGCCCGATGTACGATTCATAGCGATTCGTCCCCGCGTACACGCCCCTCTTTTTCAGGTCAATCTCATACTCGAGGGACATATCGACCATCGTTTTTTCCGTCACAAAAATAGCCATGTCTATTTCTTCGGTTCTGGCGGCATCCAGGTTCCAGAGTATCGGCCCCCTCCCCTGGTGCACCGCGGCGGCGGCGGTATTCCGCCCGACCCTGTTACCATAAGCATCTACATAATGGTTAATGCCCAGAGGATGGAATCCCATAGATACGGACTTGATTTTTTTACCTTCCAAAGATATTTTTTCACTATCCTTGTTCGCGCCGGCAGGTTCACACCCGGGGCCAAGCCCCGTCAGCGAAAACTCCTTGCCGCTGATCTGCGCACCCGCTTTATAGGCCATCGTTTCCCCGTTGTAAGCAAGACGGGAGCCGATATGTTCATTTCCACCCAGCGCGCCTCCCCCGGTACACATGACGGTCGCTTTTGCCTCAATAACGTGAAAGTCACCATTGATTGTATCGAACCCAACCGCTCCACTAACCACCCCTTCCTGTTTAACGAGGTCGGTAATCATAATCCTGTCCATGATATTGACCCCGATTTTCTCGGCCTGTTTTCTCATCATCGGCAGCAACGTCCGACCGGTGCCGTAGGCGATACTGTTAAGGGTTCCCCGCCCGGGAAATGTCAGCAGATCGCCATTTTTATTTTTGGCAAATTTTACTCCCCAGGATTGAAGGTCCATGAACCTGTCATATGAATCCTTCAGCGTAATTTCTGTCCATTCAGGGTTGTTCAGATACTCACCTAATTTAGCAATCTGCGTCATCCAGTCCTGGAAATCGTGGCCCCAATCGGGATGGAAAACCGAATAAAAGACAGCAAATAAGGCGGCTCCAGACCGGCCGATATAGCCCTTGTCAACGAGTGTCACTTTGGCACCCTGCTCGCGGGCCTTAATGGCGGCGAAAAGGCCTGCCATGCTTCCGCCGATAACCAGAACGTCAGTCTTATTAACATATTCAGACGGCATTTGAGCATTACCTCCTTAACAGAGAATACCAGATACGAATTTATTCAAATATAATGACATTGCGCAATGCGTGCCCGCTTTCAACAGATTCTATTGCCTCGTTGATGCGTTCCAGCGGATAATGTCCGGTGATGAGTTCGTCCAGTTTGATTTTACCAGCCAAATACAGGTCAACAAGTTCAGGTATATCAATCCTGGTATTCGTCGAGCCCATGTAACTGCCTGTGATAATTCTTTCCGAAGATATAATCTCGAACGGGGAAAAATCCCAGGTTTCGCGTGGAGATGGCAGACCGATGATTACCGTCATGCCGCGTTTCCCGGATACAGCAAAACCTTGTTTAATAGCCGCGATACTGCCTGTAGTTACGAAAACATAATCGGCGCCTTTGCCTTGGGTCAATTCGGAAACCACCTTTACAGGGTCCTGAACTCTGGCATTAATGCCATGAGTGGCTCCGAAGGTAAAAGCCGTTTGGAGCTTATCATCCGAGATGTCTACCGCAATTATAGGATAGGCGCCGGCAAAGGAAGCCCCCTGTACCGCGTTAAGCCCCACACCACCCGTACCCAGGACGACAACACTGCTGAAGGGTTTGACCTGCGCTCGTTTTATCACAGCACCAAATCCGGTGATGACTCCACATCCCAGCAAAGCGGCTTTATCCATGGGTATTTTGTTTGAAATCGGCACAAGTTGCGATTCATCTACATTGATATATTCAGCAAAACCGGCTACTTTCACCCCTTTTTCTATCCGCTGTCCGTTCTTGTTACGGAGAGGGCTCTCTTTCTCCATCGGAGAATTATCGTCACAGAGATGCCAGAGCCCGTTTAAGCAATGATAACACTTGCCGCAGGATGTCAATAGTGATACTACCACCGTATCGCCGGGTTTTACTGAAGTTACACCTTCCCCTATTTCTTCCACATAGCCCGATGATTCATGTCCCGCGATTAACGGCAATTTTTCTTCAAACTGCCCCCTGATAATGTGAATATCCGTATGGCAGATGGCGGTTGCCGCAATACGTACCCTCACCTCTCCCTTACCGGGCGCACCCAGCGCTACATCTTCGATGCGCAGGGGCTTACCGAATTCATAACATACCGCCGCTTTCATGGTTCTTTCTTCGCCTTCTTAATATTAAGTTGCATAATCATAGCAGCCCATACAGGGCTACTGTCTAAATGGGAATTAGATTGCCCCTCTTAATCTGGGATCCAGCGCGTCTCTAAGACCATCTCCTACCATGTTGAAACTAAATACGACCAGCATTATCGCCAAACCCGGAGCAAAAGAAAGCACCGGGTTGGAAAGCAGATACTCATAACCGTAGTTTACCATCGAGCCCCAGGCAGCAACCGGTTCCTCAATGCCAACACCGAGGAAACTTAACCCGGCTTCCGCAAGAATCGTCATTCCCATCAGCGTAGTCATCAGGACCAACATTGGCGGAAAGCAGTTGGGGAGAATATGACTGGTCATAATGCGCAGCGGAGTAGCTCCTACGGACCGTAACGCTACGACATAATCATTTTCTTTTACAGACATAACCTGGCCGCACATTAACCTGGCAAACCCGGGAATCAAAGAGATGCCAAGGGCTATCATTACGTTATACAGGCCGCCTCCCAGCAGAGCCGCAATCACCAGAGCCAGTATTATCATGGGGAAAGCCATCAGCACATCAACAATTCTCATCAGAACGGCATATACCCAGCCTCCAAAATACCCGGCGATAAGACCTATCGCCATACCTATTACCGCGGATATCACGAGCGCAACCACACCTACCATGAGCGTAATTCGCGAACCGTAAATCAGCCGGCTTAACGTATCCCTGCCGAGAGAATCGGTGCCCAGCCAATGGTTTGCTGATGGTTGGGCCAGGTAATTGCCCATATCAATCTTATAAGGGTCATAGGGAACTATAAAATCAGCAAAAATTGCGGAGAACAGGAACAGCAAGATAACGACCATGCCGAAAACAACAACGCCTCTTCTAAGAAATACCCTTTTGAAACGTTGGAACTTACTCACATGATTATCGATTTTATTCTCACCTGTGTGCGGAGATAGCCCTTCAGACATTATCCTTGCCTCATTATTATTTCCGGCTTAATACCCCGAACTTTATGTCCGGAACATTAAGCGATTTAGAAATCATCTAAAGATATTCACCGGCGTTTCTATTGATATTGATGCCAACCTTACGAAGGTAAATCGAATAGTTATCCGGAATATATAATCCCGGAAAGCTCATGAATAACGTATCCTCGGATCAAGCCATCCATATGAAAGGTCTACAATAAGATTGGAAAACACAATAACAAGGGCTACGACCAAAACAAAACCCTGTACCACGGGATAATCATGAGACATGACGGCAGACACCGCCATTCTACCCATACCAGGAATATTAAAAACCGTTTCAATAAGAACCGAGCCTCCAATTACCTGTCCAAATCCCATACCTACCAACGTAACAACCGGGATCATGCTGTTTTTTAAAGAGTGCTTCAATACTACCGATCGTTCTCTTAGCCCTTTGGCCCAGGCAGTTCGTATATAATCCTGATGCATGATTTCCAGCATGCTGGACCGGGTCTGACGCACAAATGACGCCATGGGAAAGATGGCTAAGCAAAAAACCGGCATAATAACCTGCTTGGTGTTAAGCCAGAAATCCTCAAGAGGAGAAGTATAGCCATGGATAGGTAACCAATCGAGTTTATAGCCAACGAGGTAAACCATCATGATACCCAGCCAGAATATCGGGATGGTAATCCCTATATTCGCGAATACGGTAACGATGGTATCCAGCCACGTCGCTCTTCTGACCGCACATATCACGCCAGCGGTAATGCCAATGACAATACTGAAAAACATGCCGAGCAGACTAAGATGAAGGGTTATGGGAAGCCGCCGGCCTATCTCTTTCATCACCGGTTCATTATAGACAATCGATTGCCCGAAATCGCCCACCATTACACCGGTAATCCAGTTAAAATACTGCACCATCAAGGGTTTATCCAGACCATATTCCTGCCTAAGCGAAGCGATTTCTTCCGCCGTCGATTGAGAAAACTGATCTGCGGACATGAGCATTAAAATCGGGTCACCCGGTAAAAGGCGCATTGCCAGGAAAACTACCAGGCTAACAACTACGAGGACGATTATTGCTTGTATGCATCTGCGAATTATATATGTCGTCATATTATACTTATAAACCTAATAATTTTGAGCGGCTACAGCCAGTAATATCAAATGGATTTTGTTATTTAGAATATTATACCAGCAGCGATAACCTTAGTCATCCAGCGAGGATGCCGGGGACAGGCTAGACAACTTTACCCAACCTGTCCCCATTGAATGAGCGATTTACTACCTGGCTTCCGGACTAAGCCAGCAAGCTTCCGGGTTCCAAGACATATTTGACCCTTGAGTATTGAACCCATGGTCATTCACAAATCCCGGTGTTGCTATCGGCCCAATTACCGTGGCCGACATAGGAATTTGAAGAACGTACTCGCAGGCAAGCCTGTTTACTTCTTGCACCAGTTCAGGTTGAATTTCATCTGATGACAAAGCCGCATTGAGAGCCGCGGTATAGTCATCAGGGAAATATTCGCTGTGGGCTGTTAAGCCTACCGCAGAGCAGAAAGTCTTCATCACGCTGGCAAAATTCGGGCCCGGCGCGTGCGCGGCAAATATCATGCCGTTACTCCAACCGTCCATAAAACGGATGGCGGTAAACCCGGCGGAATCGACAAAGTCAATGTCAACATCAATGCCAACAGCCTGGAGATAGCTTTGTATCGCCACCATTGCTACCTCGGGAGCTACATCGCCCGGATTCGGATAAAGCTTGCAGGAAAAACCATCCGCATAGCCCGCCTCCGCCAGAAGTTCCTTGGCCTTTTCAGGGTTATATTCATGGTTTGGATAATCGCTGATATAAGCCAACGCCTCTGGGGAAGTGGCGAACTGGTTGACAACATAGGTCTGACCAAAGCCAGTTGCCTTTACTATAGATTCGCGGTCAATGGCATACCATACAGCCTCGCGTACCTTTTGGTTAGAGAATGGGGAATCAGGGTGTATACTATCAAACTGCAGAACGGCTACGCCGCCGCCGTATGATGCGGCGGGAACCCGCTCGTAGCCCTCATTAATGAGGTCACTGGCGGTTTTGTTTGACGCTCCCAGCACCATCTGTCCTTCCCCGCTCATAAAAGCTGCTGCCAGTGTCATTTCATCAGCGAAATAATGCCACTCTACGGCATCAAGGTAAGGCAGACCTTCCTGCCAATAATTATCATTTCTGGTAAATTTCGTACTTACGTCACGCTCAAAGCCGGCAAAAACGAATGGGCCAGTCCCTACCGGATTCCACCTTGACCACTCTTCGCCATTCGCATCGTATGATGCTTTGGATATTATCGAAGTGCTGGACAAGGAACCCCAGAAGGAGTTCTCCCAGTATTTGAGTTTTACTGAAACAGTGTAATCATCGATAGCCTCGAACGAGTCCCAAGTTGAGTATGAACCCTGTCTTGTAGCCTGGACTCGCGCCATATTCCATACACATACTTCGGCATTAAAATCCGAGCCATCATGAAACTTGATATTTTTACGTAATGTAATTGTAGCCTGTAGATTTTCAATATCTACCTGCACATCCGTGGCCAGCCAGGGTATCATTTCTCCGGTGTCACTCATGCGTACCAGAGTTTCAATGCAGGTATTGTAAACATTATATTTGGCTACATAGTCTTTTTCCGGTTGATATCCAAGGTCGGTTGACGGGGCAATCGTATCGAGTATCTTTAAAGTGCCACCGTATTTAGATATTTCTGCAGCGGTTGTAGCAGCCGGAGCTGTGGTTGATGTAGCAGATGAGGTAGGCGAAGTAGATGGAGCCGCCGTAGTGGTGGGCGTGGATGAATCGCAACCTACTAACGCAAGAGTAGAAATAACGATTAAGACAAGAGTAATTATTATATATTTTTTCATAAAACCCTCTCCTTTTTATATCTGATGCATATTAACTTAAAAATACACCCATTAAATCCTCCTATCTCTGGTCTTTCTTATATTTCTCAACAAAGTTGCTATATCGTATCATAACATATTATATAATGTCAAGTGTTATTAGTATTGGTTCTGTTTGCTTATGGTGTAAAGTCGTCTACCCATCTATAATAAGAGTTTTGAAAGTGAGGTGAAAAATGCCAATAGAAATTCAAACTACCAAAACGATAGCCTGTAAACACTGCGGGGCTGAAGCCGTGGTGAAATATGGTTCGTATAAAGGGACACCACGCTATTACTGCAAGGTTTGTAAAAAGAAATTCAAAGCCGATGATAACCTATCTGGTATGAGAGTGCCTACCAGTGAAATATCATCCGCACTTAATCTTTACTATGACGGGCAAAGTGTGCGGGCTATCGGCAGACACTTCAATCAAGAGAACGGGCATACTCCCTCAACCGCTACGATTTACGAATGGATACAGAAATATAGCCAATACTTAACCGAGAGCGTAAAGAACTATCATCCAAAGGGAATCGGGAATGAGTGGGTTGCCGATGAGACGGTATTGAAAATCGGCGGTTCTCAATTGTGGCTATGGGATATTATAGACACTCATTCCCGTATGCTTTTGGCTTCAAGATTATCCCGCAGTCGTACGACCAAAGACGCTCAAATACTGATTGACAGGGCGGTGAAACTGGCAGGGAAACAACCCAAGACAGTCCTTACCGACCAACTGAAGTCGTATCTGGATGTATCCTATGGCAAAGACGCAGAACACGTGCAAGGCTCTCCATTCTCCACTGTAGAGGGGGAGAGTACATCCAAGATAGAACGCTGGCATGGCACTCTCAAACAGCGTACAAAGGTCATGCGTGGTTTAAAGAACTTTGAGACAGCGTTAGATTTCACCGAAGCCTATCTTGCCTATTACAATTTTCTAAGACCTCATGAATCCTTACAGGGTAAAACCCCCGCCGAGTTTGCAGGGGTTAAGTACCCCTATCGTCATTGGGATGATATTATCCGTAACTATAAACCCACAATCAAGATAACGATTGAACACCAGCCAAGAACGGGTATAAAACCGATACCGACATACATCGGGAGACGCCCGAAATATCCAAACGTAAAACCTTTAACCCCAAAACAGCCACGAGCTAAACGCAGGCGACCCATACTCAAGGGTAATGAGGTTTACTCCGGCGGTGGAATGATTAGCCGTCATCCGTTCAAAGGGGCAAAGAAACGGAGGGTATATTAATGAATTGGATATGTGAGAAATTGAGATTCGTAGTATTCATTTTAATAGGCTCAATAACGGCCTCTCTTATTTCTGTGAGCTTATTTTTTGGAGCGATTACATCGGTCATCCCGATATATTTTCTCGTGATATTTTGGGTAATACTTGTGGTGATACTTTTTATTGTATTAGTGCTATCTTTTCAAGCGAGATTTAGCGAATCCGTAACCAAGCAAAATACTGCTGACAAGAGCGATGGAAACCCATCTAAACACTGCCCATTTTATAGATGTTTCAAAATCCTGAGGCAATTGTCCTGTTTTAGTAAAAGTAATCCAGTTAAAGGAATTCCAAATCAAATCAATAGCATCGTAGATAATCCCAATAAAGCCCACAATTTTAGCAATCGTCTTTCGCTTCATGCCGTAGATTCTAGCACAGGAGAAAAGGATGAATCAACCACAAGCAAACAGAACCTTAGTATTTCTTACCCATACCATAAAAATATGTTGCGATGGATATTCCCGTGATACTTCCCGCCGGAAGCTAATTGTTCCTGATTTAATATCCCCGACCATAGGACCGGCGGATGAAGTATTTCTTGCATTTTTTATAATGCAGAGAGATGGCAATAGCATTGCCGAAATATTGTTATAACGTTACTCCGCTTTAACAGCAGAAATTAACGGGGAGATTATCCCAGCCTATATAACGCACCAGAGAAAAAATACGCGGGGCAAATAAAAAGCAAGGCACTCTGGCCATAAAGCAGTAAGGAATGCAGCAGAATTACGCCGCTATGGAAATTAAGTGTAAGATTCTTAGCCAAAAGCGGTCGGTACCGGTATATACTTGGTCGGTGAGACATATATTGCTTTTTGCGGACAATCTACTTCACACATTCCACATAACATGCAGTCTTCCGGGTAGCTGATGATAGCTTTCTTGTTGTCATTCATACGGATAACATCCATACAACAGCTATTAACACATATCCCGCAGCCATTGCACAGGTTACCGTCAATACGCTCAATCGGCATAATGTTTCACTCCCGTAAATAACCCGGTGGTTTTCCCGGCGCAATTAAACGCTCTCTCCGAGAAATCTTTTAGGATATCTCTCGGCATACGGTTTTTGCATATCCGGCCGCCATTCTTCAGGAACCAATTCCTTCACCAACTTCATCGTGTCCCCGTCTTTCTTTAATTTGACCCAGGCCAGCCAGTTAGCATCATCTCTCCGGGGATAATCCTCTCTGTAATGGGAGCCCCGGCTCTCCGCTCTGAAAAGCGCGGTCCGCAACATCATTTCAGCGTTGAGAACCATATTTTTTGTCTCATTAGCCAGGCGCAGTTCATGAGTATCCTTTGCGGTCAGCTTAGGTATCAGGTTGTTTTTAAAATACTCTACCAGTGTCAGCGCCGATTTTAACCGTTCCCCGTGCCTGAAATGCCATATGTAATATGGCGCCATAGTACTCTGGAGCTGCCGTATCACCCACCACGGGCTGAAACCACGCTTCCGTTCAGCGGGCGCGTATAAAACGCCTTTCATTCCGGCCAATATCTCACTAGCGCAATTGGTTTTTCCCGTCTTGGCAGCGTATTCGGCAGCGCTGCGCCCGGCTCTGGCACCGGTGACCGAGGCGTGACGTAAAGCAAATCCGCCGGCCGGATAAGTAGCCCCAACGGCTCTTGTATCGCAGGCATCACCGGCGGCATAGAGTCCGGGAAGGCCCGTGGCGCAATTTGTGTCGATAGCCGTTATACCGGCTACACCTCCATGAACGCCCATGCCCACAAAGCCGGAATTTCCGTCTTGCCTCAATTTACCACCCCGGTTAATATCGATGCCTGCACGTTCGAACCGGAACAGCGTTCTCCCCGATTCCAGATACTGGAGCATCAACCGCTTCTCTTCATCACTGGCGGCATCAAGATTCCAGAGTATGGGTGCATGGCCATCGTGAACCGCGCCGATCTGGCTAACTACCTCATAACCTTCAGCATCAATAAAATTATGAAAATGTACCAGAGGGCTGCCGAAGCTAAGCCAGCCGGGCGAACAATTGACAGGTAAAATATCCTTTTCTTCAACAGGAACATTTTTACCCGCTCTTTCTTGATAGTAGGCCGATATATGCCAGAATTCCTTGTTACTTATTTCCGCCCCGGCCCGGTACGCCATGGCTTCACCGTCACTCGTCAAACAGTGAATCGGCATGCCCGGGAGCTTGAAACTACCGCTGCCGGCGGTTATGATGGTTGCCTTTGCTTTAAATACATAAAAGTCGCCGCTGGTAACATGGAAACCTGCGGCACCAATTACCATGCCATCCTGCATGAGCAGGTCCGTGACCATGATTCTATCGATTATATTGGCTTTGCTTTTAATAGCTTGTTTTCTTAAGATGGGAGTATATTGCCACCGGTACATCGGGATGGCTTCCAACACTCCCCTTCTTTCCACATACGGTTCGCCGTTCTCTTTAG
Source organism: Dehalococcoidales bacterium (assembly GCA_034429595.1). Taxonomy (GTDB): domain Bacteria; phylum Chloroflexota; class Dehalococcoidia; order Dehalococcoidales; family RBG-16-60-22; genus RBG-13-51-18. Next base: position 27,623 of record DAOUGB010000106.1, read on the forward strand.
GAATAAACTTCACGCCCCACGAAATGAGGTCTTGATATCTTTCGTAGGATTCCTTTAGCGTAATCTCGGTCCAGGTCGGGTTGTTGAGATATTCACACGCCACGTTAATCTGCGTCATCCAGGCGTTAAGGTCATGACCCCATTGCGGATTGAAGACCGAATAGAAACCGGAGGCGAAGTTCGAGGCGCCTGACCTGCCGATATAACCCTTATCAACGAGGGTCACATTGGCTCCCGCCTCTTTGGCTTTTATCGCCGCAAACAGCCCGGCTACGCCTCCGCCAATAACCAGGATATCGGTTTCAATCGTTTTTTCCGATAACATTTAACTTCTACCTTGGTTAAGTATATTTCTTTTTAATTTTAACTTGTTTTCGCCTAATGCAGCGGAACAACCCCCACTATCCGTTTTCCGGTTCGCCCCAAATGTTTCAGTTATAATCCCGGATATTAACCCAGGAGAGCTTTCAGTTCATCAACCCGATGGCTTCTCTTTTTGGCTACCAGCGTGAAAGTCCTGGGAACATCAGCCATTAAGCCGCTGGATTGATTAGCGGCATCCGTATAGAACTTGATAATCTTTTCTTCCGTTTCAATGGCCTTTTTCAAAACAGCGGGATAGTCTGTCTCTGCCGGCAGTTCTGTATTAATCTCATACTCACTGGTTTCCAGATTAAAGGCATAGCCACCCTCAAGAGCATCGGTGATGACTCCATAGTAGGCCCGTTCTATCTGGACGATGTTTTTACCGTTCTCTTTAGCGCAGGCGAGAAAAAACTCGGCTGCCTCACGATAACGCTGTGCCAATTCTTCGTAGAAACTGGCAGAGATGGTTTCCAATTCCTTAGCCAGAGTAATTCCTTCAGAGGCTGTATGTAATATCATTTTTAAGTCTCCTCAGCTTCAAAACCATCTTTGAATAACTACCTTGCTTTCCGTGAAAAATCGTACGGCTTCTTTGCCCTGGGTGTGCAGGACGCCGTAAAAAGAATCTTTCATGCCACTGAACGGGAAAAGCGCTACCGGGGCGACAATGCCGATATTGATACCAACATTACCGCTGACCACGTTGTACTGAAAATCACGGGCGCTCTTGCCGCTCTGTGTGAAGATTGAATGGCCATTGCCGTAATTATTCGCGTTGGAAATTTCTATTGCCTCGTTGAGGTTCTTGGCGCGCATGATGCTCATGACCGGCCCGAATATTTCCTCGGAACCCAGCACGGAATCCGGTTTAACATTTTCAAAAATAGTCGGCCCAATGAAACAGGTATCCGGAAGACCCCCTTCAGGTTTGACCTTACGGCCGTCCAGGATTAGCTTGGCGCCTTCTTTGATGCCGGTTTCAATATATCTCAAGATATTGGCTTTCTTATCCGCATCGCGCACCGGGCCCATCTGAATCGATTCATCAAGACCGTAGCCAACGCGGATTTTAGCAGCGCTTTCGAGCACCTTTTCCACGAAAAGCTTGTAGAACTTATCATCATCACCGACGATGACCGCATTAGCCGCCGCCAGACAACGCTGACCGGCGTTACCGAAAAAGGAAGTCATCATGGCGGCAACCGTCCTGTCAACATTACAATCGGGCATTATCGTCATGAAGTTCTTAGCTCCACATTGCGCGATAACCCGTTTGCCCGTCTCGCCGCAACGCTTGTAGATGACGTCCCTGCCGATAGGCGTCGAGCCAACGAAGGTAATACCTTTAATATCCTGGTTATCAAGCATGCCGTTTACCACGGTTCTTCCGCCGTTGACCACGTTCCAGACACCGGGCGGGAAACCGGCCTCATCGACCAATTCCGCCAGTTTTGTTTGGCTTATGGGCACCTCACTCGAAGGTTTAATCACGACACAATTACCGGTGGCAACCGCGTAGGGGGCTGACCAGAGCGGAATCATCCAGGGGAAATTAAAGGGGCCGATGATGCCGAAAACGCCAAGCGGCGTGGGGATTACCCACTCGTCAATGCCGTGAGCGATGTCTTCAGAAAAGTCTCCCTGCATCAGGGTCGGTATGCCGCAGGCAACCTCGATATTTTCGATGCCGCGCCGTGTTTCTCCCCGGGATTCATCTATGGTTTTACCGTGTTCCTGGGTCTGTATCCGGCTTACTTCTTCAAAATGCTCTTCAACCAATTCTTTCAAACGGAACAGCATTCTGGTCCGGGCGAGCGGCGTTGTCCGGCGCCAATCCGGGAAAGCAGCTTGCGCCGCCGCCACCGCGGCATCTATCTCCTCTTTGGTAGAAATTGGCACCTTGGCGATTACTTTACAGTTAGCAGGATTAACAACATCTACAATTTCACCTTTAGATGCTACCCATTCACCATTGATATAATTTTTTATTTGTTTTACTTCTTGTACCGGTTCCTTAAGAAGAGCCATAGCTACCTAATTCCTTTCCTTATAATACCTTATAGTAAATGTAAATTCAGATTGCTATTGAATATCATTCAACATAACCGGGCGATATTCGCGCTAGCCTTATGCTGTCTTTTTTATTCTCTGAATCATTAAAGCTTTAGTATTACCGGTTTTTTGCCGGGAGTGGCGAATTTCTTGACAGCCTCCTCATTCAGTTCAATACCAAGGCCCGGGCCTTCCGGCGGGTAGAGATAACCGTTTTCATACCTCGGAACATTTAACGCCAAGTCATCTTTCACCGGCTGGGATACGGTATCGATAAGGTCGTGCAGGTTCAGCGGGCCGATGGACTCCTGCTCAATCTTGCCCATCCATTCCGTAGCCGCCAGGAAATGGGCCTCGACGGCAGCGCCGAGTCCGGTATTAATCATGCAGCCAGTCATTACATTAAGGTTCATCGATTGGGCGATAGCCACCCATTTCTGCGATTTGTGAATGCCGCCGGCCTTGGGCACCTTAAGGAAGAAACCATCGATAGCGTCCCGCTGCGCCAGTTTGATGAGGTCGTTTAATTCAGCGGCAGACTCGTCAGCGAAGATGGGTACATCCACTTTGCGGCGTAATCTTGCCAGACCATCCATGTCCCACCACGGGATAGGTTGCTCGGAGAGAAAGACATCGTACTTGGCGACTTTCTGCAGGAATTTTAATGCCTGCATATAGTTCCAGCCGCCGTTAGTATCGGTCATGATTTTACACCTGCCGCCAACGGCTTTATAGACCTCCGCCACCATTTCTACATCTTCTTCGACAATATTGGCGCCCACTTTTAACTTGAGGCCGCCATACCCGGCGTTCACCAGCTTTTTCGCCTGGGCGGCCACTTCCTGCGGCGTGCCGGAAGACATTACATAGGCCAATTTAATTTTAGGATTGGAAAGACCGCCGAGGAGCTTGTAAACAGGTACGCCCAGCGCCTTTCCCATGAGGTCGTGCAAGGCGTAGTCGACAAGGGCCTTGGATTGGTTGTTAACCTTGGCTGCCTTGTCCATCCTGGCAATAATAAGCTCGATATTGAACGGGTCTTCCCCGAGGAGGATGGGAGCAAAAACATTGGTTACATTGTAGAAGATAGAGTCCTGGCTTTCACCCATGTACCACATGGAAGTATCGCCGCATTCGCATATGCCGGTAATACCTTCATCGGTATGCAATTTAAGAAGCACGGTAAGCGATGCTTTAGCTGCGCCGTGGGACATGACGATGGGTTTGGTAAACGGTATAGACAGGGGTATGGCTTCAACTTTGGTAATCTTCATAGAACTATCTCCTTACTAACTTATTTTGCCTAAATTATACCGCAAACGGGAAAATATAGCCGGTTAATCAACAAATTCCCGGCCGATAATATCACGGCTGATGATGAGTTTCATGATTTCCGCCATGCCGTCACCAATTTCCGTCAAGATGGAATCCCTCAAGTGCTGTTCGATGGGCAGGTCTTTACTGAAACCGTAATGGCCGTGAATTAACAAACATTCATGGATGATATTAAAAGCCGTGCGGGGGCACCACCACTTAACCATAGCGGACTCTTTCCGGTGAGGTAAACCGTTATCTTTCAACCACAGGACGCGGTAACAGAGCCACCGGCCCAGTTCCAGGTACGTAGCCGCCTCGGCAAGCCTGAAGGATGTCCCCTGGAACTTGGAGATGGGCTTACCGAACTGGACACGCTGTCTGGCGTACTCAATCGTTTGATTGAGGACCGTCTCGGCCTTGGCTAAAGATTCCAGCGCTCCGTAAGCCCGGATACAGTCAAATGTCCTCATGGTAGCCTGGAATCCTTTCCCTTCCTCATCACCAAGAAGATATTTCTTGGGCACTTTCACATCCTCCATGGAAACGATACCGCCGCCGGTGGATTCGCACCCGATATCTTCGATTTTATCAATAGTGACGCCGGGAAAATCAAACGGGACGAGGAAAGCGGTAATCCTCCTTGAAGATAGGTCAGATTTGGCTAAAGCCATCATGGCGTCACCCTGCGTAGCGAAAGTGACACGGTTTTTCTCGCCGTTAAGTATGTAATCATCGCCATCTTTTCTAAAGGTGGATTTTAAATTCCCCAGGTCTGACCCGGCTTCAGCTTCAGTAGCGCCCATGCAAACGATTTTTTCGCCTGCGGCGATGGCCGAAAGCCATTCTCGCTTCGTTTCTTCACAGCCGAGCGCGATAATCCCGGACAAGGCATAGGCATTAAAGGGCAACCATGCGCCATCATCGGCATGTCTGGCTAACTCTTCCAGGATTACGCCGGTAGTCACGGCGTCCTTGGGAAAACCACCGTATTCCTCCGGTATGTTTAAACCTAAAAGGCCGAGGTCCGCAACCTTCTTTATCAACTCTTTGGGGATTCTCTCTTCTTTAACGCGGTCTTTATAGGTAGGGGCCAGCTCCTTACTCCCGAAATCCTTAAGCATGTTTTTTAACATGATTTGTTCTTCAGTAAAATTAAAATCCAGCATATTTTCGTCCTCCAAACTGCTCGTGTTTTTACCCGTCCCGGTCAAATATATCAGAGCGCCGGGCTGGCAAGATTAATCGAATACCTTAGCCTGAATCAGCCGGTTATATTCCCCGCCGGAAAGGCCCAGTATCTCTTTACAGACATATTCGTTATGTTCCCCCAGAATACTGGAGCGCCATACTTCCGAATCTACGTCAGATAGTTTGAAAGCCGGCGGATGAGCATAAGTTATTTTTCCCATGTAAGGATGTTCTACAGTGCGGAAATAGTTATAGTGCTTTAATTGAGGGTCTTCAACAATATCCTGCGCGTTAGAGACCACCCCGGCACCCACCCCGGCCTCCTGCATTTTATGCATTACCTCTTCCGGAGTATATTTTCCCGTCCAGGTCTCCACCAGTTTATCCAACTCACTGCTGTTCTTAACTCTTTCACCCATAGTAGAGAAACGCGGGCTCTGCGTCCATTCCGGATTCTCCAGGACATTACAAAAGCTATGCCATTCCTCATCGGTGAAGACCTCGATGGCGACCCATCTTTCTTCACCTTTACAGCGGTAAACCCCGTGCGGAGCCGCGTAAGAACTGGTATTCCCGGTTATCTTAAAGTCCCGTTTATTGGCGGAATAATCCAGGATAAGGGGAGACAGATAGTGCAGGCTGGATTCGATTTGCGATTGGTCGATACACTGCCCTTTGCCGGTCCGCTTGCGGTAATCGAGCGCGGCAACGAGCCCGAAGATACTTAACAGCGGTGACAACTGGTCAGAATAGTAACTGGAAACCGGCACCGAACCGCGGTCCGGCCAGCCGGCGATATTATACATCATGGCGTAAGCCGCCAGCGTCATCCCGAAACCGGCCTGCTGCGCCATAGGGCCGGAATGGCCGTAGCCGCAACTACGCATCATGATAACATCCGGTTTAATGCCCTTCAGTACATCATAACCCAGGCCGAAGCGTTCCATGACGCCGGTCGGGAAACACTCCCCTACAACATCAGACCAGGCAACCAGCTTCTTAAAAAGCTCCAGACCTTCGGGGGTTTTCAGGTTAATCGTCATACTATATTTTTTAGCCGGGTGGCTGAAAGCAAAATAGGCACCGCGGCTCGTCGCATTAGGAGAATCATTGGTAACGTCCGTATAGGTATACACCCTCCTGATGGGGTCCGGCTGTTTCATGCTTTCCACCCTGACTACCGTCGCCCCAAAATGGGCAAGGAAGTTTAAAATAAAGACCCCGGCGCCTGACCAGGTCATGTCGATTACTTTCAGTCCTTCAAATGGTTTAGTAATCATGATTTCTCCTTTAAATTACATGACTCTGTTTTAGTGTTAGCATTTGCTCCCTGGAAAAACCGAGTTCGGCGCCGTAGATTTCCTCATTGTGTTCGCCAATCAACGGCGCCCGGGACTTAACACCGCAATCTGATTCACTGAACTTAACAAAAGCGCCCGGGTACGTAAGCTTGGTATCTAGTTCAGGATGGTCTATATCCACCCAGAAATTCCTTGCGACATACTGGGGGAATTTCAGGGCCTCTTCAACACTCAAACATACACCTATATGCACGCCCTTTTCAATCGCCAATTGCAAAAATTCCGCTTTGGTATGCGCTGAAAAATACCCGCCGAGGGCAGCCATGATAGCATCCAGGTCTTCTTTTGTCCACTCCCCATCGTGCGGCTTTGTCCAATCCCAGCGTTCCAGAGCCGCGGTATCAATCCCGTCTTTTTTCATCCCTTCCAGAATAGGCCCGTAACTGGAAGCCATGGCAGCAGTAGCCAGAGAAAAAGAGATATTGCCGTCTTTGCAGTTCCATAGAATAGGCTGGTAGTAAAGGTCGCCGTTTTTCATCTGCGTGGCAAACCGGTTACGGCCGCTCCTTTGCGGAATGATATGCTTTAGTATCCAGGGTATCTGCTGTTCGGCGGAGCCTACAAAGCCTAACCCCATCTGGGTAGGCGCATCTACGCGCTGGCCTTTGCCGGTAAAGGCGCGGTAAAAAAGAGCGACCATCGTGCCGATAGCGGCGTGAGCCGCCCCGACGAGGAAAGAATGAGGGTAGCTGGTGGTTAACGGAGGCCTATCCGGGTCACCAACCGTGAATATCATGCCGCCGAGAGCCCGTACTACGAGGTCGTCGGCTTTGTAATCTTTATAGGGGCCTTCCTGCCCGAAGGCGCTGATAGAGGTAAACACCAGGCCGGGATTAATCCTGCTTAATACATCATATCCCAGCCCAATTTTATCCATATAGCCCGGCTGGGAAGACTCAATAATCACATCGGCTTTCTCGACCAGTTTTTTAATGATTTCCCGTCCATCCGCGGTTTCAATATCAAGGGTAATACCCCGCTTATTGGTATTGAAGGCGAACCAGTAAAGGCTCTTTTCCGGAGAAAGCTCATCATGATAAAAAGGCCCGATACGCCGAGCCTTATCCCCACCCGGTTTTTCTATTTTGATAACATCCGCCCCGAGGTCTCCGAGCAGCTTTCCGCAAAACAGCCCTTTTTCATCGGTTAGGTCGAGTACTCTATAACAACTTAACATCTTTATTATTCCTTAGATTATAGTAAGAAATCACCTGAAATGCTAATATTAAACAACTCGCTTCTATTGACAACCGCGAGCTATGATTACCGGCGCCGGAACATTGGATAAAACTTAGACATATGTTATCATCACATGGAATATATTGTCAAATATTACTATTGACTTATGTCCCATAATTCTTCGGGAGGCCAAGCAAGCAATACGGTTTGGGCGTCCCCGGTTGCATATCTTGCTGAAGTAGGATATATTGGTAAATTGATACAATACTATATAGCATAATACTCCATATAATATTCTATATAATGATATGTGGACAGTTGAATTATGCCTGTTACACTATGTATAATTATAACGTTTTAACTACTTTGTCAATGCATAAAAACATTTATAAGCAGCTATTTTAGGTCTATTACACTCATCTCGGGGCTTACACCAAGGGAGGCATGATGAAGGAAGATACCAAAAGCAGTATTAAATCAATTGCCAAAGAAATAAAAGACCAGGCGAATGAATTACGAGTGGATACCCTGCTATCATTTCTAAGTACTTCAGACATTATATCAAGGTTTGTGGATATTGAAGCGCGTGAACATCCCATTACCCGGTCAGGGTTTAATGTGCTTCATCTATTAATTCTTCATAATACGGTTATGATGCCCACTGAAATAAGCAAGAGAACTTTCCGCTCCAAACATGCGGTAACCAAAATAATAGATACTCTGGAAAAGCAGGGTTTTGTCAAAAGGATAAACAGCGATAATAACAATGACCGCCGCGTGAGAAATGTTACGATAACGAGAAAAGGCATCGAGCTGGTAAAAAAAGCCACCACGATGTCCAGAGGGCGAAGCAGTAAACTATTGTTTCGTTCACTAGATGAAACCCAAGTTTTAGAATTCAACCGCATATTAAAGATTCTCCGGAAAGATGCGCTCGATTTAATACAAGAATTCGAAGAACAGAGACATCCTCATAGCCATTAAATTCCCGGACAACGCCGGGCGAATTAAACAAAAAATGAAAACGGGCTATCCCTCCTTAGCTTCCCGGCGGTTTTCAGCCCCTGCGTATAGAGCAGGGGCTTGTTTTTGCCCATTGTTATCCGTCAATTATTTAGCCGCATAATACCTTTTCACCGCTGCTCTACCCAGGCCCAACACAATGGTGTTAAAATACGGTATATCCGGGATGACAAGGTAGAAAAAAGTGAACCTGCTTTTACTTACATTTGAAGCTGTCTTTATATTATTGGGCATAGGCATTCTCGGGTTCTGGCTGATCGGGCGCCGGAGGGTACCGGGTACTACTTTATCGTTCCTCTCGACATTAGCCATTGATATCGCTTTGCCTTTCCTGGTGCTGGCTAATCTCATCAGAGATTTTTCCGTCGGTAATTTCCCGGACTGGTGGCAAATGCCCTTGTGGTGGCTCGGGTTCACCGCCGTCTCACTGGGGCTATCTCTGGCCGCATCCTTCATCATCAGAAAAGATATCCGCAGCGAGTTTACGATAAGCCTGTTCTTTCAAAACGGACTGTTTTTCCCCCTGGTCATTATCACCGGGTTGTTCGGGGTGGGGAATACATACCTGATATCGCTCTTCGTATTCATGGCGCTGCACCCCTCCATGGTTTTCAGCACTTATACCCTGTTTTTCCGCGGCAAGGGGCCTTCGCTGTCGCTTAGCTGGCAGCGGATTGTCAATCCCGTGCTGGTAACAACCGTTATCGGGATGATTATCAGCCTGGCGGCTATCAATAAGTACATACCGGATTTTATCCTTAGCATCCTGACGATGGTCGGAGCCATGGCCACGCCGCTGTTTATGTTAATCCTGGGCGGCAATATCTATAACGACTTCACGTTCAAAGAAGATGGAAAAAGAAAATTCTATATCCGGGATATAATAAAGTTTGTTATCGTAAAGAACCTTGTTTTCCCGCTGGTCTTTTTGGGACTACTGGTGCTGTTCCGCCCGGACACGATAACTGCCTTCATCATCATTTTGCAGGCCGCGGTACCGCCGATTACGGCAATCCCTATTCTTACCGAACGGTGCGGCGGCAACCGGGCCATCGCTAGTCAGTTCATCGTCGGCAGTTTTGTTTTCTCCGTAATTTCCATCCCGGCCATGATTTACCTGTTCAGTCTGTTCTTTTCTGTACCATTATAATAAAGGCCGGGAAGGTAAAAACAAGCAGGTTTATTGTTAACGGTCAGTTGCCAGGGGGCCTACGATGAATAAAACCATGTGGTCGCTTAACTTTATGTATAGTATGGAAAGGTTCGCCACGGCGGTTTACCGCACGCAAAAGGGCCTTTTTAAAGAAGCTGAAATCAGCCAGAAAATGCTTCATGCCGTCGATAATGAGCGGCAGCATGCTGTTAACCTCAAGCGCCGTATTATTGAATTGAGCAACCGCCCTACCGGTTTATCTTTCTTGTTTCAGGCGGTGGGCAGTCTGCTGGGAGCTGTAAGCCGGTGCTCCGGTAAGGCGCTGGCCTTAAAGATTGATATAGTGATTGAAAAAAGAGCCGTGAAAGACTACTCCTATTTTTTAAGAACACTAAACATGGATGATAAGACCGGTTTGCTTATAAAAAACATTATTGCGGATGAGGAACTGCATATAAAGAACTGGAAAGAATCCGTAGAGTTGCTAAAAAGTCCAGCCGCCGGGTAACTTAAAGACTTACGTTTCTTCTTCCTTAATCCGGTACCCAATATTTCTTACCGTCTCGATAAAACTGTGGGTCGGGTCTTCAATCTTGTTACGCAGCCTGGTGATATGGACATCGACTGTACGGTCGCCGCCCAGGTAATCATAGCCCCATATCTTGTTGAGTAACACCTCGCGGGTAAGCACGTAGCCTTTCTTGCTTACCAAAAGCTTAAGCAGTTCATATTCGGTAAACGTAAGGTCAACTACCCTGCCCGCCACCCGCACCTCGCATCTGGGTACGTTAATAATGATGTCCCCGGCTTTCAGGTATTCTGCTGATTCTTCAATCGGTATATGTCTTTGCAAAAGCCGGTTTATCCTTACGGAAAGCTCATCCAGGTCATAAGGTTTCAGCACAAAATCTTCAATATTGGCTACATTACGCGAGTCATGGAGAGTAGCTTTATCCGCCAGCAAAACGATGATGATACGCCGGTCACGCTTAATCCGCTGGATTAATTCCCGTAACTCGGCGTCAGCCAATTCGTTTCCCGTCTCGATAAGTAACAAATCCGGAGTATCGTTGCTCTCCAGCTCTTCTTCACGGGAAATCAAATGACAGAGATAACCTTTCAGGATTAAGCCGTTAATCAAATCCCGTATAATTTCGCTTTCTTGCGCCAGTATCAATACCCGGGGTCGATTCAATCTACCTACTCCCGTAAAGCACTATCCGTTTTAATAATATCACAATAATATTTATCTTGAAATTACCGCTATTATGCGCGGATTGAGGCCGCTAAAATGTGTTTTGCCACCCAAAACCGGCACTTTTTACCCGTTCAGATATTTCTTAACACGATTGTAACGTTATTGTAACGAATTTGAAATAAGCCAAGAGTAAAGTAAATATATAAAGCTCTTACAGCTATGTGACCAATATCATTTTCAATAGAGTAATAATACACAAAAATATTTGTGGAAAAAGGAGAATAAATGCCGACCAACAAGAGCAAGGAGGAAGCCCGGGAATATGTTCTTAAGACCGTCAAAGAACGTGACGTCAAATTCGTCCGTCTGTGGTTTACGGACATCCTGGGGGTCCTGAAAAACTTTGCCATCCCAGTAGAGCAGCTGGAGAACGCGCTTAACGATGGAGTAGGATTCGATGGTTCGTCGATTCAGGGCTTCGCCCGCATTGACGAAAGCGACATGATCTGCGTGCCTGACCCCACTACTTTCCAGTTACTGCCGTGGCGGCCGCAGGAACATGCATCGGTAGCGCGGCTTTTCTGCGATATCGTCAAGCCGGACCGCCAGCCGCTGGAAGCCGACCCCCGCTACGTGCTCAAGCGGAACCTGAAGCGCGCGGCGGATATGGGCTACATTTATTACGTAGGCCCGGAACTGGAATACTTTTACTTCAAAGACAACAAGCACACCGAGATACTCGATGAGGGCGGTTATTTCGATGTCATGCCGGACGCCGCTATCGACCTGCGGCGCGAGACTGTGCTGATGCTGGAGAAAATGGGCATCACGGTCGATAAGTCACATCATGAAGTAGCCATCAGCCAGCATGAAATCGATATGCAGTACTGCGATGCTTTAACGATGGCGGATAACGTCATGACCTACCGCTTAATCGTCAAGCAAGTGGCGGAGAAATACGGCGTCTATGCCACCTTTATGCCCAAGCCGGTCTTCGGCATTAACGGCAGCGGCATGCACGTGCACCAATCATTATTCAAGGGCCAACGCAACGCTTTCTTTGATAAGAACGGACTTTACCATCTTTCCAAAGTGGCGTTGAGCTTCCTGGCCGGATTGCTGAAATATGCGCCGGAATTTACCGCCGTGACCAGCCAGTGGGTCAACTCCTACAAGCGGCTGGTGCCGGGCTATGAAGCGCCGGTCTACCTTTCCTGGGCGCAGCGTAACCGCTCCGACCTTATTAGAGTCCCCATGTACGAAGTGGGTAAAGAAAACGCCACCCGGTTTGAAATCCGTTCCCCAGACCCCGCCTGCAATCCTTACCTTTGCTTCAGTGTACTGCTGGCCGCTGGCCTGCAGGGTATCGAGGAAGGGCTTGAAGCGCCGGAACCGGTGGAGGAAAACGTCTTCCACATGGGTGAAGCGGAACGGAATAAGCGGGGCATTGGGACATTGCCCGCCAACCTCGGCGAGGCGATTGCGCTGACCGAGAAGAGCGAACTGGTACGGAAAGCGCTCGGCGATGCCGTTTTCGATGCATTCATCAAGAACAAGAAAATCGAATGGGATAAATACCGGACGCAGGTATCCGATTACGAAATCAAAACGTACCTGCCTATATTGTAAAAATAGCATAAGCCAAAGTTAGCTTAGATTATCCAGCGTAATTGTGAGCGGGGTATTACTGAAGGCCGGATAGTGCCACTCCGGCCGTTCTTACCCCGCATCACTGTTGCTGGTGAATGAAGAGACGTAAATCATGAAAATAGATGAGTTAAAAAAGACCTTGAGCGATATGAAAATTATCGATAAACCGGCCGAACGGGAAATATACAGTCATGACATCGGGGATATACCGCAAGTCTTGACTAAATTGCTTTTTAAAATATTACCCGATATGGTCGTCCAGCCGAAAAATATCGACGAGATTAAAAAAGTACTCAAATTAGCTAACGATTATAAAATCCCCGTGGTACCGCGGGGAGCCGCCTCGTGGGGTTTCGGCGGCGTTATTCCTACCCATGCAGGCATCGTTATCGACCTGTCGCCTTTCCGCAAAATCCTGTCGATAGACACCGCGCAAAAGACCGCGACCGTTGAAGCAGGTGCCCGCTGGAGCGATATCGATATCACCGCCAAGCAACAGGGCTTGTGTTTGATGACCTACCCCTCCAGCAAGTTTTCCACCGTCGGCGGCTGGATATCCACGGGCGGCTACGCCATCAACAGTTTTAAATACGGCCACCTCTCCCAACAAATCGTGTCCATGACCGTCGTCACCGCCACCGGGGAGGTTAAAAAGCTGTCCCCTGCTGACCATGATTTTAATTACTTTGTCTCCACCGAGGGAGAGTTCGGCATCATCGCTGAAGTAACCCTCAAGCTGCGTGATGTTCCCCAGGGGTCATATCCCCACCTCCTGTATTTTCCGGATGATAAAGAAGCTTTTAACTTCATTGATAAATATGTTAAAGACCCGACTACCGAACAGTCCAAACCCAACGTTATCCGGTTCCTGGACGCCAACCACCTGGCCGATATCAGCCAGCTTATGAAAACCGGCATCTTCAAACAGAGCGCCGCCGTCCTTCTGGAATTCGGCAGTGCCGCAGATGATAAAAATTTCCTGCAGTTCATGTCACAAAACAGCGGTATTGAAGAAGCGCCCCGCTACGCGGCGAACTACCTCTGGAATGAGCGCCTGTTCGGCATGAAAATCAAGCGTTTAGGCCCCACCATCCTGGCCAGCGAGGTTATCATCCCGATAAAATCGGTTGCCGCCTTCACGAAAAAAGCCAAGAAGCTGGCGGGATACTTCGGGGCGGAGGTATGCATCGATTCCTATATTATCGATTCCCGGAAGGCATTGGTGATGTCCAACTACCTTTGTGATTCCCGGAAATTGAAATACATTATCAACGTGCCGCTGGTTTCCATTCTCACCCGGGCCGCCGTATCGCGCGGCGCGGAACCATACGGACTCGGCCTCTGGAATTCCGCTTTTATTAACCACCTGTATAGTAAGGAAAAGCTCCGCGAACTAAAGGATTATAAAGCCAGGGTAGACCCCAATAATATCCTGAACCCGGGCAAGCCCTTCAGCCGTGGTTCCAAAGGTCTTTCCGGGGTGCTTTTTAACCCGGCCTTTTTCAATACAGCCATCCAGTTGCTGGTGCTGACGGCGCCGGTAGTCGGCAAGCTCGTTACCATGCTCCTGGGCAAGAACAAGAAAGTCGATGGCCTGGACCTCGAACTAAGCACCCATGCCTGCGCCAAGTGCGGCAACTGCATGGCGGTCTGCCCGTCTTACCTGGTCACCGGGAATGAAGAATCCACCGCCAAAGGAAAAATCGCTATCGCCAAGAAACTCCAGGCCGGCCAAACCGTAACCCCGGAAGAAGCGGCGGCGGCTTTCCATTGTATGCACTGTAAATCCTGCGAGGAGATTTGCCAGACCAACCTCGAACTGATGAGGCTGTGGGATGCGCTGGAAAAAAAGCTGGAAGATAAGTTCGGCCGGCCGGAGGATGATATCGCGGGATTTTTGAAAAAGGTCGATGAGAGCAAGGAATATTGGGATATGGTGGAGCGGAACAGCTAATCCGCTTGATAAAAAATCTGGAAAGATAGAAAAAGACTATGCCGAAGAAATATCACATTAACACCGTGACTGCGCCACTGGACCTGGATTATATATTTAAATTCAAGATCGTGCGCGGGGAAAACTGCATCAACTGCGGTAAATGCACCAAGGTATGTATTTATGAAGCGCACAAGCGCCGTCAAGATGACCCCCGCAAAATGGCGGACCCGGATACCACGGTCTGCCGCAACTGCTTCCGCTGTCTGCAGGAATGCCCGCGCGGCGCCCTGGAAAAATCCATCGATAAAGATTATGCCCGCACCGGCGGCACATTCTGGAAGCCGGATATACTGCTTAGCCTCTGGAAGCAGGCCGAGGACGGGAAAGTGCCGGTTTCCGGCGCTGGCTACCGCGGCCCCTTTACGGGGATAGGCTTTGACAGCATGTGGACGGATATGTCAGAAATCGTGCGCCCCACCCGGGACGGGATACACGGCCGGGAATATATCAGCACCGCCGTCGAATTAGGCCGCCGGCTCAATCACCTGACATTCGATACTCAAGGGCAATTGTCTTCAGCCGTGCCGGATACCTTCACCGTTTCCCTGCCTATTCTCTTCGACCTCGCGGCAGAAAAAGTAAGTGCCTCTGTCAAAGAAGCCATGCTCAAGGCGGCCGCCGATATAAACACTTGTGTTATCTTGCCCGCGGGAGAAATCACGCCCAGGCTGGAAAAATACAGCGGCAGCATCATCCCTTACCTTGCGCATCAAGAAATCAACCAATATGAAGCCATACTGAAAAAAGCGCGCCTCGTAGAGATTGAGTACAGCGATACGATGCTGAATAACCTGCCGGCCCTTATCAAGAAAATCAAAGGCTTGAACCAGGCCATCATTATTATACGCGTCCCGGCGAACAAGGAAGTAGAGACCATCGTGGGGGTGCTGGCGCACAACGGCGCCGAGGTCATTCACATCGCGGCTGATTACCGCGGGCGTGAGTTAAACGTGGCAAAGGGAGACAGCGGACGTCTGCTCAAGGACGTCATCCGGTCGGTACATGCGAGGCTGGTGGATGACGGCATCCGCGATGAGATTACTCTAATCGCCTCGGGTGGTATTGCCATGGCGGAGCAGGTGCCTAAAGCCATGCTCTGCGGCGCTGACCTGACGGCGATAGATATTCCGCTCATGGTTGCTCTGGGATTAAGAATCTATGAAGAGCCGGGAAAAACGCTCGTCTGGCCGGCTGGACTGGATAAAATTCCGGCCGCCACCCTTATACTGCGGATTACCAATCTCCTGGGAGCCTGGCATTCCCAGATTCTGGAAATGATGGGCGCCATGGGTATCCGCGAAGCCCGCCGTTTGCGGGGCGAAAGCGGCCGCGCCATATTTTTTGAAGAAATAGATAGAGACACCTTTGGAAAAATATTTAAAAAAGAGAAGCGGTGAATATATGATACCTTCTACCGTTAAAATCAGAGAGATACCTTCCAGGTTCAAACACCAGGTGCCGAAATACAAAGTCACCCGGTCAGATGCCTGCATTAACTGCGGCACCTGCGCCAAAACATGCCCTTACGGCGTGCATGAAAGGGTTGAGGGGCACAATAAAGTCAAGCCGCCCATCGATTACAAATGCATCGGGTTTGAATGTGAGAAGAATGATTTTTATTGCGTGGCCAAATGCCCGCGCCAGGCTTTGAGCCTGTCCCTGAACCCGATGTACGAAACGCTGGGCGATTACCGCTGGACGCCGGATATCATCACCGGCACGTGGATTATGGCCGAGACCGGCTATCCGCCCGCGCGTACCGACCTTGAATATAATGTGGGCAATTCCGGCGGCGGCTTTGATAAACTCCGTTTTAAATTCCCTAAGAATCCGCCGAAAGTAGATAAATCGGAAATCTCCACGGAAATCCCGCTGAACCGCCGCAATGACGGCCGGCACAACATCGTCATTTCCACCCCGGTTTACGGCGGCGGCATGTCCTTCGGGTCGGTGAGTCTGCCCACGATGCTTTCCAAGGCGCACAACGCCACTGTCTGGAACACCTTCACCTGCACCGGCGAGGGCGGCTACCCGGATATGCTGCACCCGTATGACGAACACGTTATCACCCAGGTGGCCACCGGGCTTTTCGGGGTGCGTGAAGAGACCATCCAGCGTGTCAGGATGGTGGAATTTAAATACGCCCAGGGCGCCAAACCCGGCCTTGGAGGTCACCTGCTGGGCGAGAAAAATACCGCCAGTGTCGCCAAAATGCGCGAGGCGGTCAAGGGTTCCTCCCTGTTCTCCCCCTTCCCGTTCCACTCGGTGTACTCCATCGAGGACCACAAAAAGCACATCGACTGGATTAAAGAAATGAACCCCAAGGCGCTGGTCTCCGTCAAGGTATCCACGCCTAACGATGTAGATATGGTGGCGGTTGGCTCGTACTATGCCGGCGCGCATATCATTCACATCGATGGCGGCTACGGCGGCACCGGCGCGGCGCCGGATATCGCCAAGAAGAACATCGCCATGCCCATCGAGTACGCTATCACCAAAGTCCACCAGTTCTTGAAAGACGAAGGCGCCCGCGACGCCATGACGCTCATCGCTTCCGGCGGCATCCGCACCGCCCACGACCTGGCTAAAGCCATCTGCCTGGGCGCCGATGGCGCGGTCATCGGGACGGCGGAGCTTATCGCGTTAGAGTGCGTCCGCTGCGGCAACTGCGAATCCGGCCGCGGCTGTTCCCGCGGCATCGCCACCACGGATTCCGAACTGGCCGACCTCTTTACCGAAGACTGGGCGACCCAGCGTTTGACCAATTTTTACCATGCCTGGAACGTCCAGCTGGTCGATATCCTCCAGAAATTCGGTATGCGCAGCATCCGCGAGCTCGTCGGGCGGACCGACCTGCTGGAGCACGTAGATTACAGTCATGAAACGGAGTCTGAACATGGATAATGCCGAAAGAATATTAGCTTCACGCGCGGGGTTGTTCCCCGAATCACTGTCCCTCTGCGCCAACACCGAGGAAGAAGGCGGCTGCGGCGTTACCGGCTTCATCTGCTCGATTCCCGTGACCGGCAAAAATATCTTCGAACCTTCCGTGCAGATGCATAACCGGGGCAACGGCAAGGGCGGCGGCATCGGGGCCGTCGGCTTTATTCCGGAGTCCCTGGGAGTTTCCCGGCAGGTGCTGGATAACGACTACATGCTGCATATCGCGCTGCTGGATAACAGCGTATTACCGGAACTGGAAAGCACTTATATTAAGCCTCACTTTACCATTGATAAAGCCGAGCAACTGGCCACGCTGGATGATTACCGCAGCATCGGGCTGGAAATCAAACCGCCGGATATCATGCGCTATTTCGTCCGCGTCAAGGATGACGTGCTGAATAAATTCATCGCGGAAAAGCAATTGACCTCGCTGACCCGCCGCGACGCCGAGGACGAGTTCGTTTACCAGAACAGCTACAAAATCAATACGCAATATTACGCTTCGCTCGGCGAGAAAAAGGCCTTCGTCATGTCCCACGGACGGAACATGATGATTCTGAAAATCGTCGGCTACGCGGAGAACGTCGTCCGCTATTATAAACTGGATGATTTTAAAGCCCATGTCTGGCTGGCCCACCAGCGCTATCCTACCCGGGGCCGCGTCTGGCACCCCGGCGGCTGCCATCCCTTCAGCGCGCTCAATGAAGCGCTCGTGCATAACGGCGATTTTGCCAACTACCAGGCTGTTTTTGAATATCTCAAACAGCGTAACTACCACCCGTTATTCCTGACCGATACGGAAGAAGCCGCGCTCCTGCTCGACCTGTGGAGCCGGGTCTATAAATATCCTTTGGAATACCTCATCGAGGCGATGGCGCCGACCTCCGAGATGGACTTCGACATGCTGCCCAAAGAAAAACAAGCGCTTTATAAAGCCATCCAGACGCACCATGTCTCTTCATCGCCGGACGGCCCGTGGTTCTTCATCATCGCCCGCAACGATGTGCAGAACAGCCAGTTCCAGTTAATCGGCATCACGGATACGGCCATGTTAAGGCCGCAGGTCTTCGCCCTGCAGGAAGGCGAGGTGCAGGTAGGTCTTATCTGCTCGGAAAAGCAGGCCATCGACGCCACGCTTAGCTCGCTGATGAAGGAAGACCCGCGCTTCCGGCCCATCGCGGACAAATACTGGAATGCCCGCGGCGGCAGCTATACTGATGGCGGCGCGTTCATTTTCAGCCTTAAAGATGCCCATGACGGCTCTGGCAATAAGCAGCTCATCTGCACCGATAAATTCGGCAAGGTAATCGAGACTGTCAAGGATAAGGTCATTTGCGATGTTACCGGTGAGTTGAAAACCTTAAACAAAGAAATTGAAGATAAGCTCAAAGCATTATTCGCGGAAAAAGATGAGGATAAGGCCGCGCAAAACATCTTTGCCTACGTCCGTGACGCCATGAGCGGATACGCTACCGGCGATTTGAGGTTCACTGTTGAAACTATCAAAAAACAGGCGCGGCAAAGCGATGCCTTCAAGCAAATAGCCATCACCGCGCTTACCATGCTGAACGACCGGCGTTACGATACCGGCAAAATCAAACGCAGTTCCGTGCAGCACGTCTTGAAAATCAACCTGGATGAAATCCTGGCCGCCACGCCGATGATGACGGAAAACGCGGCATCTATGTTCTGTAAAATAGATTTTGCCAACCGTGGCGGCTTGAGACCGCCGGCGGCAAAAGAACAGGTGCTGGTTATCGATGCGGAAAAGTTCGAGCCGGAAGGTGAGAACTGTGACGCGCTGATGATTGTCCATGCTTACAAACTCGGCTGGAAGCGCTTTATCGTCTACAATTGCCGCGGGCAGCGTTTCACCGGCTGCGGCTGCGGCCCGAACACCAAAGGCGTGCGTATTGATGTCTACGGCTCTCCCGGCGATTATCTGGCTTCCGGCATCGACGGCATGGAGATTTACGTCCACAACAATGCTCAAGACCAGCTCTGCCAGATTATGAAGGACGGCAAGCTCGTGGTCTTCGGCGATGTGGGGCAGACCTTCATGTACGGCGCCAAGGGAGGCTCCGTCTATATCCTGGGCAATGCCGCCGGGCGGCCGCTTATCAACGCGGTTGGCAAACCGCGGGTGGTTATCAACGGCACCGCGCTCGATTACCTGGCGGAATCCTTTATGGCCGGCGACCCGCTGAACGGGGGCGGCTTTGTCGTCCTGAACGGCATCGGCTTTGATGACAATAACGGCTCGCTCCGGGAACTGGAATCGCCTTATCCGGGCTCCAACATCTTTTCGCTGGCTTCCGGCGGCGCGATTTACGTGCGCGACCCGCACCGGAAACTGGTCGACGAGCAGCTTAACGGCGGCGAATTCGCCGATATTACGGACGCCGACTGGGCATTGATACAGCCTCATCTGCAGGAGAATGAAAAGCTTTTCGGTATCACTATCGAACGGCTCCTGACCATCGACGGCAAAGTAAAGTCGCCCAAAGACGTCTACCGAAAAATCAGGCCGAAAAAGACCGCGGCCTCCAAAGACGCGGACGGTTTGAGCGAAACCCTGCCTAAAGGCGTCAAGCAACTGGAACCTTACAGTTCCCGCCTCTGATAAATCGGGGGAAGGAGGTGACGAGATTTGATAAGACAGGAAGTCCGTGACCCGGAAGGCAAGCTGTTGGCCATTTTAAAAACCTTGAGCAAGTCATCCAAACCTCTCGGGTCATATACCATAACCCGACGTCTCGAACACGAGGGTTTCTATTTGAGCGAACGTGCCGTTAGGTATCACCTGAAAACTGCTGACGAATGCGGCTATACCCAGCCGTTCGGCCGCAACGGACGGATGATTACGGCTGAAGGACAGCGGGAGATTAAAGAAGCCATGGCGGCGCGGCAACTCGGTTTTGTGCGGGACAAGCTCAATATGCTGGCCTACCAGACTACCTTCGACCCTGTTAAACGCTCCGGTCAATTGCCGGTGAACATATCTTTTATTCATAAAGACAAGTTTAAAAAGGCCATTGCGGCCATGAAGAGCTCATTCAAAGCCGGAATTTGTGTCAGCGACCTGGTGGCCGCCGCGCCGGAAGGAGAACGGCTCGGTTCCACCGTCGTCCCGCGCGGCAAAATCGGTCTCGCCACCATCAGCAGCGTCGCCGTCAACGGCGTGCTCCTCAAGGCCGGTATTCATACGGAGTTTAAGCTTGGCGGCGTCCTCGAAATCCAGAGCGCTACCCCCAGGCGCTTTGTCGCCATTATTGACCTGGCCGGTACTTCCCTAGACCCTTCCGAGGAGTTTATCCGTTCCAGAATGACCAGCGTGGCTAAGGCGGCAGGGACCGGCAATGGTAAAGTACTGGGGGCTTTACGCACCATTCCGGCGCTGGCCAGAAAAACGGCTGAAGAAAATATTGCCCTGCTCCAGGAGGCCGGCATCGGCGGCGTTTACGCTATAGGAGATGCCGACGAACCGCTTTGCCAGATTCCGGTAGCCCTGAACCGGACCGGTATCGTGCAGCTTAACGGACTTAATCCGGTGGCGGCAGCGGTCGAAGACGGATTTGAGATAGAAAATATTGCCGGGAGCGGGCTAATTGATTTCCAGCAACTTCAGCCTGTTTGGAAACTCGATGTAAAAATAGGGGAAGCTCCGCTTCATTCCCGCCATTTTCTCAATATTAATCACCATATTCTTGACAATATTAAAGAGTAGCTGTTTTAACATGACAATTAAGGATAGTGCCAGAACAGCGAGCAGCGGGATAAATGCTCTTGACGATTTGCTCCAGGGTATCCGCCTGGGGGATAACATTGTCTGGCAGGTGGACAACCTGGACGATTATACGAGTTTCGCCAACTCGTTCATTACCCGTTCCATTAAAGACGGCTTTAAATGCATTTATATCCGGTTTGCCGCGCATAAGCCGGTCTTGAAGCCCCGTTCCGGCCTTACCATCGTTAATGTGGACCCGTCTCCCGGATTTGATTTTTTCAGTACGGCGGTACACCGCATTATCGATGAACACGGTAAAAAGGTCTGCTATGTCTTTGACAACCTTTCCGACCTCGTGGACAAATGGGCGACCGATGAATTATTGGCCAACTTTTTTCATTTTACCTGCCCTTATTTGTTTGAATTAGACACCATCACTTATTTTGCCCTAACGCGCAACCAGCACTCCGCCGGCGCCATCGCCCGCATCCGGGACACGACCCAGATATTAATTGATTTATACCATGTGGGGGAACGGGCGTATATCCACCCGCTGAAGGTCTGGGACCGGTATTCTTCAGAAATGTTTATTCCCCATGTAATTTCCGGAGATAACTGGCTGCCGATTTTCCAGAGCGGCGATGCCGCCGCCCTGTCCGTTCTGGCCAGCAAACGCCTGACCGGTATGGCCTCCCCTTCCATCGCGCCGTGGGACAGCGTTTACAGCAAGCTGATTCAGTATCAGGGCGTCGCTTCCGAACTGCCGGAAGCCAACCGTGAGATAACCGCGCTCAAACAGGAACTCACCCGCATGATGATCGGCAATCACCCGGATTTCAATAAACTGGCTGACCGCTATTTGACCGCCGATGATTTGATGCAGATAAGAAACCGGATGATCGGCTCCGGACGTATCGGCGGTAAAGCCGCCGGGATGTTGGTAGCCCGAAAGGTGCTGTTGCAGGAGAGTAAGTGGGACTTTGCCCGTATTCTGGAAGAACACGATTCGTTCTTTATCGGCTCCGATGTTTTCTTTACTTTCCTGGTGGATAACAACCTTTTCCGCTTGAAATCGCAGCGCTCCAGAAACGTCCAGGTCTCACGGGAGGAGTTCGAACAAATAGAACGGCAATTTATGGATGGAGAATTCCCCAAAGAAATCATCGAGCAGTTTAAAACCATGCTGGACTACTTCGGCCAGGCGCCGATAATCGTGCGCTCCAGCAGCCTGCTGGAAGACAGCTTCGGCAATGCTTTTGCCGGTAAATACCGCAGCGAATTCTGCGCCAACCAGGATAACCCGGAAAAACGTCTGGAGGCCTTCCTGCGGGCGGTCAAACTGGTCTACGCCAGCGCCCTCAACCCGGATGCCCTGATTTACCGCAAGAAAAGAGGCCTGGGGGAAAATGACGAGCAGATGGCGATACTGGTGCAGCGCGTTTCCGGCATGCCCTACCGCCGCTATTTCTTCCCCTCGCTGGCCGGGGTGGCTTTCTCCCATAATCTTTATGCCTGGACCAACCGCATCGACCCCGCTAAAGGCATGATAAGGCTGGTTTTCGGGCTGGGAACCCGCGCCGTCAACCGTATCGGCGGGGATTATCCCCGGATGCTCGCCGTCAGCCACCCGGAATTAAGGCCGGAAATCGGCCGCCAGATAGCCAAATACTCGCAAAAAAATATTGACCTGTTAGACCTGGAGGCCAACGAATTCGCCACCCATCCGGTGCGGGAAATCCTGACGCCGATGGACTATCCCAACTTGAGTTTCTTTACCTCCGCGATATCGGATGATTATGTCAATGATTCGCTCTTCGGTTTATCGGATGCTTCATCTCAAAAAATCATCCTGACCTTCAATAATCTGATTAATCAAACGGATATGGTCAAAACGATGGATGAAATTTTAACCGTCCTGGAAAAGACCTGGCAGCAGCCGGTGGACATTGAGTTTACGGCCACTATCGATGCCGATGGCGCGGTCAAGGTGAATTTATTGCAGTGCCGGCCGTTAAGGTTGCCACGGACGCCGGATATGCCGGTAGCCTTACCGGAAAAACTCGCATCCCCAAATATATTATTTAAATCTAACAGGATAATCAGCGGCGGCATTATCGATTCCATTAAATATATTATTTACATTGACCCCGCTAAATACGCCCGGCTGGATTCCGCCAGCGGTAAGAGGGATATCGGCCGGGTGGTGGGTAAAATCAATGAATATTTCCGCGGCAAAGCGGCAAAAATTATGGCGGTCGGCCCTGGCCGGTGGGGCAGCAACAATATCGATTTAGGCGTAAATGTAAACTACGCGGACATAGATAATTTTACCGTCCTGGTGGAGGTTGGCCGCACCCATGCCGGCACCGAGCCGGAACTGTCCTACGGCACCCACTTTTTCCAGGACCTGGTCGAGGCGGATATCATCTACATGCCGGTCTTCCCGGATAAACGTACTGCGGAATTTAACAGCCGGTTCTTTACCCAATCACCCAACGCGCTGGTTAAAATCCTTCCGGAATACGCCGAATTCAAAGATGTCATTAAAGTTATCGATGTCCCTGCGGCATATAAGGGAGCGCACGCTCACGTGATTGCCGATGCGCAGACCAGAAAAGCTGTCTGCTATTTAAAATAACTGTTTGAACCGGGAGAAAGAATAGCGTGGTGGAAAACATACAATTAAGCCGTGACCTCGGATTTTTACGGGTTGGCGCCGCCCTCCCGCGACTCCGCGTGGCTGACGTTGATTTCAACGTTGAAGCCGTCATCGATACCATGAGAAAAGCCGCGGGCCAGGGTATACAGATACTCACCTTCCCGGAAATGTCGGTGACCGGCTATACCATCGGCGACCTGGTACAGCACCAGGCGCTACTGCTAAAAGCCCGGAAGGGACTGGATGAGATATTAAAGGAAAGCGCCGGCAGTACGATGGTGGTAATCGTTGGGATGCCGCTGGTCGTTGAGCAGCAGATTTTCAACTGTGCGGTTATCATTAACGCCGGGCAGGTTCTCGGGGTGATACCTAAAACCCTTTTACCCACCTACCGGGAGTTTTATGAAAGCCGCTGGTTTACCTCCGGTACAAATGCCCGTGCCCGCACTATCGAGATGAACGGCCATGAAGTCCCCTTCGGCACGGATATCCTTTTTAAACTGCGGGGAATCGCGGGAGGCATTATCGGGGTTGAAATTTGTGAAGACCTGTGGAACCCGCTGGCGCCGCATGAATACCAGGCGCTGGCCGGAGCCACGGTACTGGTTAACCTTTCAGCCAGCAACGAACTGCTGGGTAAAGCTGACTGGCGCCGGATAATGGTATCTTCGGAGTCGGGCAGGTGCATCGCCGCTTACTGCTATGTGTCATCCGGCATCGGTGAGTCATCGAACGATGTTGTCTACAGCGGGCATGCCATCATCGCGGAAAACGGAACTATTTTACAGGAATCGGAGAGGTTATCGGCAAATTCCCAGCTTATCATAACGGATATCGACCTTGAAAGGCTGGCGCATGACCGCCGCGCGCTAACGAGTTTCCGTGATATGGCGGCGCAGACGAAGCCATTCCGGGTTGTCGAGGCAAACACCGGTGACATCCACCCGGAAACCCTGGAGCGGAAGCTCGATGCCCATCCCTTTGTGCCGCAAGACCCCGCCGGCCGGGCCGCCAGATGCCGGGAAATTTTTTCCATGCAGGTGGCGGCGCTGGCCCAGAAACTTAACGGCGCCGGAAGAAACCAGCTGGTGCTGGGGGTTTCGGGGGGGCTTGATTCCACGCTGGCGCTCCTGGTGGCGGTCAAAACCATGGATTTCCTTAAACTGCCGCGTACCAACGTCCATGCTTTCACCCTGCCCGGTTTCGGGACCACCCGGAAGACCAAAGCCAACGCTACCAAATTATGTCAGGCGTTAATGGTTAGTTTTGGCACCGTTAATATCACCAAAACCGCCAGGTTACATCTGGGAGACCTGGAACATAATGGCCGGGAAGACCTGGTCTTTGAAAATGTACAGGCCCGCTACCGCACGGAGTTCCTCTTTAATAAAGCCAACCAGCTTAACGCCATCACGCTGGGCACCGGCGACCTCACTGAAGTTGCTCTGGGCTGGAGCACTTTTTCCGGTGACCAGTTTTCGCACTATCACGTCAACGTGTCCGTCCCCAAAACACTGGTCCGCTATCTCGTCGAATGGGTGGCCGATGAAGAACAAGTCGACCGCACGGCAAAAAACGTTTTGTATGATGTCCTGGAGACCCCTATCTCCCCGGAATTACTACCGCCGGAGAACGGACGGATAACACAAAAGAGCGAAGATATCATCGGGCCGGTTGAGCTTGCCGATTTCTATCTTTATCCTTTTATTCGTTTCGGGATGCGGCCGGGTAAAATTCTTTACCTGGCTAACGCGGCGCTGCAACGGGGACTATTCGACGGCCGTTATACCCTCGATGACTTATACCGCTGGCTGAAAAGCTTCATTGAAAGATTTTTTCACAACCAGTTCAAGCGAACATGCTTGCCTGAAGGCCCAAAAGTTGCCTCGGTGAGCCTGTCCCCGCGTGGTGACTGGAGAATGCCTTCCGATGCCGAGGCAAAGCTCTGGCTTGAAGACCTGAAGGCAATGTATGAAAAACTACACGGCTAGCCTTACTTGCGTCAGGTTCATCATTCCCATTACCTTAAATCCCTCCAAAATCCAGTAAAATGCACCGTACGGAACGATATCCTGACGTACTTTGATAAGCTGAAGTTAATATTGATTAATAATGCCCATGGTCATAACTTCCGGATTCAGGGAACCATCCCATCCAGTTTTCTGTGCCGCAGCTGGTACATTTTACATGAATCGCCACGAGCTTCTCGGAACGGCAATTAACGCACTGGAACTCGTCCCGTATGCGTTCTTCGTCACTGGCATGTTTTTCCTGACGCATGGCGTCCAGCAGGCTGTAGATTTCCTCCATCCTCGCTTCCAGAGCTTTAACGGCCTTGGGCGATGATTTGACCAGCGCGGCCATCTCGCCGATTTTTTCTTCCAGATGGTTCATTTTTTCCGTGATATTATCGAGCTTATTAACCTTTATCGTCAGCTCTATTTCATTCTTCTGTAAATCATGTACCGTTTTCTGCAGGTCCTTCGTCTGTTCGGCAATTATCTGCTTGCACAGGTTAGCCACCTGTTCCGGCGTGGGACCCGGCGTCGGAACAGCTGCCGGTTGAGGCGCAGACGCCAGCGGTTTGGGCGGAACAGCTGCCGGTTGAGGTGCCGGCGCCGGCGGTTTGACCGGCGCCGCAGCCGCTTTAGGCGGCGGTGGAGGCGGGGGCGATGGTACTCTAAGCGGTTGCTCTACCACCTTAGAGGGCGGCGGCGCGGCGGACACTTTTGCCTGCTGCATCGGCGCAGGTGATGCTTTAGGCGCAGGCGTGCTCGGCGCGGATTGCGCTAACAGCGCGTCTATTTCCGCCTGCGATAATACTCTATCATCGGTACCCATTAATCATACTCCAACACTTTTGTAATCAACATGCGCTGGTAAGCCTGACGGGATAAATCTACATTAATAGGTTCCTTCAATAACCCCTTTACCGGCCGGTAACATATCCGCACGATAGGCCTGGCAACAAAACCGAGTTTGGCATCGGACACGATGCCGGTATCCCCGGTATTAAGCTGCACGGAAAGTCCGGACGGGTAAGACGGCACCTGCCTGACAAACAGCTCAACCAGTTCAGGGTCAAACTGGTCTCCGCCGCAAGCCATGATATACTCGATTGCCTCATGCGGCATGTATTTATTCCGCCCCGGCCGCACGGAAAGCAGGTCTACGAAAGCATCGGAGATGGCGATAATCCGTGAAAATTTTGATATTGCATTTCCCTTCAATCCCTGCGGGTACCCTGTGCCGAACCAGTGTTCATGGTGATGTAAAACAGCCTTAGCTATTTCACCGCCTGTCAACTTGTGCTGCTGCAGCAGATTACTGCCGGCAACAGGGTGCTCGCTCAAAGCGGGTGATGCCCCTTCGGCCAAACAATCTACCGTATCCATAACCTCCAGCGGCAGCCCGATATCTTTAAAGACCGCTGCCATCCCCAGCTTTACCATATCTTCCGGGGACAAGCCCAGTCCACGGCCTATTGCCAAACAAAGCCCGGCTGTTTTAACGGGCTGGAGATATACATAGTCATTCGGTGAAATACTGCACATTACATTAACGTCACCGACGACATTTAGACTTATATCCTTGACCATGGCGCTTATTGCCACATTTATTTCATTGATAATTCCATCATCCGGCTGCCCCTGTTTCTCCATGATAAGCCGCCAGAAAGCTTTCGCCAGGATACCCTCGTTCTGCGGCGAAAAAAGTGGCACTACCAGTACGTCCGTCACGCGCCAATCACGGATGAACACCTCGGATACGCCACGCGCGGTAATCGTGTTGATAATATCCGCAGATAGTTCGCTGTTCGCAGCCAACAACAGATTACCCCAGTTATCATACACCGGTGCTTCAACCATCATCCCCGGTTTTGCATGTTTTAATGTTATACGTCTCATTTTTTCACTCTATCTCACGGATATAGAGGTGAGTTTGCTTTTTTCCATGGCTTCATGTGTCTTTTTATAAAAACAGGGAGACATCCGCACGAATCCCGTATCGCTGGCATCCAGCATCGTTTCCGTCGCGCCGATAAAGAGCACGCCATTAAGCTTCAGCGCGTCAATAAACCTTCTTCTTAATTTCTTCTTGGCTTCATCGGTAAAATAAATAACCACATTCCGGCAGATAATCAGGTCGAAATTACTTTCAAACGGGTCGCGCGTCAGGTCATGCTGCCGGAAAATGACCTTTTTCCGTATCCTGTCGATGACTCGATAATCTTCACCGTTCCTCACAAAATATTTTTCAAGCAAATCCGCCGGCACATTCCTGATATCCGGGGCATGATACGGACCGCCGGCGGCGGCCTGTGTCAGCGCGTTTTTATCTATATCCGTCGCTATTATCCGGTGATTCCGATACGGAGACAGCCGTTCCAGTAATATCGCGGTGGAATACGCTTCCGCGCCGATAGAGCAACCGGCGCTCCAGATATTCAACTGTAGATTATTTTGCAGCAGTTCCGGCAGTACTTTTTCCTTTAAAAACTTAAAATGCACCATGTCACGGAAAAACTCGGAAACGTTGATTGTCAGGAAGTCCTGCAACTTTTCCACCTCTCCGGGCTCCCTTTCCAGCAAATGGCAGTATTCGGCCACTCCGGCCGCCTTGGAGCGGAGAATGAATCCGTCCAGCCGCCTTATCATCTGATTACTGCTGTAATGGTCAAGCTCTAACTTCGTCAACTGCTGAATTTTCTTTTTTAGAAACAGATATTCTTCTTGAGTCATGGTCATTATCTTGCTCCTGGTTCGCGCAGGCTTTCGTAATCGCCTGCGCCATCTTATGTATAGGCAATACCTTATCTACATAACCGGCCTTGGCTACACTTTGCGGCATGCCGTAAACAGCGCTGGTAGCCTCGTCCTGGGCGAAAATCCTGCCGCCTCTTTGCTTAATGGCGGCAGCCCCATCGGTCCCGTCCATCCCCATGCCGGTGAGTATCACGCCCAGCACGGCCCGGCCGAAAAATCCCGCCACAGACCTCATGGTTATATCTACTGAAGGCCTTACTCCAAGCCTCGGGGGGTCCTGGTTGAGTACTATCCTTTGGCGGTTATTAATAATCATATGAAAATCGCCGGGGGCCAATAATGCTTTCCCCCTGGTAAGGACATTACCATCTCTGGCTTCCACTACCTCTATTTTGGATACCTGGGCCAGCCTTTCGGCCAGAGACTTGGTAAAAACCGGCGGCATGTGCTGGACGATTAACACCGCGGCGGGAATATCCGCCGGCAGAAACGGAACCACCTGCATTAACGCCCTCGGGCCTCCCGTAGAAGAGCCGATGATGACGAGATTATTAAAAGCAGTCTGCCTTTCTGTGTCCGCTTGGCTTTTTACCGGAATACCATCCGGTATATCCGGTTCTTCCGCTTTTTTACTGAATTTCACCGCGGCGGCCGTCTTTACCTTGCCAGCCAGAGCATCATCTTCAGCACTGGTGCCAACCGGCCTGATGGCTGAAGGTTTTAAATAAAAGTCCACGGCACCGAGTTCCAAAGCCTTGATTGTAGGCTCTGCATTTTCACTGGTCAGCGCGCTAAGCATGATTACCGGCGTTGGGCATTCCGCCATAATTCTTCTTAGAGCTTCTAGCCCGTCCATTTCCGGCATAACAACGTCCATGGTTACTACATCCGGACGGAGAGATTTTACCTTCTCAATAGCTTCAATCCCGTTCCGCGCCGAGCCAACAACCTCTATTTCGGGGTCGGCTTCAAGTCTTTTCGTAACCGTCACGATTACATATCTTGAGTCATCAACAACCAGTACCCTGATTTTCCTGTGCACGAGATTCTCCTGACATCGTTATTTACTATCTGTTCAGGTCGAACTAGCCCAACATTTTCTGAACCGCGCCGATTACCCTGGTTACATCGAAAGGTTTGACGACAAAATCCTTGGCCCCGATTTTTAACGCTTCAATGACCATACTTTGCTGCCCCATCGCGCTGCACATGGATACTTTGCAGTTGGGGTCAAAATTCAATAGTTCTCTTAACGCCTGTATTCCGTCCATATCCGGCATGGTTATATCCATCAGTACCGCATCCGGTTTGGCTGATTTGTATGTATCAACTGCTTCCCGCCCATTGGCGGCTTCCACCACCGTATAGCCGTTTTGCGTTAAAACCTGGGCGCATTTTTTGCGCATAAACATTGCATCGTCTACTACCATTATCGTAGCCATATTGTCTCCTCTTTTTCCTGATTATTCATCATTAACAATATGATTTTTATCAAATTTCTCTCTCGATACCGTTGACCGTTTTCACCATTACTTTTCCGGTATCGATGTGTAATTTCACCGTCCGCCCCAGATTGCCGCCTACGTCCGCGGCGGATAACCCCATCCCCAGTTTTTCCAGGGTTGCCATTATCTGTATGAGATTTCTTTCACCGGTCCTGAATGTATCTTTCAGGCCGGGTGACACCGTCATCTGCGCGCCTCCGGCTATCTTAACGACAAAGCGGCTTTTGTCTCCCCCGCTTTTAATGACTTTAGCCATCAGCAGCGGGACACCCGTATCCGCATACTTGCTAAAGTCATTAGGGTTGCTGCCATGATGCTCCGGAAGCACAATATGTACCATACCCCCGATTTTCGCGACTTTATCATAAACACAAACCGCGATACAGGAACCCAGCCCAATACAGGTGAGCACCACAGAGGGAACGGCTGAAACCACAACCTCGCCCATACCGACGACGATTGATTCTTTTTCCTGTTTCAACGTTTCCGTAGTCGCGATAACCATTTATAGGCCCTCCAATTCGGGATCGGGAATTACCAGGAAAGTTCCTGATACCTGCCGGTCATTCGTGCCAAAAACGGTTTCCACGATATAGGTAGAATCACTATAAGCCAGGACACTGGCTAAAGCTGAATCCAGAACCGCCCCGGCCATATCCATCATCACCGCCGGCGGCGAAGGCTGAAACCGGTTCCCCGTCGAATCGGAGATGAAATTCAGGAAAAACGACCCCATGATATTGCCCATTTCACCCAGCGTGGACCGTTCCATATCGCTCAACTCTTTAGTGGTCCCCTGGGGCTGCCCCAGCAGCAGGTCTACCAGGTCAAAGGCCACCTTGGGGTCATACACAACCACCATATGCCCGTTGGATTTCCCGGATATCTCCAGGTAGACTGCGATTATCAGAGCTTCAGGCCCGCCGAACAAACCGGGAATATCTTTTACCAGCACTTTTTTGACATTCATACTGGCGATTTTGATTTCCTGGCCGGCCATTTGGGAAAGGCCGATGACCGCATTATTGACGCCGCCGCCAAATATTGCTTTCATTTCCTGATTGCCTGAAATCAGCTCCTGCAGATTATTATTTACTCCCATTTGCCTTTTCTCCTTTAAGTTTTCTGCAAACGCGCTGTATTTGTATTCATTACTTTAAGTGCGCCATCTCGAAAGATGTTGCATAGACGGCATTTTGCCTTTCTGTCACCACACTCTTAATCAGCGATGCTACGTCGATAATAAGGACCACTGTGCCATCACCCATGATACTGGCGCCGGAGAAATTGTTATTCCCGCCCACAAAATCATCGAGCGATTTGACCACAAGTTCCTGTTGCTCCAGCAGCGCATCAACAATAATTCCTACCTGCGTGCCGGAATACCTGACCACAACTATATAATCAGCGGATGCGGCTTTATCTGCACCCGTCTCTACTTCAGCTTCCCATCCAAAAGCCTCATTCAATCTCACCAGCGGCAAGATATTGCCCCTGAACAGGGTCACTTCCCGGCCGCTTATCGTATGGACATCTTTTTCTTCCAGACGGCTGGTCTCTATAATGCTGGATAACGGTACGGCGCAAGTCGTCTTGCCGGTGGCAACGAGTAAAGCCGGGATAATCGCCAGTGTTAACGGCAGCATCAAGGTAAAGGTTGTGCCCTTACCTATTTCAGAATCAACCTGAACGGAACCGTTCATGACCTCTATATTCGTTTTGACCACATCCAGCCCCACACCCCTCCCTGATATCTCGGTCACTTTTTTCGCCGTTGAAAAACCGGAGGCAAAAATTAAGTTGATTACTTCATAATCCGTCAGTTTAGCTACCGCTTCCGGCGTAACCATGCCCTTATTAACCGCCGTTTTTCTTAAAACAGCCGGGTCGATGCCCTTGCCGTCATCTTCCAGTTTAATAATAATGTTATCCTGCGCATGGAAAGCCGAAAGGCGCACGGTGCCCACTTCCGGCTTGCCGGCGGCAACGCGTTCTTCCGGCGTCTCGATGCCGTGGTCGAGGGAATTTCTTATCAAATGCATAAGCGGGTCGCGCAGGTGCTCGATAACACTGCGGTCCACCTCGGTCTCCTGACCTTCCACGATAAATTCTATTTTTTTGTTAATTTTACGGGATAGGTCTCTAACCAGCCGCGGCAAAGTGTTAAACACTATCTCAATCGGCTGCAGGCGCACCGTCATGACATCCTGCTGTAAAGTACTGATATTCTTGCCGATCTGCGCCACGCTGTTATTCAGGCTCTGTATATCCTCATCGTTACTATACTTTTGCGCCAGTAACTTGCATAACTGGCCTATCTGGTTACGGTTGATAACCAGTTCCCCCACCTGTTCCATGAGGCTGTCAAGCCGGTTAACATCCACTCTCACCGTCTGGCCTAATTTTGCATCTTCCTTCTTGGCAGCGGTAATATCACCGGCAGAGGGGGTGCCTTGCCTCTCTTTAAATTCATTGATTTCTATACTTTCAATATCTGCAATCGGGGCCAGCGCCTTGCCGATTTCATCCCGGCTTTTGAATGACATGCCTATCATATAAAAAAGAGCATCGGCATTACCCTGCTCAATATCCTGCTGTGTAGGCTTGGACCCGATGATATCAACAATTGGAGAAATTGCCTGGATTATCTGGAAGCACCGCACGGATGCCCAGCCTGATTCCTGGTTAATCTTGATTTTAATGCGGAAACCCTGCTTGCCATCCTGCATGGCCTTTTCCAGGGTGGCTTTCTGCTCGTCACTAAGGTTAAGAGAAACCTCGGAACCGGCATTTCCTGCCCCGTTGCTTTGTGCTGCGGCATCCGCCCCGCTCTTCATCGAGGCGGCCAGTTCCGCAACAACGCCCCTGATGTCCGTGGGAGGAGCATCAGGCGTGACCATTTCCTGGCGGAGGACTCTCATGAGGTCAAGCCCGTGAAGCAGCGCGTCAACTACTTTGGGGCTAATTGCCAGGAGGCCCTTACGTACGTTATCCAGGACATTTTCCATGGCGTGGGCCAGGTCTGACAGACGCTGATGCCCTACCATGGCGGAGGAACCTTTGAGGGTATGAGCCGCCCGGAAGATTTCCTGCATGAGCTCCTGGCTGCCTGATTCTTTCTCCAGCCGGACAATGTCCTCATCAAGCAGTTGCAGTTGCTCATCGGCTTCCTGTAAAAATAGGTTTAAATCTTCTTGGGTGATGCCAGCCGCTAATTCCACGCTGGGTCTCCTTTCATTTTCCTATTTGTGCTGTTAATTGCCTTACAGCAACTGCAACTGAATCTTTCTGTAAACCTGTTTCGTGCCAAATCCGGTAAAATTCCGGATTCCCAATCTTAAGTCAGGAACGGCTTATTTTACGCCGGCGGGCTCTGGCTTTTGCTCTGAAATCTTAGCGGCAATCTGCGCCAGCCCGCTATCCGCTGCCAGCAGTTTTTCCAGCGCCAGCAGGATAACCATCTTGTCGGATAACTTGGCAATTCCCTGCAGGTACTCGGAATTGCCGGAGGTGACGATGTCCGATACCGGCTCAATTGCATCATGGGGTATCCGGATTACTTCCGTCACCGCATCGACAATGATGCCGAGTGTTGTATCCTGTAAATAGACAACCACGATACGGTTGTTCTTGGCTCTTTCCGCTTTTTCAAAACCGAACTTTTTCCCGATATCTATAACCGGTATTACTTTGCCCCTAAGATTGATAACACCTTCTACGTAGATAGGGGCTTTAGGCACTTTGGTAATCGGCTGCATCCGTATAATTTCATGAACGGTGGCGATATCCAGGCCATAGGTCTCGGAACCAAGTTCGAATAGCACCATCTGCTTTTCGGCTACTATCGTTTCTTTGGCCATTATTCTTTCCTCCATGGCAGGGGTAAGCCCCCTGTTTTGAATTATTTAAAGTCATAAGTGGGGCCGGGACTTTCGCCCCAGCCCCACTGTAATTTTTTAGACCTTTACCGTATTCTTGGCTTCAATCTTGGTCTTTTTTCCGTTACCTGTGGTCTGCCCAGCATCGCTATATTCTTTGACAGTGGACCTAGAAACAGCGTTATCTTCATTAGTTAACTTAAACGTATTGACTGCCTGTTTCAGGTCTGCTGCCATCTTGGAAAGAGACTGCGATGATGCTACTACCTGCTGTACCTGCGCACTCATCTCCTGCGCGGAGGCACTCATTTGTTCCGTCGCAGCGCTGTTCTCTTCAATAGTAGCGGCTACAGTGCTGGTGGATTCACTCACCTTTGTCTTGCTGTCAGCCATCTTTTTGGTGGCCCCAAGGTTCTGCTCGGCTATCTTGCTTACGCCGTCAACCACTTTGACCATTTCCTGCGCGGAGGCGCTCATCTCTTCCGCCGCGGCAGAGATGGACTCTATCTGGGACGTCATACTGTTGATAGATTCCAGTATCTGGCCCAGTGCCATACCGGCTTCATTAGCCAGGCTGGAACCGGCCTCGGCCTGTTTGGCGCCTTCCATGGAAGCCTGTATCGAGTCGCTGACACCCTTCTGGACAGTGCCTACCAGGGCAGCGATTTCTTTAGTCTCTTTAGCTGTGCGTTCGGCCAGCTTTTTAACCTCATCGGCCACCACCGCGAAGCCGCGTCCCTGCTCACCGGCGCGGGCAGCCTCGATAGCTGCGTTCAGCGCCAGCAGGTTGGTCTGGGAAGCGATATCGTCAATGGTAGCAATCATACCGCCGATTTCTTCGGAGTGCTTGCCGAGTTCAGCCACTTTATTGGCTACATCCTGCATGCTGGCATTGATTTTCCTGATACCTTCAATGGTCTTCTCCACCGTCGAACTGCCCTGTTTGGCAACTTCAGCTGCCTGGGAGGCGCTGGTGGCGGCTTCCTGGGCGCTGGTCGCGGTCTGTTCCGCGGCGCTGGAAACCTGCTGCACGATGCCGGTAGCCTGCTCTACGGCCTTGGATTGTTCTTTGCTGCCGCCATCAACCATCTCAATAGCTTTACCAAGTTCGCCGATGGCATTATTGACTTCGCCAATGCCCTTGGTCTGCTCTTCAGCGCCTTTGGCCACCTGCTGGCTGACGCTGGCAATCTGCTCGGTCGCGGAACCGGATTG
>DAOUGB010000107.1:0-1655 GCA_034429595.1 Dehalococcoidales bacterium
GGGCGATGGTCAGAGCCACGCTTTCCGCCTTGATCCTGGCTTTGGGCACAAATACATGCCCGCAGGATGAAAGTATCCGCGCCGCTTTGACGGTAACAAGTTCCGGGTCGCCGGGTCCTACGCCAATACCATAGAGCGTTCCTGTCTTCATTCCATAAGCTCCTTTTTTACGAAAATCACAACGGATAATGCAGGATGGCCTTCTTCAAGAAGGTCACCCGCTGTAATCTCCCGGACAGTTTCGCCGGGAAGAGTAAGATCAGCACAAAGGAAGAGCCGGTATCCGGAACCGAGCAAACGGGCCAGATCGGCCATCCACGCAAATGATTCTTTTTTGCCTGCATACACGGCTATCTTTCCGGCATTAACAACGGCGGCATCGTCCAGTTGCGGCAGATCGCCGTGGGCGTCGACAACAACGGCGTCATGCCAGTCGAGGCCCAGCGCCGCGAACGCCACCTGCAGGGAACTGACGCCGGCGACGATCCGGCAGGCGTTTCTTCCGAAACGCGCAATCACCAGTCTGGCCAGGCTGAGAAGTCCGGGATCGCCCGTAACAAGGATGACGATTCTTTTTGCCGGAGATATTTTCCCCAGTTGATCAAGAAGTCCTTCGATGGGGGATGAAACAGGGACATACTGCGCCGCTGTTTGCGGAAACAGGTCGAGCAGCCTTTGAGCTCCGACCAGGACATCGGCTTCATGAGCAATTTTATAAGCCAAAGGTGTCACGTATTCCAATGAACCGGGGCCGCAGCCGACGATCCTGATGGGATTGTCTTTCATTGCCATGGCGTCAGATCTCCTTTCTGTCCCAGCAAATTTCCCTTCATGTCCACAAGCACCACCGCCACGGGTATTTTCCCCTCCAGTCTCCCCTCGACTGCTTCACCGATGTTTGCGGCAAGTTCATCACCGAGAAGTCTTCTGTTCGCTTCCGACAATGCCCCCAAAATACCTTCTACGGTGGGGATATCCGTATACCCGAGACCCGTCAAATTTTCGGCCATATTTGCCACGTAAGGCAAAGCGCTTGGGGAACGCGACGAATGGGTGTCCCATTGTCCCTGAATGAGCTTCGCCAGTTTTCCCGGATGCCCCAGAATGAGAATCGCTTCAAAGGAATGCTCTTTTATTGCATCAAGAGCAAAGCCCCATTCATTACTCACCTCGATAATCTCTTCCTCGCGAACGCGCAGCAGCGTCCGGGCGGAGCGTGCACCGATGTGGCCGGGTACAACAACCGGTCTGATGAAACCGCCCGCGGCGGTAACTTCAATAACAGACCGAATCGATTCCCGTATGGCGGAGCAACTGAAGGGACGTACGCGGCCGGTTGTGCCGATTATGGAAAGCCCTCCTGTTATGCCCAGACGGGGATTGAAGGTACGCTTCGCCAGCTCTTCTCCACCGGGTATGGATATGGTAACAGTGACACCCCGATCCGTCATTGATCTCACTGCATCGGATATCATCCGCCGCGGCACCGGATTTATTGCAGGCTCACCAGGCAATACGGAAAGGCCCGGCTTCGTTACTGTTCCCACACCTTCTCCGGCAACAAAGCAGACATCGTTGCCTTCCGACCAGGCCAGAGATACCGAGATGGCGACGCCGTTGGTGATGTCGGGATCATCGCCCGCGTCTTTCACAAC
>DAOUGB010000108.1:0-3440 GCA_034429595.1 Dehalococcoidales bacterium
TAAAGCTGTTGATGGTCTCTTCCGGCAGGCCCAGCAGCAGCTTTACCCCCACCCCCATCTCCCCCGATTTTATTTCCTGTCTCAAACCGGCGATTTGCGTCAGGAAAGACAGCACCCCGTCCGCCGCGATGATGATGTTGCCCCTTATCTCGCCCTCACGCCCCTTTACGGTTAAGCCGGTAATCCTGCCATTCTCTCTAATAAAGTCTTCCGCCGTGCACTCGTTCAGCAGTAGCGCTCCGGCCTCTACCGCCTGCTCCGCCAGCCATTTATCGAAGGCCGGGCGGAAAACCGTCGCGCCGTTGTAGGGCGGCTTATCGTAATTGTCGTTATCGAAGGTTAAAGACACCGCCGCTTCCGGCGTCATGAACGCGAGCACCTTTTTGTAAACGTGCCTTTCAATCGGCGCGGTTTCCCAGAAATCCGGGAACATTTCATTCAGCACGGGGCTGTTGTGCAGCAGCCCCCCGAACATGTTTTTGGCGCCGGGGTGCTTGCCGCGTTCCAGCAGGCAGACCTTTACCCCCGCCCGCGCCAGCTTTAAAGCGGCGATGCTTCCCGCCGGCCCTGCCCCCACCACGATTACGTCAAAGAATTTCGCCATCGGCTTTGGCCTTTTTGATTCTTTCAATAAGTTTGGGCAGCACTTCTTTAAGGTCGGCGGCGATGCCCGCGTCCGCATTGCTGAAAATCGGGGCCTGCGGGTCTTTATTCACCGCGACGATTTTACGGGATTCCTGGATGCCGCCGGTATGGTGCGTCGCCCCGGATATCCCCAGCGCCAGGTAGAAATCCGGGCTAACCGTCTTGCCGGTCTGCCCGATGAGCCTTTCCCTCCCTACCTTCCCGCTGTCCACGACCGGGCGCGTCGTGCCGATTGACCCCTCCACCAGTGCCGCCAGTTCCATTACCAGGGGATAAAGCTCGTCGGATATTGCTCCCATCCCCGCCGCCACGATGGTTTCCGCTTCGGTGACGTCCACGGTATTGAAATCGGCGGGGAGATATTCCAGGTGTTCGGTTTTTATCAAATCAGCGGGTAATCGGGATTCTATGACGAGGCTTTTAACCTCTCCGGTGGGACCGGAGGGTAAAGCGTTCAGGCGTTTTTCCTCCATCGTCACGATGATGGTCTTATCCGTTTCACATTTTATCTCTGCGTAAAGCTGCCCGCCGTATACCGGACGATAAAAGAACGGCTGTTCAGGAATGGTAAAATCCATTTTTACGCAGTCGGTAACGATGCTTGTTTCCAATAACACGGCCAGGCGGGGGGCCAATTCTCTCCCGATTTGTGTATTCCCCATGATTATCAGCCGGGGTCTATCCTGCCGCAGACGTGGCAACAGCGCCGCCGTGTAAGCCTCCGGGGAAAAGCGTTGGAATACCGGGTCCTGGAACACTAAAACTCTCGATACGCCATATTGCGCTAAAACCTCCGATATCGGCGCGGGGTGGTCGGTAAAAACCAGCGCAATGACCTCCCCGCCGGTCTTTTCCGCCGCCAGGCGCGCCCCGGAAAGCAGACCGGGTGTTAATTTGGACGGTTCCCTGTCAGTATTCAGTTCCGGCAGTACCCAGATTTCTCTATTCATAAATCGTTATTCCTCTCCCTCGATGGGAGAGGTTAGGTGAGGGTGATATCTTTAACTTTTGAGATTTGAGTTCTCCTTATATCTCCCTCCCCGCCCTGTCCCCCTCCAGTATCGCCATGTCCAGACGCCGCGGGGCCACGCAATCGCCCACGCGGAAAAGCTCTTTCACCCTGCCCTTGAGGGCTTTGTAAAGCGCGTCGTCCGCGTAAGTGCCCTGTGCGTAGACCACCGTATCGTTATCGGCAAAAGTCAGCCATTCGTTGTTGTAGTAATTCAGCCCTTTGACCGTTAGTCCCTGAATCTCCGTCACCGCGAAGTCCGGCGTGAACGTCACGCCTTTTTGCGCCAGCCGCTGGTGCGCCAGGTATGAATCCTGGCTTGGCCCCAGCTCCGACCCTATGGTTGACGAATTGGGGACGACATGCACCTTGCTGCCCCGGTCTAGAAGGAACTCGATGGTGGCCGTGGCCGCATGATGACCGTCGTTATCGATAAAGAGGACTTTTTTACCGGCTTTCGCTTCCCCGGTAAGTATCTGCCAGACAGAGTAGATGTTAGGGCCGGCCGCGCCGTAAACCGTGCATGGTTTGGGCAAAGCCCCGGTCGCCACGATGACCGCATCCGGGTTCTGTTTTAACACAAAATCAATGTCCACCTCTTTGTTCAGGACGATTTCCACCGGCAGGTGCTTAAGCTGGTTCTCAAAATTACGGATGATGGCTTTAAGCTCTTCCCGTCCCACCCCCAGCGCCGCCACGTTTATCTGGCCGCCCAGTTTGTCCGCTTTTTCATAGAGCGTTACCTTATGCCCGCGGCGGGCGGCGGCTTCCGCGGCGCGCAGTCCGGCCGGCCCTCCCCCGATTATCATCACCTTTTTCTTAACCGGCGGTGGTTTTATCGAGCTTTGTTCTTTCTCATAGCTAACGGCGGGATTTTGGATGCAGCCGATGGGCTTGTTCAGTCCCACCCGACCGTAACAGCCCTGGTTGTCCGCCACGCAGTAGCGGATTTTCTCCAGCCTGCCCTCTTTGGCTTTGTTCGCCAGGTGGGGGTCGCATATCTGGGCGCGCACCATCCCTATCATATCCGCCTGGCCGTCCGCCAGCACCTTTTCCGCCATCACGGGGTCGTTGATGCGGCCGGTGCAGAAAACCGGCAGGCCCACCGCGCTTTTTATTCCGGCCGCAAGCGGGATGGTATAGCCCAGCGGCGTGTGCATGGAAGCCCCTACCAGGTACAGGTTGTAGAAGGTGGCTACGGATAAATCCATGAAATCGAGGTGTTTGGAAGCTTCAAATCGTTTCGCGATTTCCTTAACATCGTCCAGCGTCAGGCCGCCCTGCACCATCTCGTCGGCGCAGAGCCGGATGCCCAGCGTATAGTCGTTCCCCACCGTTTCCCGCGCCGCCGCGATGACCTCCAGCGGGAAGCGCATCCGGTTTTCCAGGCTGCCGCCGTATTCGTCCCGGCGCAGGTTGGTGAGGGGGGAAAGGAACTGCCGCAGCAGCGAGCTATGGCCTAACTGCAGCTCGATACCATCAAAACCGCCCTCACGTATGTTGATGGCGCTTTTACAGAAAGCGCCGGTCACTTCCCGCATGTCCTCGATTTCCATTTCCTTGGGCACCTCCCGGAACATGAAGTCCGGTACGGGGGAGGGGGCCAGAATGGGGAGCCGGGAATAGGAGCCGTCCCCCTGGGCGCCGTTATGGTTCAGCTGCGCGAATATCTTCGTTTCGTACTCGTGGATGGCGCGGGTAAGCCGGCGGTAGCCGGGCACCGCCTCCGGCTTCCAGGCGTCGATGAGCTTTTCATAGGCGTGGTCGGTGGGGTGGACGGATTGCT
>DAOUGB010000109.1:0-3158 GCA_034429595.1 Dehalococcoidales bacterium
ATATGTGCGCCCAGAGCATTGGCGGTTATTTCGTTTACCTTTTTCCCGGACAGGCCAAACAGAGACTTTCCGTATCCCGTGGTTGCTATTCCGGCAATATTCTGTTCCCGCAAGGAAAGGGCAGCCAGCCCCTCTTTGAATAATTTTTCACCCACTCCGGCGCTAAAAGCCGTAGAAGGCTGGGTCTGTGACCAGACGATTGCACCGTTTTCGACAAAGACCAGTTTAATTGCCGCAGAACCGATATCTATTCCTGCTGTTATCATCACATCACCTTTTTTATTGAATTACCGCGCTGAATGCTTCCAATCGCAGCAGCAGACTTTTGCTGTCCTCACGCGACTGGTCGGTTTCAATGCGCAGAAAATGAAAACCATTCTCCCGGAGCACCTGCTCCATCTTGAAACTGCACAGATCATAGGGATGGCATCCCTTGAGGATATGCAAAACAAGTCCGGAAATATTCCTGTCCCGCATTGTCGCCATGATATTATCCAGCCGTCTTTCATTATCCGCATAAGTCGGGCAGCTGCAGCCCAGATGAGACTGCTCCGCCAAAGCCTTCAGCATAGCAAATTCTGAATCATCTTCATATAAAGGAACACCGGCCAGGATGCGCTCCGAGGTGCAAAGCTCGTCGGCCGCCACATGAATGCCTGCATCCTCCAGCAGCTGCGGAATCTTCAGATTGGGAAACATCACCGGGGAACCGGCCAGAAAAACACTGGCCTCCGGGCAGCTTAGTTTGCCGGACTGTTCCCGGATAACTTCATTGACGCTGCGTGTCCATCCCTCCACATCCCCCATCATTAAAGCATTGGTCATGATCATGCACCAGAGGGCCGGGATCTCTCTTCTTGCGCGCGCCTCCAGCAAATTCCTCAACGC
This sequence comes from Dehalococcoidales bacterium, assembly GCA_034429595.1. Classification (GTDB taxonomy): domain Bacteria; phylum Chloroflexota; class Dehalococcoidia; order Dehalococcoidales; family RBG-16-60-22; genus RBG-13-51-18. The sequence continues at coordinate 889 of DAOUGB010000109.1, forward strand.
CAGCCGGGCGGCAGCATACTTTTGTATGGAAAGGCGCAGGTTTTGCCGTAACATCTTTTTACCGGACTCTCTCTCCAGAAAGTCTTTAAGCAAATATACCTCTTCGATCCAGCGTTTGCGCCCCCGCTCGCTCTCTTTCATATGCGGCAGTTCCATGAAATGGATTTTACCGCCATGCTCCTCCAGCAATTCGGGAAATCGGACCATCCAATCGCATGTCCCGGCAATTACGATCAGATCCGCCAGGGACTCGATGGAATCCTCCAGCAAGAAAGAACTCAGCGCCGACTTGATGACCGGACAGGCCAGCGCCGGCAGCTTGGAAGATGCAACATCCTGTCCGGACACTGTGCTCGAACAGAATCTGTACGGGACAAAACCCAGCGCATCGAATATTTCCAGCGGCGCCTGGAGGCAGTTCAACGCAGCGACCGGCCTGTTTATCTTCGAACGGAATTTCTCCGGTTCGGCGCGCAGTGAAAGTATGTCCAGAAAATAATCATACTGGGGCAGATAGTCACCGCGCCGCTTCAAAAACGCCGTCTGTGCGGCATACTCCTGCCTAGTCTTCCTCCTCACAACCTGTTGCTTTGCTTCCGGCACTTTTAATAAAGAATTATTCATCATGATCGTCTCCCGGCCAATTTTCTTATCGCCCCGGCAAAAGAGGATGTAAACAAAGTCCATTTAAACCACTGGAAGGAGAGGGTGCCGTCTGTCGGACAGGCCTCGGCACACTTCATACAGGCCAGGCATTCCGGAGACATAACATTTTGCTGCAAGGTTTCCATGTGCACCGACCGAATGTCCACCGGGCAGATTCTCTGGCAATTGGCGCAGCCGTTGCAAGTTTTGATGTTTTTGCGGAAGCGGACAAAACCAAATTTATCAAAAATGGAAATCAGCGCCAGCATCGGGCAGAAAACGCAAAAAAACCGGTCCTTGAAAAACATTCCGACGAGAAATAGCGCCGTCAATATCATGGAGAGACCGGTCATGAAAATAGTAATTGAGTTTGTTGTATCAATGGAAAAATAATCGGTTCGTCCGGCGAACAGGGGCAAAACGGGTTTGGCCGGACATATCTGGCAAAAAGGAAGAGTGAAATCATCATGCAACCCCGTGTGGGCGATAAACAGGGGAATCACCAGCAACAAGGCCAAAAAAACATATTTAACCGGTTTGAGCCTGTCGGTCTGCACCCATGACCATTGCGACTCCCGTACTCCCAGCTTCCTGCGTACGACGGCGATCCAGTCCTGTAGAGTACCAAAAGGACAAATCCAGCCGCACCATATTTTACCCAGCAGCAGAGTCAACAGCAGAAAGCCGGTGAAGACCAGCAGAGCTTCCAATCCCCGGGATGTGAATATGGCCGCCAGAGGCATTTCCATTCCCCAGAAAGAGTTTTGCAGGGCCATCAGATAACATTGTCCCGCACATCCGCTGACATAGGGGCAGGAAAAACAGGGCAGGAAATGGCCGAGGCGCAATCCGGCACGACCACCATAGATCAGAACCACAAAGAAGAGAAGCTGGAAAGCCGCCCGCAGATTTGTTATGTTCACGCCCGCCGCCTCCTGCGCCGCGCCCAGATTACTGTTCCACCCGTAATCGTTGCCGTTGCGCCAAAGAGCGCCATCCCCATGTCCGACTGGAAGTGGGACAAACGATTCCTGTGGAGTCGCAGGGTTCGCGTCGCCACAAAAAGGTCATTTCCCTCTTTATACGCAGAAACAAGAAAAACCTGTTTGGCCGCTTTTTCACTTAACCGGTTCAGCGTGGGGTCATCAGGCGGCACATAGGCGATCCGACCGGCGGAATCCGTTAAATAACTCGCCGGCGGGAAAGACCCGTCAAATACAGTGAGTGCTGTTTTCGGCAGGACGCGCCCGCGCAGGCGCACGGTCACCTGAAAGGGAGTTTCCGTCTGCGGCCAGTAGTAGAAAGGTGGATCGATACTCATGTCCAGGCCGGAAAACCAGGCAGGCGGAAGCGCATCCGCTTTGAATTCAGCTTTTGCTCCCCTTTTGCGGCCAAAGATAAAACAGTTGGTTTCAGCGGTTAAATATATTGTTTTCCCGCTTGCTGCGCTTTGCGACTGGACGCGGACGGCAAAACTTCGGGGCAACCCGGTGCAAAGCTGCAGCATCCACCTGCGGCCTGCCCTGGTCACAGGGGTTGCCCGATAGACCAGTGGTTTCGTCTGCTGCACTGATGGCCCAAACGCGGGCAGGGAAGCCACTCCAGCCGTAACAGCGGACAGATTC
>DAOUGB010000110.1:0-42935 GCA_034429595.1 Dehalococcoidales bacterium
AAAGAACTGCCGGACGATATCATGGAATACGTCCTGGAAAACGATTGCGCCTGCAGTCAGCTTTTAGCGCAATCCGGCTTATGCGCCAGCCGCAGCGAAGCGGTGCGGCTCATCAAACAGGGCGCTGTCAGCATCGACGGGGAAAAAGTAGCCGACGCCAATGCAACCGTGGCCAAAGGCGTGACGATAAAAGTCGGCAAAAGACGATACTTAAGAACGAAATAAGTTTTAAAATATTCTCAAGGAGAAAAAGATGACACAGTTACGCGTTCCCGGACCTACCCCCTGCCCGCCGGAGGTTTTAAAAGCAGGTTCACTGCAGATGATAAACCACCGCGGCCCGGAATTTCATGAGATTATCACCCAGGTCACGGAAGATATGAAAAAGGTCTTCCAGACCAAGAATGACGTTTTATTATTGACCGGCTCCGGTACGGGCGGCCTGGAATCCGCCGTCGTTAACCTGTTCTCGCCGGGGGACAAAGTGCTGGCGGTGAGTATCGGGGTATTCGGGGACAGGTGGGCCTCAATAGCCAAGACCTTCGGGGTAGATGTAATAAACCTGAAGGTGGAGTGGGGCAAAGCCGCCGACCCCGACGCGGTGAAGAAAGCGCTCAAAGATAATCCCGGCGTTAAGGCCGTGTTCATCACCCATAACGAAACGTCCACCGGCGTCACCAACGACCTGGAATCACTGGCTAAAGCGGTTAAAGAGGCCGGGAAGCTGCTAGTGGTAGACGCCATCAGCAGTTTAAGCTCTCTGCCGCTGCCTGTGGACAAATGGAACTGCGATGTGGTCATTACCGGCTCACAGAAGGGCTGGATGGTACCGCCCGGCATGGCCTTCGTCAGCGTCAGCGCGGAGGCCTGGAAAGCCCAGGCGGCGGCCAAGATACCGCACTTCTACTGGGATTACGCACGGGCCAAGAAGAGTTATGACGAAAAGAAAGAGAACCCCTGGACACCGGCGGTTTCCATCATCTTCCAGCTTTCAGCGGCTTTAAAGATGCTACATAAAGAAGGTATCGAAAACGTCTTCGCGCGGCAGGCGAAAATCGGGCAGATGACCCGCGACGGCATCAAGAAGCTGGGGCTACCACTCTTCGCCGACCCCAAATACGCTTCCAATACCGTTACGGCCGTCAGCATCCCCGAAGGACTGGACGGCAAAAAGCTGCGACAGACACTGCGCGACGAATATAAGGTTACCCTGGCCGGGGGCCAGCAGACACTGGACGGCAAGATATTCCGCATCGGGCACCTGGGCTGGATAACCGAAAAAGACGTCAAGGAAATCCTGACGGCAATCGAGAAGGTCCTGCCGCAGTGCGGCTTTAAAAAATAACCTGAAAAAAGGATAAACCGATGGCTGATAAGAAAAAGAAAGTATTGATTACCGACCCTATTTCCGAAGAAGGCATCGAAGTCCTGCGGCAAGAAGCCCAGGTAGATGTTAAAGCAGGCCTGAAGCAGGATGAGATAATCGCTATCATCGGCGGTTATGACGCGCTGATGGTGCGCAGCCAGACCAAGGTTACGGCGCCGATTATCGAGGCCGGCAAAAACCTGCAGGTCATCGCCCGCGCGGGAGTCGGTATCGATAACGTGGACGTGGAAGCGGCCACCCGTTGCGGCGTGGTCGTCATCAACGCGCCGACGGGCAATACGGTATCCGCCGCGGAACACGCCGTGGCGCTGATGCTGGCGCTGGCCCGCAATATCCCGCAGGCTAACGCCTCCCTCAAGAGCTGCGAGTGGAAACGCAACGACTTCATGGGCACGGAGTTGAGGGGCAAAACGCTCGGTATTATCGGCCTGGGCAACGTGGGCAGCGAAGTAGCCAAGCGCGCGCAGTCCTTCGAGATGAAGCTTATAGGAATGGACCCGCTGGTATCCGAAGATTACGCCAAAAAAATAGGCGTGACACTGGTGGAACTGCCGCAGATAATGAAGGAAGCCGATTTTATTACGTTGCACATTCCGCTGACGCCCCAGACCAAGGGAATAATCGGGGCAAAAGAAATAGCCATGGCGAAAAAAGGCATGCGCATCATCAACTGCGCCCGCGGCGGATTAATCGACGAAAAGGCGCTGGTAGAAGCCATCCGCAATAAAAAGATAGCCGGGGCGGCCATCGACGTCTTCGAGAAAGAGCCGTGCACGGAAAGCATCCTCTTCGCCGAACCTAAAATCATCGTCACGCCCCATCTGGGAGCTTCCACCGAAGAAGCGCAAATACTGGCAGCGCGGGACGTGGCCGAGCAGATAGCCGATATCTTCAAAGGCCTGCCGGCCAGAGCGGCGCTCAACGTTCCCCGCATCCCTTCGGAAGCGCTGGAGGCTTTAAAGCCATATACGGGGCTGGCTGCATCATTATGTAAATTAGCCTATACACTCGCGGAAGGGCAATCCAAGACCATCCGCATCAAATACAACGGCGAAATAGCCAACTATAATACCGATATCCTCAAGGCGGCGGTATTGGGCGGACTGCTAGCCGGCGGCAGCGAAGAGAAAGTAAATATCGTCAACGCCAACCTGATAGCTACCAAGCGCGGTTTGACCATCATCGAAGAGAAAGAGGCTACCTGCGCCAACTACGCCAGCCTGCTGACCGTAGAGATAGTTACGAGCAAAGGCAGCTATACCGTGGCCGGTACAATCATGAACAACGACGCCCACATCGTGCGGATTAACGATTACTGGCTGGATATCGTGCCGACGCCCGGCTCATACTTCCTCTTCAGCGACCATCTCGACCGGCCCGGATTCATCGGATCGATAGGAAAAATCACCGGCGACGCCAATGTGAACATCAGCTCGATGCACCTGGGACGCTTGAAGCAGCGGGGCAAGGCTTTACTGGTGCTTAGCCTCGACGAGCCACTACCGGAAAAAGCCCAGCAGCAAATCCTGGCGATTCCCGACGTATATACCGTAAAGCTGGCGGCGTTATAATCAGCCAGCGTTATTTTTCACGGGGGGAGGGGCAAAAGATGAGGAGCAATAAACGGCTATACCTATTGCCGGCATTTTTACTGGCAATATCAGTATTCGGCAGCGGCTGTAACGCCACCGGTACGGAAACGGAAGCATCTCCCCTGGGAACACAGACCGTAGTTAATATCAACGCGGCGGAAGCCTATGCTTTAATCCAGGCAAACGCCGATAATCCGGACTTTATCATCATCGACGTGCGCACACCGGAAGAATATAACGCCGGACACCTGGAAAACGCCATTCTTATCGACTACCGCGCAGCTAACTTTACCGAAGAAATCAGCAAGCTGGACCGCAACAAGAAGTATCTTATTTACTGCCGTACCGGCAACCGCAGCGCCAGCGCCCGTGACAAAATGAAGGAACTGGGGTTCCTGGACATCAACCACATGGACGGCGGCATTACCGAATGGCTGGCGGAAGGCTTGCCGGTGGTCAAATAGCCGGCCGATTGAAAGCGAGACGTTTTTACAATAAAGGCAAAAGGCTACCTAAGACAAAAACCCCCTCTTTCCCCCTTTTGTAAAGGGTAAAGATTAGCTTAAGCCACTCAATTGACTTGACCATATTACGGTGTTATCATACGTCCAGAGAATACATATATGTCCGCATTAACAGAACTTTACGAGCAGATTAAAATCTGCCAACAGTGTGCCATAGCCAAAACCCGTACCCATGCCGTGCCCGGCGAAGGCCCGGAAAACCCGGAAATCATGTTCATCGGGGAGGCACCGGGGTGGAATGAAGACCAGCAGGGCCGCCCGTTCGTGGGGCAGGCAGGACAGTTCCTGGAGAGACTGCTGGCTTCCATTAATCTCAACCGCAAGCAAGTCTACATCGCCAATGTCATCAAGTGCCGCCCGCCGGACAACCGAGACCCGCTGCCGACGGAAATCCAGAACTGCAATCCATGGCTGGAAAAGCAGATAGAACTGCTCAAGCCGAAGATGATAGTCACCCTGGGACGCTACTCCATGTCAAAGTTCTTCCCGGGCAAAAGCATCAGCAAAATACACGGGACGGCAGTGAAGCGCGACGGCATGCTCTACTTTGCCATGTATCACCCGGCGGCCGCCCTGCACCAGGGAAGCCTGCGCCAGACAATCGAAGCGGATATGCAAAAAATCCCTAAAATCCTGGCGGAAAGCAAAAGCGTGCAGGAAGAGAAGCCCAAAGAGCCGCCGGCCCAACAGTTAAATTTATTCGAGGTTTAAAATATATATGTCCAAATCCAAGTTAAAAATTATTCCCCTGGGGGGGCTGGGGGAAATCGGCAAGAACATGATGGTGCTGGAATACGAAAACGACATCATCATCATCGACGCCGGACTGATGTTCCCCGAGGAAGAAATGCTGGGTATCGACCTGGTGATTCCCGATTTCAGTTATGTTACGGAAAGGAAAAATAAAGTCAGGGGCATTATCATCACCCACGGCCACGAAGACCATATCGGGGCGCTGCCCTATCTGCTGCCGCAGCTGGATAATGTACCCGTTTACTCCACCAAGCTGACGAGCGGCCTGATACGCGTCAAGCTGAAGGAAAGAAGAACGCGGGAAGGCGTCAACTTGAAAGTGCTGAACCCCGGCAAGGAAATATCGCTCGGCAAGTTCAGGGTGGAATTGTTCCCGGTCTGCCACAGCATACCGGACGCCGCCGGCATCATCATCCGCACGCCGGAAGGAATCATTATTCACAGCGGCGATTTCAAAATCGACCACACGCCGGTGAGCGGCCGTCCCACCGACCTTTCTCGCCTGGCACAGCTGGGCGCCCAAGGCGTCCTCCTGCTGCTTTCCGATTCCACCTACGCCGAACTGCCCGGCTATACTCCCTCCGAGCAGATGGTGGGGGAATCTCTGGAGCACTTCATCGCCAACGCGCCGGGGAGAGTAATCGTGACCACGTTTTCTTCGCTGATATCCCGTATCCAGCAGGTCATCGACGCCGCCGCCAAGCACGGGCGGCGCGTCTTCGTCGTCGGGCGCAGTATGACGGAGACCGTGCGGATTTCCCTGGAACTGGGTTACCTGAATGCGCCGGATAACATACTGGGCAGAATCGAAGACCTGAAGGGCTTACCTTCAAATAAAATCGTCCTGATAACGACGGGCAGCCAGGGAGAGCCGACATCGGCGCTGGTGCGGATGGCCAACCGCGACCATAAACACGTGCACATCCAGCGCGGCGATACCATCATTCTTTCCGCGACACCCGTGCCCGGCAACGAATCACTGGTGAACCGCACCGTAGATAGCCTTTTCAAGCAGGGCGCCCAGGTAATCTACAGCAAGCTGGGACAGGTACACGTCCACGGCCACGGCAGCCAGGAAGAACTCAAGCTGATTTTGAGCCTGGTCAAACCCAAGTTTTTTGCCCCCGTACACGGGGAATACCGGCATCTGAACCTGCACGCGCGCCTGGCCGAATCCGTGGGGATGTCCGCCAGTAATATCTTCGTTCTGGAAGACGGCGACATTCTGGAACTCAACGCGACTTCCGCCAAGATTAACGGCAAGGTAGCCGCGGGACATGTATACGTCGACGGTTTGAGTGTGGGGGATATCGGCGAAGTAGTGCTGCGCACGAGGAAGATGCTCTCCCGCGACGGTATCGTCGTCGTCATCATCGCAGTCAACAAGCAGACCGGCAAACTCGTCGGCCGTCCGGATATCGTTACCCGCGGCTTTATCGATACCAGAGAATTCGGGGATATGATGGAAGAAAGCCGCGAGTTACTCTCTAAAGCGCTGGATCACAGCGGCGGACGCGCCATGGAGTGGAGTTTCATCAATACCAAAGTGCGCGACACGCTGGATAAATTCTATTACGACCGCACCAAACGCCGCCCGATGATTCTTCCTTTCATGGTAAAAGTGTAGTAGTATAAAGGCATCAGCAGGAGTTGCATGGCCGCTAAAAAACCGGTTAAAGAAAAGAAAGCCCGCCCGAAGGCTAAACCAGCCAAAAGGGGCAGTTCCGACGGTTTACAGGTTTTTGGGGCGAAACCGTTCTGGCAACTGGTTGCCGTCTTTGTGATTATCGTTTTAGCCGTAATCTTCAAAAATCAACTTGCATCATTCTTTGCGGATATACGGTCAATGCTCGGCTGGGGGATACTTTTCATCTTTATCGCGATAGTGGCCGTCATTACGGCGGTGATACGGCGCAATTTCCGGTCTTTTATTACTTACTGGAACATCTGGCTGGGCGCGGCGGCATTTATCTTCGCCATCTGGGGGATACTGGGGCTAATCGAATATCAGAACGCCAATTTCCCCAGCGGGCTGGGGGGACTCTTCGGGTACGCACTTGTCGGCAGGCCTTCCCCGGCTGACGGCTTCGATACATTCATCGGCATACTTTGTATCCTGGGTTTTTTGCTGTTCGGCTTTGTCCTGGTGGCGCCGCGTGCCAGCTTCCGCGCCATCAGCAAATTTTTTGCCTGGCTAAGAGGCCCGGTCCGCGAACAGCCTACCCGCCACACCGCAACTCCCGAGAAGCGACAGCCGACAGAACAGCGCGTTATGCAACCCCGCACTCCTATCAGCATCAAACCGGTCAGGCCGGCCGTAATGGATGAGCCGCTGGTCCCGCCGGAAGTCACCAAAGCCAAGAAGAAGCTGGAAGACATGGCGGAAAAAGCCGCCGCTGTAAAACCCTCCGCAGAGAAGCTGGAAACTCCGCCTCCGCCCAAAAGCGAGGCGGCTAAAGGCGACCTGCGGCAGGTGGCGGAAGATGTCTGGAAAAAATACGGCCAGTCCGGCGACCTCGTGGAAGTGGACGGCTGGCGCCTGCCGCCGGTAAGCATACTGGACGCATCGCCGGAAGTGCAGTTCACCGACGCGGACAATCAACAAAGGGCCAGACTCATCGAAGACACGCTACGCAGCTATGGAGTCGACGCTACGGTGGTAGAAATCAACGCCGGGCCTACGGTGACACAATTCGGGGTGGAACCAGGATGGGACATCAAATACCGCGAGGTTAAACAGAAAGACCAGGACGGGAAAGTGGAGATATTCAAAGAGGAAGTCTCCCGCACCCGTGTAAAAGTGGAGAGAATCAGCTCCCTGGCTAACGATATGGCGCTGGCGCTGGCCGCGCCGACTATCAGAATCGAAGCCCCGGTACCGGGTAAATCATACGTCGGGGTGGAAGTGCCCAACATGACATCGGACATGGTCAGCCTGCGGGGGGTGGTAGAAACCTCGGCCTTCCAGAAGCTGGTGACCAAGACAAAAATGGCGCTGGCGCTGGGCAAGGGCGCCGGCGGGGAAGCAGTGGCCGCCGACCTGACGAAAATGCCCCACCTGCTGGTAGCCGGGGCCACGGGCAGCGGCAAGACGGTCTGCCTGAATACCATCGTTTGCTGTTTGATGATGCACAACACACCTAACGAAGTCCGCTTCATCCTCATCGACCCCAAGCGAGTGGAACTCGTCCAATACAACAGCATACCCCACCTCGCCACGCCGGTAATCGTCGATACGCCCAAGGCCCTGGGCGCGCTGCGGTGGCTCTGCCAGGAAATGGACGAACGCTACAAGAAGTTCGCCACAATAGGGGCGAGGCACATCGAGGGGTATAATAAAAACAAGAACGGCACGGACAAGATGCCCTACCTCGTGCTCGTCATCGATGAACTGGCCGACCTGATGATGGCCGGCTTCGACGAGGTCGAGACCAACCTGTGCCGCCTGGCGCAGCTGGCGCGCGCGACCGGCATTCACCTGGTAGTGGCAACACAGCGCCCGTCCGTGGACGTGGTCACCGGCCTGATTAAAGCCAACTTCCCCACCCGTATCAGCTTCGCAGTAACGTCCCAGGTAGATTCCCGCACGATTCTGGATGGCGTGGGCGCGGAAAAGCTGCTGGGCAAAGGCGATATGCTCTTCATGCCGACCGACGCCGCCAAGCCCAAACGCTTACAGGGCTGTTTCCTTTCCGACGCCGAGATAGACCGCCTGGTCTATTTCTGGGGAGGCCAGCGCAAAGAAGAGCCGGACAAACTCAAGATGGAGACGCTCATCGCGACGACGCAGGCCGGCACCATCGGCGGGCACCCGCGCGACCCGCTGCTGGAGCAGGCCAAGGAACTGGCTAAAACCAATGAGGACGTTTCCACATCTTTCCTCCAGCGCCGTCTGCACATCGGCTACCCAAGGGCGGCGCGCCTTAAAGAACAACTCGACGCTGTGCTGGCCGCGGAGGGCGGGGGGCAAAGCAAGGACGCTAACGAGGAAAGCTACGATATAGATGAGGACGAGGAAGCAGGAGAGTTCAGAGAGGACGCTTAATTTATTACACCACCCCGAAGCCCCAGAAAACCCCGCAAACAATAACCACCGCCGTCAGTCCGCCGGCAACGACCTGTCCCAGCGTATGCTGTTTCAAGGCGACCCTAGCCCAACCGACAAGAGGAACGAGCACTGCTGACCAGATAGTGCCTGCCCCATAAATCATCGACAATACCGCGACCGAGGCCGCAATAAAGGCGGTATGCAGGCTTATCTTCCAGAAATGATTGACGGCCATGAAAATAACCACCGCAATCAGGCCCGCCGTGAAAGTAACCGTCAGCAATTCCGGCGCATCGATGTACCAGAAAAGAGCACAATCGATAACCCCCAGCACACTGGCGATAATATAAACAATACTCCGCTGCTGGCGGGGATTGGAGAAAAAGCTATCCAGCTTCTTAAAGCGCACGAGGCAGATAACCGCGATGAATATCGGCGCGATGCTCAAGACAATGGCAATCAATACCCATTCTACAGCTTCTCTAACCGTATTAGTGTCTTGAAGCGCAAGCAGCGTAATGACAACGATGGCTAACACAAACGGGTTAAAGATATTCGATATCAGTTTGGCCAGTGTTTCTTTCATCTTCAATCAGGTGTTATACTAATACTAACGTATTTCAGGTGCTTACCGCAAAAAAGAGACAGGATAATGCTGATTACCAAAGACGATGATCTGTATATCGAGAAACTAACGTTAGGGCCTTACGAGACCAACGCCTACACGCTGGTCTGTACGAAAACACAGGAAAGCCTGGCGGTGGACGCTCCGGCGGGCGCTTCCACGATTATCGAAACTATCAAAGACACCAAACCAAGGTACATACTGCTGACGCACGACCACTACGACCATACCGGCGTCATCGTGTCTTTGCGGGCGCGCCTCAAAGCGCCGCTGGCGACCCACGAATTCAGCGCTTTCCAGCTAAAGACGCCGCCGGAAATCCTGCTGCAAGACGGGGACGTGCTGACGCTGGGGAAACTGAAAATAGAGGTGATTTTTACCCCGGGGCATACGCCGGGCAGTTTATGCTTCCGGGTGGGGAAATATCTTTTTGCCGGAGATACGCTGTTTCCCGGCGGGCCGGGACATACGGAGACGCCGGAGGACTTTGAACAAATACGGGAATCCATCACGAAAAAGATATACCGGCTGCCCGACGATACGGTAATTCTACCCGGACACGGCGACGGCACAACCGTTAAGAAATCCAGGGAAGAATATGCCGCCTTCGCGGCCAAGCCACACGGGGCGCTTTACGGTGACGTCACCTGGCTTGGCAGTTAACCGAGCTAGGGCCGCAACTCAACGCGGTGGAAAGCCTCCGCCAGCTCGAACTTCTCCCCGCTGGCGTTCATGCGGGCAAAGTCTTTCATACGCTCCCGCATTTCCGGCGGGACATCACCGACCTGGCTTTTGTGACACTTAAGAGCATCCAGCTTTAAATCTATGGTATCGGTAATATCCTGCTTCAGATTCGGCTCGTCGGAGCCCCAGAACCACATTTCTCTGACTTTATGCGGCTCCAGCCCTTCTTTGGTAAGCTGCGGATAAGCCAGATAATCTCTGGAATAAGGGAAGACAGCGTCCGCGGTGACGACGCCGCAAATCCGGTGGTCGCGGTGCCACATGTATTTACGGTAAGGGTCAGTGGTGGCAACCACATAAGGTTTAAAGCGCCTTATCTGACGGCAAAGGTTCATGCGGAACTCATGACAATCCTCAAGCCCCTGGTCAGGATACTTAAGGAATACGGTCTCTTTAACGCCCAACACTTGAGCCGCGGCAAGCTGCTCTTTTTCCCGGATTGCCGCCAGTTTTGCCGAGGTCAGGGTCCTATCGCTGGTGCCTTTATCACCGTTGGTGCAGATTATGTAAACTACCTGCTTACCTTCTTTGACCAAACGCGCCACGGTGCCGGCAATGCCGAACTCACAATCATCCGGGTGGGGCGAGATAACCATCAAATAGACTTCATCACTCATAGCTCACGAACTCCTCGACCAGAATAGATTTGATTAATTTTATACTCTTCATGAAAACGGTACAATTTACCGTCGTGCCACTACAGGGTGAGACCTTCCACAGAAAGTCATATCAATGCCTATTATTAATTTAAGCAGTTTTAAATCAGGCCACCGGCGCCAGCCAGCCATCCAGCACCAGCCGCATCTCCCCGGCGACACTAACGGCGATACTAGCCCAGTCCCACCGGCCGACCGATGCCCTGATAGACAGAGCCGATTCAACATCATGCAACGGACTATCCAAGACCAGCGACACGGCGGCGGCCAGTTTTTCCGGGGAGTTATCAAGAACGATATAGCCGGTCTCCCCCGGTCTGATGATATGCTTCAGGTCACCAACATCCGTGGCCACCACCGGCGTACCGCAGGCCAGCGATTCCAGCGGCACCAGCCCAAAACTCTCATAATAAGACGGCACGACACAGACATCCGCCGCGCTGTAGTAATACGGCAGGATATCCTGCTTAACAATACCCTGAAAGATCACGCGGTCGCTGATTTTTAACTCACCTGTTAATTTTTGTAACTTTTCTAACTCTACCCGACTGCCAGCGTCTCCGCCGATGACGTACAATTTTAAATCACCATGATTTTTAATCAGGGGCACGGCTTGCAGCAGACGGTCGATACCCTTCAGGGGGTCGATTCTGCCAACGAACAGCATGATTTTTTCATCATTTATCCCAAGCTTTTGCCTGGACTGCAGCTTATCGTGATGCATAAACAGCTCCATGTTAACGCCGCAGGGCACGACAGCCACTTTGTCCGGGAGCGCGTCATAGTAGAAGGTGATATCCTGTTTTTCTTTTTCCGTGGCGACAATAATTTTACGGGTATCTCTGACGGTCTCTTCTTCCGCGTTAATTCTCAATGACGGTTCGCCCTGACCGATGCCGATGGCGTTTTTGACCGCGCCCAGCGTATGGTACATGGCAAGATAAGGGATGCCGTATTTCCGCTGGAGATGCTTGCCGACCAGCGCCGACAGCCAGTAATGACTGAAAACGATATCATATTTAAGGTTGTTTTCCCGCCAGAATTTTTCCAGATTATGAATGAACTCCGGCAACGATTGATAGACATCCAGTTTCTGAATCGTGGCCGCCCGTCCGGCCTTAAGGTGGATAAGCCGGGCGTTAGGCCCCATGGACTCGGTTAACGCATCGGCGGGGTCATGAATGCGGGTATAAACGTCTACGGTGTGCCCCATTTTACCCAGCTCACGGGCAAGCTCGCGGATATAAACGCTCATACCCCCGGTATCCTTAGCCCCGAGGTCACCCACCGGACAGCTATGGGCACTTAACATAGCAATACTTAGTTTTCTATCATTCATAGCTTTTGATTATTTTATACTTATCAGGCAACGGGACAAAGGCACTTCCTTGCCGCCGATATGGGCTTTGTAAGGCTCGGCGCCTTTTAGAAAATCGAACTTCTTTTTACCTTGCTCAATGCTGTCTTTAATCGCCAGGACTTTGCTTAACACCCCGGCGCTCAAGGAAACATACTGCGGGTCGTACCCGCTGTTATATAAATAAATACAGTCACGATAATCAAAGCATAATATCTCGGCTACCGGCTTTTTATCCAGCTCCAGCACGCCCAGCTTCAGCAAACCGTTGTTAGCCATAGTATCCACAAGCTTCCGGAAAAACTCTTTCATCTTTTCCGTCAAGAAAGCCGCTTTATCCTGGCGACTCTCCACGAACATTTTGAAAAAGGTATTTAAAGCGTCTTCCAGGCCAGTACCGTCATGCACAAAGCGGTATTCAATATTCCCCTCTTCTGTCAGGCGGCGCAATTTTCTTCTGACCTCGTGACGCTGCTTGGAGGTCAACGACTCCAGATAGGCTTCAAAGGTAGCCGGCAAGTCCATCTCGAAAGAGACTTCTTCCTGCACAGTCTCTACCTGACAACCCCGTTTTTCCACGATACCGACAAGGTTTTTTATTACCGTTGAATCCGGCCGCACGTGTTTAAGGTCGAGCGCTTTAATACCGTTCTTTTTAAAATCATCCAGCAGGATATCAAAAAAGTCCGGCTCTTTGCCCGGGGACACTACAAAGTCCTGATAATCACAGACATCCGGACTACCGATGAAATACGCCGTATCATCTTTTTTCATCAACGGCGCAACGCCGATGACGGTATTATCTTCACGCACGGTGCGGATAAACATCTCATTCTCCGCCCCGAACGATGCCCACCAGACTTGCAGCCAAGCCGGCAGGACAAACACGGAAGACCAGTCAAGCGCCTGTCCGGAATCAGTCTTTAAAGCATCCAGTTCAGCCAAGCTATTATCAGATATGGTGTAACTCATCACGTTATATCGTTATATATTGTATAGTTTAGCACGCTAACCCAATACGGGCAATGTAACTAATGTCTCAATCAGGCAGGATATTTTTCAGATTGGGGAATTTATCTACCGCATGAGGGAAAGACAATGCCTGGGTGAATATCGTATTGAAGTTGGGTTCCAGCGTGAGTTCCACATATTCCACGCGCCGCGCCCAGTAATCCGCTTCATCCCTTTTAGCAATGTTAAGCAGAGCCATGCGCGCGCCGTCCCCGGCGGCATTGCCGACCGCATAGACCAGCTTCTGGTCACAATCCGGGAACAGGCCGATAACCGCCGCAGAAGTTTTATCAATATAACTCCCGAAGGCGCCGGCAAGAATTACACGGTCGATTTTAGCAACGCCCATACGGTTCATCATAATCCTGGCGCCGGAATACATGGCACCCTTGGCAAGCTGAATCGCCCGGATGTCTTTCTGGGTGATGACGATATCGTGGCCGATGGCGGTCTCTTTGGCCCAGGCGATAACGAACTCCGGCTCCTTTTCGCCCTGGCGCAATCGCGGCGACTTAACATTCATATTAAAGCGTCCGCTTTTGCCAAAGATACCGGCCAGGAATAGTTGAGCCGCAGCATCGAAGATACCGGAGCCGCAGATACCCCGCGCGCCGATATTTTTATCTTCCGTATTCCATTTATCGTTGCCGATGACCTTAAACTGCACTTCTTTAGTCGCAGGGTCGATTTTCAGCTTCTCGATAGCGCCAGCGGCAGCCCGCATGCCATGCCGGATTTCCGCGCCCTCGAAAGCCGGGCCGGTGGCGCAAGAGGACGACATCAGCTTCTTACGGTTACCCAAGATAAGCTCGCCGTTGGTACCGATATCGATGATGAGCAGCATTTCATCCTGGTTATAAGGCTCCTCGGCAATCAAAACGCCGACGTTATCCGCCCCGACAAAGCCAGCTTCATTGGGAAGCACATGAACGTAAGCCCCGACAGCCACCTTAAGACCGAGGTCACGGGCTTTAACATCGACCGAGTGGTGGATGGCAGGAGGAAACGGCGATTTTCCCAGATACTGCGGATTAATATTAAGAAAAAGATGGTGGATGCAGGTATTGCCGACCACCGCCATATCGATAATGTCCGAGCGTTTGATACCCGCCTTTTTGGCCGCACCGGCAGCAATTTCATTCAGGCCTTTGATAACGGCGTCGTTGAGCTTCTTCAGCCCGTTCTTTTCTTTAGTGGCATAGCCGATGCGGGACATGACATCCTCGCCGTAAGCAACCTGGGGATTCATCATCGATTCGGTAGCCAGCACCGCGCCGGTGGCAAGGTCGCAAAGATAGCCAGCCACAGTAGTAGTGCCAATATCTACCGCCAGGCCATAACCGCGCTTCACCTCTCCCGGTTCAACCCCGACTATTTCCCTGCCCTTCCAGACGGCAACGGTGACTTTCCAGTTGCCTTCACGCACGATACTTTGCAGCTTGGTCAAGACGGGATAGTCCATAGTAAGGCCGGTTAGTTTATATTTTGTTTCAAGCTGCGCCAGCAGCCTTTCATAATCGCCGACGGAGTCATGCAGGGTTGCCCGCACAAGCTCGACAGAGTACTTTTTCATGGCAGGATTCAATTCAATTTTCCGGGCGGTGGCTTCCTTGCGAACCACCTGCTGACCCTTACGGCTTTCCTCCGGCACGAAGACAACGACATCGCCGCGAATCCTGGTCTGGCAGGCTAACAGGTAGTTCTGCTTGAGCTGCTGTTTGGTCAGGAACCTGGCGTTGACTTCCTCCCGGGTAGCAACCGCCGCGATAGAAGAATTGATTTTGTACTTGGCGTAATTGCCTTCTTCAATGCGCACCTTGCATTTGCCGCAGGTGCCTTTGCCGCCGCAAACGCTTTCCAGACCGGCACCAAGCTGGCGCGCCGCATCCAGAATAGTGGTATTTTCCGCGACTTTGCCGCGCAATCCCGACGGCTGAAAGACGATATTATATTGGTTAGCCATATGCCCACAATCTTATCATATACGTTGGAAATAATACAAAGAATTACCAGCATTTTGAATTTAGATACGTGCTTGAAATTACCTAGGGGTTTAACGGCTTAATTCAGCGATTTTTTCCAGCTGGGCATCCACTCCGCCGAAGCTGAATTCGTAAGCACGGGCGCGCTTGGTATAGTAATGCAGGATATGGTCTTCCGAAAAGCCGATAGCGCCATGTATCTGATGGGCAGAGTTCATAACGCGACGGCAGGCCTGGCTGACCCAGGCTTTAGCGGCCGCGGTTTCTTTGGCCGCCGGCAGGCCCGAATTGATTTTCCAGGCCGCTTGATAAGTGGCAAACCTTGCCCCCTCAACATCGATAAGCATGTCCGCGCAACGGTGCTGCATCGCCTGAAAAGCGCCGATGGGGTGGCCGAAGGCAATGCGTTCTTTAGCGTAGTCCAGCGTCAGTTTCAAAGCTTGCTGCGCCAGGCCTACCATTTCCGCGCAACGGGCGACATTAGCACGCCGGAGCACTTTTTCCACCACTGCCCAGCCCTTATCAACTTCTCCAATTATGTTTTCCGCGGGTACTTTAACATCTTTAAGAATGACTTCCGCCTGTTTATCCCCGGCGATGGTCTTTAAGGGGGTGATGGTTAATCCGGCGGCGTCCGCGGGGACAATGAAAAGCGTAATGCCCTCTTTAGTATCCAGGGTACGGGCGGCGCATATAATGTAGTCTGCGTTTTGCGCATCCGTCACAAAGAGTTTATTGCCGTTGATGATAAAATCGGTACCCTGGGCTTTGGCTTGAGTTTTTATCGAATCGGCGGCGTATTTACCGGACTGTTCAGCTACCGCTAAAGTAGCTATTTTCTTACCTTCAGCGATGGCGGCCAGGTATTTTTGCTTCTGTTCATCATTGCCGGCTTCCATGAAAGCGGCCGCCGCAAGGGCTACAGTTGAAAAATAAGGCCCAAGGAAGCAGACCCTGCCCATTTCCTCCAGCACCACGATTAAGTCCAGGAAATCGCCTACGCCGCCGTACTGCTCCGGCAAAGATAAACCCATCAGGTTCATCTCCTGCATTTTTTTCCAGAGCTCCGGAGTATAGCCTTTTTCGTCCTTGACCATGGCCTTAAGGACTTTATCCGGGTACTCGCCGGCAAGGAAGTCCCTGGCCAGTGTCTGCATCATTTCCTGCTGTTCGTTAAGGGCGAAGTCCACTTTCGATTTCCTTTCCCGATTTCTTATCCCTTAAAGTAAAGAGCTATTAAAGAGGCAATCACGATTCACCCTCACCTAACCTCTCCCATCGAGGGAGAGGAATTTTTAACGTAAACGCGGCAACCCCAGTCCCCGCTGGGCGATAACATCACGGTCGATTTCCGAGGTGCCTGCTTCCATGCTATGACCAAACGATCGTAAATAACAGGAAGATATGCGTCCGTATAAAGGCGCCAAGGAAGATTCATCGGACAGGAGCCCATATTGTTTAAAGACCTTCATCCCGAATTCTGCCACATGTTGAATAGCCTCAAATCCAAGCAATTTACACATGGCAGCTTCATAGGTGGGGAGTTTTCCCTGAGACTGCATCCAGGTTACATGATAATGGGTGAGACGCGCGACTTCACATTCAGCGACCAATTCCGCCATCCGTCTTTCATTCTCGGCATCCAGGATATCCATTTCGCGGGCATACTCCACGATATCATTGAGCAGCGTCCCGGCTATGGCATAACCCAGGTCCGAAGTACGTTCATAGTCCAGCAAAGCCATGGCCACATACCAGCCCCGATTCACACCGTCAACGATATTTTCTTTCGGAATGCGTACATCATCTAAAAACACTTCGTTAAAATCATGATGCCCGGCCATATTAATAATCGGGTTTACGGTGATACCAGGAGTACGCATATCCACCAGGAAAAACGTGAGGCCGCGGTAATTGGGCTGGGCCTGCCGGTCAGTCCGGGCTAAAAGGAACATCCAATCCGCAAAGTGAGCATAGGTGGTCCATATCTTCTGCCCATTCACCACGAAACAATCATTTTCCTCTCTGGCAAAGGTCTCCAGTGATGCCAGGTCAGAACCGTGACCGGGTTCGCTCAGACCCTCACACCACATGACTTTACCCGAGGCAATCCCCGGCAAATGGGTTTTTTTCAGTGCCTCTGAACCCTTAAGCAAGATAGCTGGCCCAACGAAGTCGACCGATAGCGAATGATAGCCCGGGCAGTGATGCGCAGCCAGTTCTTCCCGGAGAATCAGGCGATAAAATGGAGATACGCCCTGGCCGCCGTATTCTCTGGGCCAATGCATGGATAGCCAACCCCGGGAGCCCAGTTTTTGCGACATATCCCGATGGATGGCAATCCAGTTTTCCTGGCCGGACATATCAAAGAAGCTGACCTTCTTTTTCTGCCATTCCTGTGGTCCCTCTTTATCCAGAAAAGCCGCTACTTCCTGCCGGAAAGCCTGTTCTTCAGGAGAGAACGAAAAATCCACTTAATGCTCCTAGATGCTTTATCGTTTCATACCACCCTTCCCCGAGATTCTTCGTCACTTTATTCTTCAGAGTGACCGGGAAGGTGAAATTGCTCGTCGCGTTGTTTTGACAAGCCCACCATGAACGCTACTCGCAATGACACTTAAGTATACTTTTATTCGCCGGTGAATCTGGGAGAGCGGCGATAGTTCATCGAGGTAAGGCCTTCATTCAGGTCTTTGGTCAAGGCGATGTCACCGGAGATGGCGGCTTCCAGATAGAGCGCGGCGCGCTGGTCAGCCTGGGCGCCGTAATACAGGAGGCCTTTGGCCAGTTTCTGCGCCAGCGGCGCGCCGGCGGCCAGCTTGACCGCAGTATCTTCAACGAGCTTGCCAAACTCCTTGGGTTCCGCCACAAAGTTAACAACGCCCCATTCCAGAGCTTTGTCCGCATTCACGGGGTCGGCCAGGAGAATCATTGCTTTAGCGCGCGCCCAGCCGATAAGGCGGCCCAGGCGCTGGGTGGCACCGGCACCGGGCAGCAGACCCAGCGTAATTTCCGGCAGACGCACCATAGCGGCTTTGCTCATAATCCTGATATCACAGGAAATAGCCAGCTCCAGACCGCCGCCCATAGCGGCGCCGTTGATAGCGGCGATGACCGGCTTGGGATAGGTCTCAATCCGGGTGAAGACATCATGCGGGGCTTCCGAGAAATTGAACGCCTCTTCTACTTTGCCGCTGGCGAAGGCCGAGACATCCGCGCCGCCGCAGAAATTGGCACCGGCGCCGGTGATAACGATACACTGGGCTTCTTTATCTTTTTCCAGTTCGCCAAGGGCTTTATTAAGCTCGGACATCATGTCCGCATGGAAAGCGTTGGCTTTGCCGGGGCGGTTCAAGACGATTTTAGCTACTTTAGTCTTGGGGTTCTTTTCAACGATAATGGCTTCGTATTCGCCGGGGCCGTAGGCGTAAAAGCCTTCGCCGGTTTTTCTGCCGAGTTTACCCTGCTTGACCAGTTTGGTCAAAACGGAGGAAGCCTTGTAACGGTCTTCTTTATTGTATTTCTCATAGAGCCGGTTAAGCTCATTGACGATGACATCCAGGCCATAGCTATCCGCCATGCGGAGGATGCCGCGGGGATAATTCAAACCGAGGAGCACGGCAGTATCGATTTCTTCTTTGGTGGTGGCATTCATTTCAATCAGCTTGGCGGCTTCATTGACCGCCGTAGAGAGCACCCGGATAGGGTCGAACGCGGCGCCGGCATTCATCGGGAGCTCATTGGCCTTACCGCCAGTCCAATCATAATAGCCTTTGCCGGTCTTTTTACCGTAGTTCTTTTCTTTGAAAAGTTTGGTGAGAATCGGGGCGGGGCCATAGCTCTTGCCCATCATCTCCCCGAAGTATTCCATAACGTGGAACTGGGTATCGATGGAGCCGCCGCCCAGGGTATCCTGCAGCTCCAGCATGCCCATAGGAAGGCCGAGTTTATATTTGATAGCGGAATCCACCTCGAAAGCGGTTTTGGCTTCGCCATTGGCCAGCGCCCAGTCAGCTTCATTAGCCATGTTACAGAAAATGCGGTTGGCTACAAAGCCGGGCACATCGGCGACGTTAACGACATCGCGCCCCATAGCGACCGCCACTTCATTGGCGACCTTGATAGCGTCTTTACTGGTCTTTTCGCCTTTGACAATTTCCAGCAGGGTCATGCGGCTCGGCGGGTTAAAGTAGTGGGTGCCGACGACGAGTTCCGGATGTTTGGCCGCGGCGGACATTTCCGCGATACTCAAGGACGAGGTGTTGGTGGCGAACACGGTATCATCCGGGCACAGCGCCGTGACCTCTTTAAGGACACTCTTCTTCAGGTCCATGATTTCCGGGATGGCTTCAATGATGAAATCCGCATCCTTGACGGCTTCCTTGAGGTCGACGATGAAAGTAAGCTTGCTCATGGCATCTTTTTTCGCCTGCTCGGTGAACCTGCCGCGAGAAATTCTCTTATCATACATGTCAGCAATCGTCTGTTTGCCCTTATCCAGGAAACGCTGCTCGATATCCCTGACCTTGACGTTGAATCCGGCTTCGCCGGCCAGAGCGGCTATCTGGGCACCCATCGCCCCGGCGCCGATGACGGCAATATTCTTAATCTTTTTCATGGAAGACAAGCCCCTTTCTCCAATGTTGTTTTTGTTATTTCTCCTCGCGGAGAGAAAACAGGTTGATGGCGAAACCTGGATGGCACCGATATTTCACCATCACCTAACCTCTCCCATCGTAGGAGAGGAATTACTAACTTATTTTTTTACAGGTTCGAAAGCGTAGTAAACGCGTTCGCAGATTTTGGTTTCTTTCTTGACATCCATCGGGTGGGCGTCTACCTCGAAGGTGACGAATTGGACTTCATCCCCGATTTTCAACTGTCCGGCCTGGCAATTGATGATACGAACCAGAAGGTGTTTCAGGGGATGGGCTTTATCGAAGCCCAGCCAGGCTATGATCAACGGAGAATCGAAACCAGTCGGAGCGCCGGCCAGGGTTTCGGTCAGGCCGACCACTTTAGCGGTCTTGGGCAGGTCAATCCATTCCAGTTCGTCCGACCAGCAGTTGGGACAAGCCACAACGGGCGGATAGGAAATATAACCGCATTTCTTGCATTTGGTGGTAGTCCAGCGGCCTTGCTTCATATTATCATAAAACGGGTAAAGCCGGTTCAGTCCCGGGTCTTCCAGCGGCCATATATCGGCTACCGCTATATATTTACCATCTAGATAGGGAGTACCCACGATTTGACATGATTTTAGTTCTGCCATGATATTAACTCCTTTTGTTTCCTTCAATCTCTGCGCCCCTGCGCTATTTCACAGGCTCGGTACCGTAGATAATGACGGTATGCTGGGCGCAAACACCACTTAGGTTATGGGTCAGCCCAAATTTGGCATTTTTAACTTGATTAAGGGCCCGCCCCTGAAGCTGTTTACAGATTTCTACTGCCTGACGGGCGCCGGTAGCGCCATAAGGATGGCCTACGGTCAGCAGACCGCCATCGGTATTGGTAGGAGTCTGGCCATCTATTTTGATGGCTCCGGAGGCGACAAAAGCCCCGCCTTCACCCTTGTTGCAGAAACCAAGCTCTTCAAGCTCGATGATTTCAGAAATCGTGAAGCAGTCATGGGTCTGGGCCACATCAATATCTTTGGGCGTCAGTTGGGCGTTTTTATAAGCCACTTCACCGGCCTTCTTAAGATGAGGCCAATCCGCCAGGGTTTCGCCGGGCCAGCCGGCTGACATGCCATGAGAGGCAGTTTGGCCTGTGCCGCGAATATAGACCAACGGCCTATCAGTCATGGCTTTGGCCCTTTCTTCAGAGGCAATAATCACGGCTGACGCACCATCGGTTACCGGGCAGCAATCATTAAGGCCGAAGGGCTCACAGACGGTACGAGCACCCAGGTATTCATCGAGCGAAAGGCTTTTCCCGCCGAACTGCGCGTTGGGGTTATTGAACCCGTAGGCATAGTTAGTGACAGCCACAGCCCCCATCTGCTCTTTGGTAGTCCCGTATTTTTTCACATGAGCCTGGGCGATCATCCCAAAGAAAGGAGGCGGTACGGCCAACCCCATAGCTGAATCCCAATCATGATCATTGGTCATGAGGTTTATATAGACACTTTCCCATCGCTGGGGCATGTTCAGTTTCTCCGTCCCAGTGACTAAGACTACCTCGGCTATTCCGCTCTCGATGAGTCCGGTAGCCAAAATAATAGCGGTATTAGAGCCCGAGCAAAGGGTATCAACTCTGACACAAATAGAGGTAGGTTTAATTCCTAACCTATGGGCTACGATAGGTGCCGTATTTAAAGAGTTAGAGTTTCTCCCGGCAGTAGTGGATGCAAAAATCAGGCCATCAATATCCTTTGGCCGCAGTCCCGGGATATCCTTGGACATTGCATTAGCAGCTTCCTGCAACATATCAAAAATAGTTGCGGCTCTTACCCCAAATTTGCTGGTGCCCCCACCAACGATACAAGCTCTCTTTGTTTGCGCCATTGAAAATCTCCTTTTCCCGTACTTAATCTCAAGTAGAATTAATTGTGGATTTTATATCTCATAAACGAAGCGTGTTTGAGGAACAATAATATATATTCGTTTACTTATATAATAATACCAGAAACGACGTACCCCCGCCAAGCGTTTGCATGAGCCTAAAGTACAATTTTTCTATATATCATTAAGACATTACAAGAAAGATGTATCAATACCTGCATTGATTTTTTTGATTTGACACGCTCACGGCGGAATCGTTAGAATTATGGTGAGCCGTTATATTGTGAAAGGAGAGACGCATGTCTAGAGAAAAAGAAAATCCCGTTATCTCCACCTTGTGGTCAGCCGGCTGCGGTTCACACGGCGGCTGCGGCTGCGAGATATATGTGAAAGACGGAAAAGTAACCAGAGTTGAGGGTGACAAGAACCACCCCTTCAACCAGGGGAGGCTATGCGCTAAAGGACTGGCGGTTTCCCAGTACATGTACAATCCCGCCCGTGTTACCCACCCGTTAAAGCGCGTGGGAGAGAGAGGCGAAGGGAAATGGCAGCAGATTACCTGGGACGAAGCCTTTGATACCTGCGAGAAGAAACTAAAGGACATCCGCGACAAATACGGCGCCGAATCCGTAATCTTCTGCCAAGGCACCGGCCGCGACATCGGCGGGGCAATTACGTTCCTGATGTATGCCTACGGCAGCCCCAACTGGGTACAGGTGGGCTTGGCCGGACACGCCTGCTACACCCCGCGCCTGGGCGCCATGCAGGGCACCCACGGCTGCTACGCCGTAGCCGACTGCTCCCAGTTCCTGGAGAAACGCTACGAATCCAAGGAATGGACGCCGCCGAAATACATCATCGTCTGGGCGCAGAACTTCACTGCCGGCTGCCACGATGGTTTTTACGGTCACTGGATTGTCGACTGTATGAAGCGCGGCTCCAAACTGATAACGATAGACCCGCGCTCCACCTGGTGGACATCCCGCTCCGAAGTCCATCTCCAGAACCGCCCCGGCACCGATGGCGCCATCGCCATGGGCATGCTAAATGTAATCATTAATGAAGGTATTTACGATAAGAAGTTCGTGGAGAAGTGGTGCTATGGTTTTGAAGAACTGAAACAGCGCGTCCAAGAATATACACCGGAGAAAGTGGAGCAAATCTCCTGGGTACCCGCCGACCTTATCCGGAAAGCGGCCAGACTGTATGCCACCAATAAACCCTCGGCAATACAATGGGGCGAACCGGTTGACGCGATGCCGGCCGGGAGCGTAGTCTCCCAGGCCATCACCCTGCTGTGGTCCATTACCGGGAACCTCGACGTACCCGGTGGTAACGTCATCGCCAAGAACTCTCACGGCGTGACCACCTACCCCTTCAGTTCCGCCGAACTTACCGAGCTTTACGGCGCCGACCTGGTAAAGAGACTCAACGAAAAGAGAATCGGCGCTAACGATTACCCGATGATCAAGAACTTCCGCGGCTGGGTACAGCCGGACGTCTTAATCAACCAGATGGAAACCGGCAAACCATATCCGGTGAAAGCGGCCTGGATACAGACTTCCAACATCATCGGCGGACAGGCCGCGGACCCGAAACGGCACCTGGAAGCGATGAAAAAGCTCGACTTCATCGTCTGTGTCGACCTGTTTCAGACGCCGACAACGATGGCACTGGCCGATATCTATCTGCCCGTCTGCACCATCTGCGAACGCGAAAGCTTCCGTACATGGTGGCAGCCGCTCGGCGTTTCCGTGCAGGCAGTCGACCCGCTCGGCGAATCAAAATCCGACTACGAAATCAACCTGGAAATGGCCAAGCGTTTGGCTACCTCACCCATCAAATACAACACGGTCAGAGAGCTTATCGATGACCGGTTATCCGCCGGCAACACCAGCTTTGAAAAACTCAAGGCTAAAGGCGGCTGGGAATTCCCGCCGGAAGGCCATCCGTCACGGCCTTATTACCGCTACGAAAGAGGCTTACTCCGCAAGGACGGGAAACCCGGCTTCGATACGCCAACCGGCAAACTGGAGTTATATTCCAAACAATTCGAGGGATGGGGACTCGACCCGCTGCCTTACTACGAAGAACCGAAAGAGAGTTATGTAAATACGCCGGACATGGCGAAAGAATATCCGCTTATCCTCACCACGGGACGCCGCTCGCCGGTCTTCTTCCACTCCGAGCACCGTATGGTCCCATGGCTGCGCGAACTCGACCCCGACCCGGCCTGTGAAATCAACGATAAAACCGCCGCCGAGCTCGGCGTGGCCAACGGTGAATGGGTCTACATCGAGAACGCGCACGGCAAGATTAAAATGAAGGCCAAGGTTACACCCACCGCCCATCCTAAAGTAGTAACCGCGCCGCACGGCTGGTGGCTGCCGGAGACCGAAGGTAAAGCGCCTAATCTCTTCAGTACCTGGGACCATAATGTCAACAACCTCACCAGCATGGGCAACCAGGGCAAATCAGGGTTCGGCGGGACAAATTACCGTTCCGGCCTCTGCCGCATAGTAAAAATTACGGGAGGTAAATAGTAACATGTCTCGTAACGGTTTACTCATTCAATACGATTGGTGCACCGGCTGCCATGCCTGTGAAGTAGCCTGCAAGCAGGAACACAATTTTTCCGGAGGCATGTGCGGCATTAAGGTTGACGAGCTGGTTACAACCGGCCCGGATAAAGTCCACGTAGACTTTATGCCCATCACCACCCGTTTCTGCGACCTCTGCGCGGAACGGACGAAACAGGGACAGGAACCAGCCTGCGTCAAGCACTGCCAGGCCACCTGCATCATGTATGGGAAAGTGGCCGACCTGGCAAAAGCCCAGGAGAAACAACCGAGGTCAGCTCTCTGGGCGCCGAAATAGATAATCATCCTTTCAAAGAAACAATAAAAGAACCCGACTTTTTGACAGTCGGGTTCTTTGTTTTACATTAAAGAGCTTCAGATTAAAAAGGATTTTCCGCCGGATTTCTATAGCCCGCCAAAAGCCCCCGAGGCACCTGCTGCATCAGTTCTTCCAGCGTCCAGGGCTTATTATCAAACTTGGTTAGGTTGTTCGACTGCACCGGCTCTGAATACATGCTGATTGTATTACCGGCGATAGCGAAGACCGACCCGCTGATTTTAGCAGACGCATCCGAGGCAAGGTAACAGATAAAAGGCGCTACATAATCAGGAGTGGGCGTTATTTTCATCATGTCCTCGCCCATTTTCATGTTATCGAAAACAAAGGGGATATCCTCTTTGCTGACCGATGCGGGAAAGGCATCCAGTTCATACGACGCCCTGGTCTTGGCAAACGGGGAGAAACAATTACAGGTAATATTGTATTTATGCATCTCAATCGCCGCCGCTTTGGTCAGGCCGACGACGCCTGCGTTAGCGGCGCAGTATTCAGCGTGTTTGATAACATCGCCCAGCCAGGCCCGGGAAGTAGCATTGATAATGCGCCCCCATTTTTGCTTAATCATGTGCGGCAGAGCGTGGCGCATGGTATTGAAATAGCCCTTGGGCTTGACCAGCGTTACTTTGTCCCACAGTTCTTCCGTCATTTTCTCGATGGGACTGAAACCGAAAGCCCCGGCGACATTCACCAGAATATCTATCTTCCCGAAGCTATCGACAGCCGTTTGAATTAATTTGGCGGCAACATCAAAATCCGAAATGTCTCCGAAGAACGGAACCGCCTCGCCGCCCATTTTTTTAATCGCCTGCGCGGTCGTCTCCGCGTCACCATTCAGAGCGGCCGTTCCCTGCTCGTACCATTTCTTTTTCTGCTTATCAAGCTTTTTCATTTGCACGTCGCTGATTGTCGGCGATCCCGTCGAGCCACGCTTGCGGTTATTGGTGACGATTTTAGCGCCTTCCGCCGCCATTGACATGGCGATGGCCCGCCCGACTCCCTGCCCAGAACCAGTTACTACGGCTACTTTTCCTTTTAACGTATTGCCCATTGCTCC
This sequence comes from Dehalococcoidales bacterium, assembly GCA_034429595.1. Classification (GTDB taxonomy): domain Bacteria; phylum Chloroflexota; class Dehalococcoidia; order Dehalococcoidales; family RBG-16-60-22; genus RBG-13-51-18. The sequence continues at coordinate 25,159 of DAOUGB010000110.1, forward strand.
ACACCTTTCATTTAAAATAATATCCGGCTATTTTATCATTTTTGCTGGACGACGGAGATAATTTCCTTACCATATTTAGTAACTCTTCTTTCCCCAAAACCCAGTATCTTTTGCAGTTCTTCAGGTAATACAGGACGCATTTTAGCGATTTCTTTAAGCCAAGAGTTTTTAGCGATGACATAAGGCGCCAGATTTTCTTCATTGGCCTTACGGTTGCGCCACGCTTCAAGGCTTTTATACAATTCCAGTTCAGAACTGTCAAGTTTAGGTTCTTCTTTTTGAACTTCCTCCTCGCCGGCAGGTAATTCTGATTTCCTGATTACAGCCTCCTCCTTATCCACCCACGTCAAGCGTTTTTCCAGGCTTTTTTGCGTGATGGCCAGAGTGAGATCGCTACGGGTCTTTTCCAACACACCCCGCACCATATCCGTCGTCCTTCTCAAGCCGCCGGTCAATGCATCCGGGAAATCCATGGTAACGAGCATGCTGTAGACATCATCCATGATGGCTAAAAGCTCTTCCCCGCGGGACAGGTCTCCTTTACGCATACCATCCAGTAAATAGCGCCGGATTTCACCAACCGCTTCGCCCAAACCGTTAAGATAGGCGGCGACATCCACTCCCAAATCTTCCGGCGACGGCAGTGTTTTACCGTTGACAATCGCCAGGGTAATATTAGCCTCGGCGAACTCTTTCTGGGCATCCTTGACGGCGCCGGTGTTCCCCAGTTCGGGGCAATCCTTAATCGCCTGTTCTGCCCCGGAAAGCACGCTGCGGGCGGTCTTTATCAGCTTTTCCGCTTCCCCGAATTCCTGGCGGTGCACCGACCGGATAGCCGTACTGCAGTACCTGATAGCATCCCGGCAAAGAGGCAGCATTTTTTCTCTGGCTTCATCTTTTTCCGAGAGTGCTTGCCTGATTTTTTCCGCCATTGCATCCAGATTATGCATCTTTTTGCCCCCCTATAATATTTACCAGTTCCCCGGCCGCTTTCTCTGCGTCTTCAGCTCCCAGAACGGCGCTGATAACGGCAGCAGCAGCAGCCCCGGACTGCATGACCGCACCGATATTTGCTTTACTTATACCGCCGATAGCCACCAGCGGCAAATCAACGGCCTGCCTTACTTCCTCCAGACGGTTCAAGCCTACTTCCTTCGAGTCCTTAGTAGCCGTGGCAAAGACCGCGCCCACCCCAAGGTAATCCGCTCCCGCCGCTTGCGCCGCTACGGCTTCTTCCACGGTTTTTACAGAGATGCCAAGCAGCATGCCCAGAGGAATAAGCTTCCTGGCAATGTTTACCGGCAGGTCGTCCTGGCCCACGTGCAGCCCGTCCGCATCACAGGCTAAAGCTACTTCCAGACTATCATTCACAATGAAAGGAATATCTTTTTCCGAACAAACGGCTTTTAAATTAACAGCGATGGAAAGGAAATCCCGAATGCTGCCGGCTTTACAGCGTAATTGGATAACCCTGGCCCCACCCTTAATTACCTGCCGGGCAATATCCTGCGGCCGGCGCCCTTTAAGCCATTCTGTATCAATGACAACGTAGAGTCCAGCTATTTTCCGGATTTTAGCCTGCCGTGTCAGGCGTCCGAGCAGTTCTTTTTCGATAGTATAAAGCTCAAAGCGGGCATGGCGGTAGTCTTCCGAATTCAGGCCAGCGTCCGGCGTCTTGGCCAATTCTTCCAGCACTCTTAATGATTCCTGCACCCGCCGCGCGTTGGCGATAACCGCTTCCGGAATGTCTCTGGATTTAGCCTCGCCAGGTACATCCATACGGCTGCCCACATCACCCACCGCATCCCTCGCCCCGATAAGCTGCTGCTGTAAAACCACGCCAGTGTTAACCAGTTTATGCCGCAGGTTCTTCAACTGCTGGGAGAGAGCCACATCATTCAGAGAAAGGCGGGCAAATTCTTCAAGGATACGCAGGCCTTCTCCGGTACGGTTAATATTGGCGTCAAGGATACGCAGGATATCCGCAGAAAGTTCTTTCATCTCATTTATGTCCCGGTGTGGTCTATTCTAACACACTCACCGGAACGGGTAAAATTTGTTTAAATATCTTCGATAGCGTTTTCGATAATCTCTATACGGTTGACCTTGCCATCCGAGTTCATCTGGATAGCGATAACATCGATACGCCATTCCGGCGGTAAATCCGCATGTTTCTGCCCGTAATACTCCGCGACAGCTTTCAGTTTTTCCATTTTTCTCCGGGTAATGGACTCTTCCGGGCTGCCGAACAGAGAACTCTTCTTCGTCCTTACCTCAAAAAAAACCAGGGTTTCCTGCTGCCGGGCGATGATGTCTATTTCCCCTTCACGGCAGCGGAAGTTAGTTTCCAGAATTTTATAGCCGTTTTTACCGAGAAAGTCACAGGCTATTCTTTCGCCGAGGATACCTGTCTCACGCTTTTTCATATTAACAAACCCATCATTTCACTCACCGGGCGGAAGGTCCGCCGGTGCAAGCTACACGGGCCTTTTTCCCGCAGGCAGGCAAGATGCTCTTCCGTGCCATAACCCTTATGCGCGGCGAAGCCGTAGCCGGGGAATTCTTTATCCATTGCCGTTACCAGGCGGTCACGGGTGACTTTAGCAATAATGGAGGCGCAGGCGATGGAAAAACAAAGACTATCACCATGCTTGATGCCTTTTTGCGGGCAGACCAATTCCTTAAGCCTAATATAATCAATCAATAGAAACTGCGGCGGCGGATCGAGTTGTTTTACCGCTTTCACCATAGCCAGACGAGTGGCTTTAGCGATACCGACAGCATCGATTTCGTCGTTGGAGGACGAACCGATACCGATAGAAACGGCTATTTCACGAATATAATCGTAAAGATTTTCGCGGTCCCGCGGGGTGAGCTGCTTACTATCCCGCACCCGGCTTTTCCAGCGCGCTTTGATAGACTCCGGCAGAATGACCGCCGCCGCCATCACCGGCCCCATTAAAGCGCCCCGCCCCACCTCATCAATCCCGGCGATAAGGTGGTAGCCCTGGAATCTCAAGGCTTTTTCTTCTGCGAATGACGGTTTCTGACGCTGCACGGAAGTCCGCCTTTATCTGGGAAGCAGTTTACTTACTTTTTGCCAGATGATGCCAGCTATCTCGTTTTTGCTCTTGGTGCCATCAATTACTAACCAGCGTTCCGGTTCAGCTTCAGCCAGCTTTAAATAGCCTTCTCTGACACGCCGGTGAAAGCTTAGATTCTCTTTTTCAAAGCGGTCCGGCTTCCGGTCTTTTTTACGCGCCAGTCCGGCTTCTACGGATATATCCATTAAAATCGTGAGGCGGGGTACAAGACCCTGCGTGCCGATGTTATTGACGGACTCGACCATTTCAAGGTCCAGGCCACGCCCGTAGCCCTGGTAAGCGACCGTTGAATCAGCATAACGGTCACAGATAACGACCGTACCTTTGTCCAGTTGCGGCTTGATAACTTCCGTTACCAGCTGCGCCCGCGAGGCATTAAAGAGGAGCAACTCCGCCGCCGGAGAGATGGCGATATTTTTCGACCATTTAAGCAGGCCGGTGATTTTTTTACCGAGAGCGGTAACGCCCGGCTCATGCGTTAAAAGCACAGGAACAGCCAGTTTATATAGCTTGCGGTACAACAGCCGGGTCTGGGTGCTTTTGCCGCAGCCCTCGCCGCCTTCAAAAGTAATGAAGAGTGACATGTTTTATTAAAAACCCTCTCTAACTTTCCCTTCGATTCACTCCGTTCATATCTTGATTCACTTTGTTCATACGGGGCCGGATGAGATTACGAATCGGCGCGGAGTCTTCGGCTTTACAAAGGGAGACGATATCCGGTAGCCATTAGCATCATTTGTTTCTAACTCTATTATTGCTCCTCTTTCGCAAAAATGGATATAGGGAGTTTTCCATTATCTCCCCCGTTCTTTAAAAATGCGTACCCGGCGGTGAGGGTCTTTGCCCAGGCTGTGGGAATTAAGGTCAGAGCGCTGGGCAATCATGTGTTGGAGGCGGCGGATATAAGAGCCCTGCGGGCTTAGCTCTACGATGTCCTCGCCTTCCTTGACCTGCGCCACGGCCTGTTCGGCTTCCGCTAAAGCCGATTCGTATTCACCGAGTTTTTCGCCGCCTTGCGGCGAGTACAGCGTGCTCAAAAATTGTCTTATCTGGGGCGGGGTATTGCCGCGGAGAACGTAAACCGGGATATGCTGGGACTCCGCGTCCCGCACTTTCTGGGGGCGACGCCGGTAATAGTTTTTAGACGTTACGAGCATCGTAGCATCCTGAAGCCGTTCCACGACATCCACATCGATATGCATTTCATGGGCTATCTGCTGCACCCTGGAGCGGTTAACGCCAAAGAGATGCAGCTTAACGGTGTTGGCTTCTTTGGGGGCTTTTCTGGCTTTTTCCTTATGTTCTTTTTCCGGCCGGGCTTTTTCCACGCGGACTTCCCCGTTTTCATCCACCCAGCGTATTTCAGTGCTGGGTAAAGCATTACGCAGGAGAGCGTCAACGGCTTCCCCGACATCCGGGTGGATGGCAACTCTATCGCGTTCCTGTATCTCAACGACGATATCAAAGGTGGGCGGGGACTTTCTTTCCAGTATGGACTTTTGCGTGTGGCGCCGCCGGGCTTCTTCATCACCCAGCGTGACCGACTGTATCCCGCCGATGAGGTCGGCCAGGGTGGGGTTCATCATCAGATTATCCAAAGTATTGCCGTGGGCGGTGCCGACCAGCTGGACGCCGCGCTCGGCGATGGTGCGGGCGGCCATAGCTTCCAGTTCCGTACCGATTTCATCGATAACGATGACCTCCGGCATATGGTTTTCCACGGCTTCAATCATAACGGCGTGCTGCAAAGAAGGGGTAGCGACCTGCATGCGGCGGGCATGGCCGATGGCCGGATGAGGAATATCGCCGTCACCGGCGATTTCATTGGAGGTATCGACGATGATAACACGTTTTTTAGCCGTATCCGCCAGCACGCGGGCAACTTCCCGCAGCATGGTGGTCTTGCCCACGCCGGGCCTCCCCAGCAGCAGGACGCTTTTGCCGGACAGTACCAGGTCCTCAATGACTTTAATGGTGCCGAAGACCGCCCGGCCGACCCGGCAGGTTAGCCCGACAACGCGCCCGCGGCGGTTACGGATGGCGGAGATACGGTGGAGAGTACGCTCGATGCCGGCGCGGTTATCATCACCGAATTTGCCGATACGGGCGACAACATAATCGATATCCGCTTCTTCTACTTCCTTGGTATCGAGCGCCATCTCACGTTTGGGGAAACGGGCATCAGGCATACGCCCGAGGTCAAGCACAACTTCCAGCAAATCGCGGATATCTTCCTGCCGGACTAAGGTGCTCTTGATATGGGGCGGGAAAATATCGAGCAGGGTATCCATATCATCTGTAATCGTTTGTTGCACACGCCCCTCCCCACATTAAATTTTTATTTGCCGGACACGATGCCCAGGAAATACCGGTGAAACCGCAAATCGTCCGTCAATTCGGGGTGAAACGCCGCAGCCAGCATTTTTCCCTGCCGCACCGCCACAACCGTACCGTCTTCCAGTTTGGCCAACACTTCAACGGATTTTTCACACTGCTCAATAAGCGGCGCGCGGATAAACACCGCCGGGAACAACGCTTTACCAAGCGCCGGTATGGAGAGCATCGTCTCAAAGCTATCAACCTGCCGCCCGAAGGCATTGCGTTTAACAGTGATATCCATCAGCCCCAGCGTATGCATGGTGTTACCGGAGATATGCCTGGCCATCATAATCATGCCGGCACAGGTACCGAACATGGGCATACCATTCCCGGCCAGACGCAATATTTCCGACGTCAGGTTATAACCGGACATCAAGCGGCTGATGGTAGTGCTTTCTCCGCCGGGGATAACCAACCCGTCAATACCTTTAAGCTCCCCAGGCAGACGCACCGGCACGGCTTCAGTATTCAGTCGGTTAAAGGCTGTTATATGCTCGATAAAGGCTCCCTGCGAGGCAAGGACGCCTATTTTTATTTTTTTACCCACGCTTCTTCTACCAACCTCTTTTCGCCAGCAGCTCTTCAGCGGGTATCTGCTTGATATCCAGACCGGGCATAGCATCACCAAGCTGCTTGGATACTTCAGCGATAATCGCCGGGTCTTTATAATGGGTAGTCGCTTTGACGATGGCTTTAGCGCGGACTTCCGGATTGCTGGATTTGAAGATGCCGGAGCCGACAAAGACGCCTTCGGCGCCAAGCTGCATCATCAGCGCCGCGTCCGCCGGGGTAGCCACACCGCCCGCCGCGAAATTGACGACCGGCAGTTTGCCTTTTTTATGCACTTCCTGAACCAGCTCAAAAGGCGCGCCCAATTCTTTAGCTTCCTTCATCAGCTCTTCTTCCGGCAAGCCGACAACCCTGCGGATGCCATCCATAACGGACCTCATGTGCCTGACCGCTTCCACGATATTGCCGGTACCGGCCTCGCCTTTGGTACGAATCATAGCGGCGCCTTCACCGATACGCCTTAAAGCTTCGCCCAGGTCACGGCAGCCGCAGACGAACGGCACCTTAAAATCGTGCTTCCAGACATGATAATTCTCATCGGCGGGGGTCAGTACCTCCGACTCATCAATATAGTCGACGCCCATAGCTTCCAGCACCTGCGCTTCCACAAAATGCCCAATGCGGCATTTGGCCATGACCGGGATGGAAACCGCCTTCATGATAGCCTCGATAACCGTGGGGTCGGACATGCGGGCGACGCCGCCCGTAGCGCGAATATCCGCCGGGACTCTTTCCAGCGCCATGACAGCGCAGGCACCGGCTTCTTCAGCGATTTTAGCGTGCTCCGGGGTAACCACATCCATGATTACGCCGCCCTTTAACATCTGGGCCAGACCTGTTTTTACCTTCCACGTCCCTTTTTCCATAGCCTGCTCCTCTAGTCACGAAAAGTTGATAATTTAATTCTACTACCATTGTTATGGCTTAGCAACCAAACGTTATTTTATTTGTTATTCAAATTTTTTAATTTTTTTTATTGGTGTCCCAGCTTCAGGTTGAAGCTGATTTGATTTTATTTGTTTTATGTTAAGACAGTGAAAAACCCGATTAGTCCCCTTCCGATTCCCTACGGCCATGCGGAATCTACGACTTTACGAGGGGGGGGACGATTGTTTGAAACACAGCAGACAATTTGAAAGCAGGTTATAGTGTAATGTACAAGAAAATAAATGTAAAGATGTATTTGTCACGATAATATCTTTGACTGCCGCCCGATAATATGTTAGTTTTTAATCAACAATAAATATTACCGAGGGTGTTATGGATTACGTTATATTCGTGCTGATTATACTTGTCCTGGGCGGGGCCTTTTATTGGCTGCATAAAGCTGATATCAAGACAAAAAACAAGTACAAAAAGGAAGCCTACCGTCTGCTGGATACGGACTCCGCTTCCCGTGACGATATTTTAAAAAATGTCAAAATGCTCCGCCTGTACAGCGGCAGATGGAAAAAAGATAAGGAATTTTTGCAGCTTATCGACCGGCTGCTGACCAAACTGGATAAAATCGAGTCTGTTCAATAAGACCCTAAGATAGAATGGGCCTTTTTTCCGGCATACCGGGGCGGCGGGGATATTGTTCCGGCGCGGATTTTGTTTTTTCGATTATCACCAGGCACCGATGATCATCGAATAGTTCCGGGTTTACCGGCATCACGGCCTTGAGGCGGCCGCCCATTACATCGATAGCTTTAGGTGATTGTTCCAACTCTTCTTTAATATCGCCTTTTTTCCAGGCTATAAAGAGCCCGCCAACAGCACAAAACGGCAGCGCCAGCTCTACCAACGCCGGCAATAAGGCTACGGCGCGGGACAAGGCGACATCATACCGCTCACGGTATTGAGGAGTATGAGCTATTTCTTCCGCCCGGCCAGCCACGATTTCCACATCAATTAACCCGAGTTTATCAGTTACGTACCGCAGAAACCCGGTTTTTTTAGCGGTGGCCTCTAAAAGAGTCAAGCGGATACCGGGAAAAGCTATTTTTAAGGGGATGCCGGGGAAACCGCCGCCCGTGCCAATATCAATAACGCGCGGGGACCCGTTAAAGTCATATGCCGCGGCGGCGGTCAGGGAATCAAGGAAATGCTTTAGCTGTACTTCTTCATAATTAGTAAGAGCAGTGAGGTTGGTTTTGCGGTTCCAAGCGATTAACTCACGGTAATAGAGTTCAAAGGTATCAAGCTGCTCCGGCGTGAGGTTGAGCCCAAGTTGCAAGGCGCCCGATTTGAGTTTTTCCATGAAATAATAACCTGTTTTGTTGAAAATAAACCGGCTATATCAAAAAGCTGTAAAAAATATATACAACGGCACCGGCGAAGAGGATGCTATCCAGCCGGTCCAAAATGCCGCCGTGACCCGGCATGAGCGTGCCGGAGTCCTTAACACCGGTGCCGCGTTTTAACATAGATTCCGCTAAATCGCCAAGCTGTCCGAAGACACTGATAAGGAGTGCCAGAATAATGGTAAGGATGAAATCCGTTGGTAACTGGAATGGCGTATCGAAGATAAACAACAGGCTGACGATAACCGCCCCGATTACTCCGGCCACAGCGCCTTCCCAGGTCTTGCCGGGGCTGATAGACGGCGCCAGTTTATGTTTGCCAAAGGCTTTGCCGATAAAGTAAGCGGCGGTATCCGACCCGAAGGTACAGAACAATGCCAGGAAAACAAAATTGCGGCCGGTATGAGGAAAACCCATTGTATCCGGAATAAGCCGCAATGCTACCAGGTAACTTATCAACCAGCCGATATACAATACGCCGGTTAACGTCCAAGCCCAGCTGCGGAAAAGCCCTTCCTGTTTAGGCAGAAATATCATCAGTATCATGGGCAAAACCACGGCGGCGGTCAACAGCAATGATATCAGCGATACGTTGATATCAAAGTCCAGGTGGGGATAAATAATGAAAAGCAGGGTTAATACCAGGCCGCAAACGGCCAGCGGCAAAGCTTTAAAAACGCCGGTAACACGGTAGAATTCCACCACCGCCAATAGTCCGGCAACAGCCGCCAGAACAGTGAACCAGGGCAACGGGTCAGCGAACCAGACAGCAAGGATAACCAGCGGGATGCCCCATAGAGCCGTTAATAGTCTTTTTCCAAGCATCTACTTTTTAGGCTGCAGCCCGCCGAAGCGTCTCTGTCTCCGGCCAAATTCCTGCAACGCCTTCTCCAGCTCCGCATTATCAAAATCCGGCCAGAGGACCGGCGTAAAATAATATTCACTATAGGCAGTCTGCCATATCATAAGGTTGCTAATGCGCATTTCACCGCCGGTACGCACCACGAGGTCAACATCCGGCAAATCAGCGGTATAAAGATGGCTCTGGAATACCTTTGCATCAATTTCTCCGGGCTTAACACCGCTGGCGATAAGGCTGCGCACTCCTGCCAGGATTTCCGCCCGGCCGCCGTAGTTTAAAGCGATACTCAAAGTCAGGCCGTTATTACCGGCCGTCAATTGCGTAGTTTTTTTAATGGATTTCTGTAAATTCTGGGGGAGCCCTTCCAGACTGCCGATGTGCTTGAATCTAATACCGTCTTTATTGAATTTATGCGATTCATTGCCGATGATTTCTTCCAGGATATTAAAGATACCGGCGATTTCATCCTCCGGCCGACGCCAATTTTCAGTAGAAAAAGCGTACAGCGTCACATACTTAATGCCTTTGGAATCAAGCAGCTCGATAAGGGAACGGATGTTTTTTACCCCCGCCCGGTGCCCCTCCAATCGCGTCAAGCCCCGCTGTTCGGCCCACCTGCCATTACCGTCCATGATAAAGGCTATATGACAAGGATAAGCGTCCATCTTCCCCATTTCAATCGGGGTTATCCCGATACTTTTGAAATATGCCGGTGAGGCAGAAAGAACCCGGATTATACTTCCATAAGTTCTTTTTCTTTGGCCTTACTAAGCTTGTCTACTTCCACGATTATAGAATCGGTCAGTTTTTGCAGCTGGTCCTGACCGCGTTTGTGCTCATCCTGGGAAACAGCTTTGTCTTTTTCCAGTTTTTTAAATTCATTCAGGGTTTCATGCCGCAAGTTACGTATCATTATTTTGCGTTCTTCAGTGCGGCGGTGAACAATCTTAATCAGTTCCGCCCGGCGTTCTTCACTCAAGGGCGGTATGGCAATCCTGATGATATTTCCATCATTGGAGGGATTCAACCCAAGTTCCGATTTGGAAATAGCTTTTTCAATTTCATGCAGGCTGTTTTTATCCCAAGGCTGGATAACCAGCAGCCTGGCTTCCGGCGCCGATATGCCCGCCAACTGATTTAACGGCATGGGCACACCGGCATATTCCACCTTAATATGTTCGACAAGCGCCGGGGACGCATGCCCCGTACGGATGGTGGAAAGGTCCGTCTGGAACCCTTTGATGGAGGCTCTCATTTTTGTTTCCGCTGTTTTTAATGCTTCTGTCACCATAATCAACTCTCACTTGTTACTAAAGTTCCGATGGGTTTCCCCTGGACGGCTTTTATCATGCAGTCTTTGGTTTCCAGGTCAAAAACGATAATCGGCAGTTTATTGTCCATGCAGAGGGAAAAAGCGGTGGTATCCATTACTTTGAGTCTCTTGCTTAACGCTTCATGGTGAGAGATTTTTTCTATTTTGGTTGCTTTGGGATTTTTACGGGGGTCAGCGGTATAAATGCCATCCACGCCGTTTTTCGTCATGAGAAGGACTTCAGCATTAATCTCGATAGCCCGCAGGGCGGCGGCGGTATCCGTGGTCATATAAGGATTCCCCGTGCCGCCGGCAAAGATGACCACTCTTCCCTTTTCCAAATGGCGGATGGCGCGCCGGCGGATAAAAGGCTCGGCGACTTTATCAATATCCAGCGCCGACAGCGTTCTGGTATCAACCCCCTGCTTTTCCAGAACATCCTGAAGAGCGAGGGCGTTGATGACGGTAGCCAGCATACCGGCGTAATCTGCGGTAACACGGTCCATACCTTCAGCCTCGGCCTGGGAGCCGCGCCAGATATTACCCGCTCCTACCACGACACCGACGCCAACACCTAATTCAGTTACTTTTTTAATCTGCTGCGCAATTTTGACGATTGTAGAATTATCAATGACAGGGGTGCCTTCGCCGCGTAAAGCCTCGCCGCTTAACTTGAGCATTATCCTCTTGTATTTGGCTTCGGGCATCCTCCCCCCCTAATTACCCAGTTCGTATCTTATGAAACGGCGTATCTTGATATTCTCTCCCGTCTTGGCAATGGTCTCCGTGATAACATCTTTGATAAGCTTGGTGGGGTCTTTGATATAAGGCTGAAGCAGCAGGCAGGACTCGTCCGCCACTTCCTGTCCTTCAGGAGCATCTTCTTTAGATACGCATACGGGTGACATAGCGGCTACCTGCATTGCCAGGCAGTGCGCCAGTTCCTTAAACTGGTCAGTACGGGCAACAAAGTCCGTCTCGCAGTTAACTTCAATCATCGCCCCGATACGCCCGGCGGTATGGATATAGGTCTCTACCAGACCGGCGGCGGTGGCCCGCTGGGCTCTTTTTTCAGCTTTAGCCAGCCCTTTTTCCTTGAGGATTTCCAGGGCTTTTTCCACATTACCTTCACAGGTGGTCAGGGCATTACGGCATTCCATAATCCCGGCACCTGATTGCTCTCTTAGTTCTTTAACCATTCCAGCAGTGATTTCCAATTGTTCCTCCTTAGTCCTCATCCGGTGTAAAAACGAGTGTTTCCGCCCCGGGAGCGGGAGCCGCTTCAGGAGCAGCACCTCCAGCAACTTCAGCTTCCGCAGCAGCTTTGCCTTCAATTACCTCGGTAGGCACGGTGGTGGCCATACCGGCTTTCCCTTCAAGAACCGCATCCGCGATTTTAGCGCAGATAAGTTTCACGGCGCGGATAGCGTCATCGTTAGCGGGTATGGGATGGTCAATTTCATCCGGATTGCAGTTGGTATCGACGATAGCAACAACCGGGATGCTCATGCGCTTGGCTTCCGCCAGAGCGATTTTCTCTTTGATGGGGTCGACAATAAAGAGGGCTCCGGGCAGGCGTGTCATTTCTTTGAAACCGCCCATCTGTTTATTGAGATGGGCAATTTTCTCAACAATCTTGCCGGTTTCTTTCTTGGTAATCCTCCCGAGTTCCCCTCTGGCCTGCTGGTCTTCCAACCTGACAAGCTGGTCCACACGGGACTGGATAGTGGCGAAGTTGGTGAGCATACCGCCCAGCCAGCGCTGATTGACATAGTACATGCCGCAGCGTTTGGCTTCTTCTTCCACGGATTCCTGCGCCTGTTTCTTGGTACCGACGAAAAGAATCGTCTCTCCCTGCGCAACGATGTCCTTGACGAATTGACAGGCTTTGGCCAGCATAACGGCCGTTTTTTCAAGGTCAATGATATGAATGCCGTTACGCTTGGTGAAGATGTAATTTTTCATCCGCGGGTGCCAACGACCCGTCTGATGACCGAAGTGCGCTCCTGCTTCAAGGAGCTGTTTGATGGTTGCTGAATCTGGCAATTTACTATAACCTCCTATGGTATATTAATCGTAAGAATCAGGAGATTCATACCGTAAAACAGTATAACATATCCGGCGAGCTACGGCAATAGCTTATGTTAAGAAAAATCAAAGCCGGGCAAGCGAGAATTTTCTTTAAGGTTACGTCAATTTTTATGGCAAGTATTGAAGTGAACGGCTACCGGGAACCACCGGCTCTTCAGTGTCCAGCCTCAACAACATCATCATCATTTTCTTCATCATCCGCTAAAATCCCGGATAGTTTGCAGGAATGGTCATCAAGCACCTGCGCGCCTACTTTAGCGTATTCCAGTTTAAGAAAATCCAGCGCTCTGAACCGCACTTTTTCCAGGATGCTACTTATTTTTTCAAAATCATCATCAGAAATTCCGTCAAATAATTCCTGATATACTTTGAGGGTCAGTTTATTCCCTCCGGTAATAGCCTTCTCTCCTTTGGGAGTTATTTCCAATCTTACCGAGCGACGGTCAGGCATATCTCTCACTCTGTTTATCAAGCCGTCATTTACCATACGGTCTACCAGCATGCTGACGCCGTTAGGATTACGGTCAAGCCAATGGGCTACATCCGTAACCGTTACCGGGTCAGGGAGATTGCTTAAAGCGAACAAAACCGCGTGTTTCCGGGTTGTAAGGCCTACCTGGGCAAATATGGCATTTTCCGATCTTGTTAAGAGGCGGTGACATTGATGTATCAGCAGCCACGTTTTTGCCAGCGGGTTAGAGAACGTAAATTTAGCAGGCATCTAATCCCTTTCATCGTTATTAGTTTATATTTTTAAGTATAACATAACAGCTAAACCTAACACGATGAAACCGGGGATAAGCTTACCGGCATAATTCAAGGAGTCTTTAAGTTTATTTACTTGTATTTGGCAGTCTTGGGGTCATGGTTGCGGAAATGGGCGATGCGGATACGCTTCATCTTGCCATTATCATCGAAGTCATAAAGTACCCAGTTGGTCATGATGCGCACATCGCCTTTTTTGGCGACCCTCGCCAAGCCAGGCGCCGAATCTTTAAAGGTGATGAACTCCGTGTAAAGCTCGACAAAAGCCTGTTTGTTCTCATACATGTAAGCGCCCACTTCAAGGACTTCCTTGGTATTTTCCGTGATACCCATGTAGTTGGCGATAAACTCCTTGGGGCCGTGCAGAGTCTGCGGCGGGTGGTCCTGCCCGAAGAAGTTATCCGGGTATTCCACGATAATATCCGGGGTAAAATAGCCGGCGACTTTATCAAAGTCCTTTTTGTTAAAATGCCCTACGTATTCCATATACTCTTTGCGGTTCATGGTTTTTCCCTCCCATAGATAACGTTTTAGGGAAAGTTTAGCGGATTTGGGTGGAAGTATCAAGGAAATTCAGGGTATTTATTATTTTTGCTTATTTCAGTTGTGTAATATGATAAATGCGAACGCATTCCTCCGTATTTAAAGGACAGTTGATATGCCATTCCCTACTAAAATTATTGAATCCGCCTGGATAAGGTCACATGGTTTATGTGAGTGTAAGCGCGTCACGCACGGACACGGTATTCCCCACAAGATGCGCCTCAACTGGGAGAACCGGAGAAAAGAAGGCTCCGGCAAGTGGGAGGCCTACAGCGTGACGGGGCAATACCGGGAGGAACTTTACGATTGCGTTATCCTGTGCTGGGACTGCTACGAGGCGATGAAGTAGGCAAAGTACCGGCCAACACGTACTCATCCCTTATGTGTTTTTAGCAATTTCCCATGTATTACAAAAGGGTTATCTTACACCCTTTGCCCCTCTATTGATTTACAGGGTGCATAGTCATCCCCTTTCCAATTAAGCAGTCAATTATTTTTAGCTGGTAGTTTCAGGTTAATACCATACCCCCTTCGCAAGCTACCCTCCTTACCTTCTTTTCTTGAGCGTGCGGATAACTTATAGATTCGGTTGGTATATTCTCACTGGATACCGGCTTTCGCCGGTATGGTTTATAGAAAATTCCTAATCAGGCTGGGAATGATGAGAGGAGAGAAATTTTTACGGATTCTTCGCTACGCTCAGAGTGGCATTTGGGCTTACCCTTGACAAACCAGTAATCTCGTGATAATCTGAATACATCTGAATTATGTAAGGCTGTGAACAGGAGTAGTAAGTTCCGCAGCGGGGCTTCAGAGAGTCGGGCAAGGTGTGAGCCGACGTCAGCGCCGGTACTGAATGGACCTGGGAGCCGCAAACCGAACCCCTCGACAGGCTCGGGGTGAGCGTAAAGAGGCAAGTAGGCTTTGCCGCAAGGGAAGCGTTAAAGAATCCCGGGGTATCGTCCCATTCTTCGATAAGTTTAGGATGAGTGGCTGTACCCGCAGAGATGTCCCTCCGGTATTTCAGGACAATTCCTTAAAATAATAAGGAAAATCCCTCGAATACCCGGGGATAAAAAGGGTGGCACCGCGGAACTATTAGCCCCCGCCCCTTTCAGGGTGGGGGCTTTTTGTTTGGAGAAATATGTACCATCCGAAACTCGAAGAATTGAAGAAGTTAAAAACGCAGGGCAACCTGGCACCGGTCTACCGGGAAATCAACGCCGACCTGGAGACGCCGGTATCCGCCTACCTGAAAATAGCTCACGGGGACTACTCTTTTCTGCTGGAGAGCGTGGAGGGGGGAGAAAGGCTGGCGCGCTACAGCTTCCTGGGCACGGAGCCGGCGACGTTGATTACCACCAATCACGGCAATGGCGACCCCCTTTTACTGGTGGAACAGGAATTTAAGAAATACCAGGCTGTTCCAGTGGAGAATCTGCCGCGCTTTCACGGGGGGATGGTAGGCTACTTAAGCTACGAGGTAGCGCGTTACTTTGAAAAGCTGCCTTCTCCGGAGAAAGACCCCTTAAAGCTGCCGGAAAGCATACTGATGCTGGCCCATACGCTACTGATATTCGACCATATAACCCACAAAATCAAAGTGGTTAGCCACGTGCGGCTGGACGGAGACATCGATAAGAGCTATCAAGAAGCCACCGAGAAAATCGACACGCTGGTGGGCAGGCTACGCAAGCCTCTAGCCATTGAAGATGTTCCAGCCAAATCTTCCGAGAATACCGCAACGACTTCTAACGTCACACAGGCGGAATATGAAGCCATGGTGACACGGATGAAAGAACATATCTACGAAGGGGACATCATCCAGGGCGTGCCATCGCTGCGGCTGGGGAGGCAGACTAAAGCCAGTCCTTTCGCTATTTACCGGGCCTTGCGCTCGATAAACCCCTCACCTTACATGTATTTCCTCCACCTCAACGATATCCACATCGTGGGGGCGTCCCCGGAACTGCTGGTGCGGGTAGAGGACGGCATCGTTTCCAACCACCCCATCGCGGGGACAAGGCCGCGCAGCAAAGACAGCGCCATGGACAGGGCGCTGGAAAACGAACTGAAAAACGACGAAAAGGAACGCGCCGAGCACCTGATGCTGGTAGACCTGGCCCGCAACGATGTGGGCCGCATCAGCGAGCCGGGGACGGTAAAGGTCGCCCAGTTCATGGACATCGAGCGCTATTCCCACGTGATGCACCTGGTATCCCACGTCCAGGGGAAATTGAAGGCGGGGCTAACGCAATTCGACGCGCTGCGCGCCTGTTTCCCGGCAGGTACGGTCTCCGGCGCGCCCAAGATACGCGCCATGGAAATCATCGCGGAGCTGGAGCCGGACAAGCGGGGGCCTTACGCCGGGGCGGTGGGCTACTTCGATTTCAGCGGGAATTTAGATACATGCATCGCGATACGCACCATCATCATTAAAGACGGCACGGCTTACGTGCAGGCGGGAGCGGGCATCGTGGCGGACAGCGTGCCCGCTAACGAGTACCGCGAATGCCTGAACAAAATGCAGGCTTTATTGAGCGCCATCAATCAGGCGGAGGCCGGATAATGCTTTTACTGATAGATAACTACGATAGCTTTACTTACAACCTCTACCAGTACTTGAGCGAACTGGGAGAAGAGGTCAAGGTGATGCGCAACGACGCCATCGGGCTGGACGAGATAGCGCAACTGGCGCCGGAACGCATCGTGATTTCCCCGGGGCCGGGGCACCCCAAGGACGCGGGCATCTCCAACGACGTTATCCAGCGCTTTGGAGAAAAAATCCCGATACTCGGCGTGTGCCTGGGGCTGCAATGCATCGGGTACGCTTACGGCGGGGTGGTGGACCACGCGGGGGAGATAAAGCACGGCAAGACCTCTTTAGTCCACCACGACGGGCAGGGGGTTTTTAAAGGGCTACCCAATCCTTTTGCCGCGGTGCGCTATCACTCGCTGGCAGTCAAGAAGGAAAGCCTGCCGGACTGCCTCATCATCAGCGCGCGGACGGAGAACGGTATTATCATGGGCGTGCGGCACGAAAAATTCCCGATGGAAGGCGTGCAGTTCCACCCGGAGTCCATGGCGACAAAGGTGGGAAAAGATTTGTTGAAGAATTTTTTGAGGATGGGGGATAAATAAAAACCCTCTCCCGTCTCCCTTTGCGAAATGGGGAGGATGATTATACTACTACAAAATCCCTCTTAATCTCCCTTTTTCAAAGGGAGAGACGGGAAAGGGGATGAGTTCCCGCGGGCGCGGGAATGACGATAGTAGAGAAGGTAAGAAATGATAAAAGAAGTTAAATAAAATCCCTCTCTCGTCTCCCTTTCGTAAAGGGAGACGCCGATACCCCTAAAATGGAGAATTAGACAATGATTAAAGAAGCTATACAATCTAAAGGAGAGGAAGCTATAACCCCCTCTCTCTAATCTCTCCCACAAGGGGAGAGAAGTTACGCGGGTAAAGAATAAAACGGATTCTTCACTGCGTTCAGAATGACAGGTAATAATGGAGCGGATCCGATGATTAAAGAAGCTATACAATCACTAGTAGCCGGGAAATCCTTGACTTATGAGGAATCCTACTTCGTGATGGGGGAAATTATGGGCGGGGAAGCGACGCCGGCCCAGATAGGCGCTTTCCTGACCGCCCTGCGCATCAAGGGCGAGACCGCCGACGAGATAGCGGGTCTGGCCAGCGTGATGAGGAACAAAGCCACACCGGTAAGCATATCCGGCCCGGCGATAGACATCGTGGGGACGGGGGGAGACGGCTCCAACAGCATTAATGTCTCTACCGCGGCGGCCATCGTGGCGGCCGGGGCGGGGCTTAAAGTGGCCAAGCACGGCAACCGGAGCGCCACC
>DAOUGB010000111.1:0-2120 GCA_034429595.1 Dehalococcoidales bacterium
TTTTTATTGGCTTATACTAAAGCCAAAGGAGCGTAATAAGTGTCTCTTGATTTAACCAAAACCGCCGCCCAGGTCATCGCCATGGTTGCCGGACTCAAGAACCGCCGCGCGGAACAGGCAGACCATTTGCGCTACGCTCTTAAAACTATGGGCTCTCCGCCTGTAGACCTGGATGCTTTAAAAAAGAAAATTAAAAACGGCAAGACCAGATGGCCATTGATGACCATCGTGGATGGTTTGCATGAAAAGCACCCGTTACCGCTATGTCCACCTGATTTTACTGTCATCGCCACCGACGGCTCTCATATAGATGTAGACCGCCACCACTCTACCCACTGTCTCCTGCTCAATATCGGGTCAGTGGTGCTGACCTACGGCACTAAGCCGGACGCACAGCTTACCAGCTTACCCCACCTTTATTCCGATGATAAAGACATGGTTATTACCGAACCTGGCGGAGGGCAAGAACCGACTGTGGAGGGGAATATACTGGATGCCAAGCGTTCGGTAGAGGAGTGTTCAAAGCTGGCAGAACTGGCCGCCGCTTTACCGGAGAAAAGCACCGCGCTGGCTTTACTCGATGGCACGCTGATATTAAGAGGACTGGACGAATACCCGGATTTTGTTACGTATGTACTGCTACATGAAGGTCTGTTAAAACACCTAGACAGGATAAGGGATCTTAATTACAATCGCCATATCGCATTGGCGAGCTATATCAGCTTTCCAGGAAGCACTTATGTCCTTAACGTTCTGCGGGTGGCCGTCTGCCCCCATGACGTGCCGGATTGCGATAAGTTCTGCCCGCCGGGCAAAGAGCGCGATTGCGACGGGCTGGCGGGAGTGTGCGACCGCGATATCTTTATGAACCTGCTGGAGGACGGCGAGCGTTCAGCGCTGTTCATCAGCCCCTCGAAAATCGTCGAAAAGCATTACGGCGACCATAAGGTCTATTTCTTTTACTTGAGAATCGATGATGAGATAGCCCGCATTGAAATCCCCCGGTGGGTGGCTTTAGATAAAGACCTGCTGGAACTCACCCATAGCCTTGTTTACGACCAGTGTCAGCGCGGACACGGCTACCCGGTGGCGCTTTCAGAATCCCACGAGCAGGCGGTAGTCACCGGCGCGGATAGAGAAAACTTCTGGGAACTGGTAGAATCAACACTAACGGAAGAGCACATGAATAACGCCTCTTCCGCCAAGAGCGCGAGCAAACGGACAAAGTGGGTATAAGGAGGAAATTACTAAATTCTAATATCTAAACTCTAAACAAATCCAAATTTCTAAAATGCAAATGTTTAATGCTTTGTATTTTGACATTGTTTAGGATTTAGTGTTTCGTGCTTCGAATTTCCTTAAAAGGAACAAATGATGGCTAAATTGAACTCCAAGTTGGTAAAGACTCTCGCCAAAGAATATGGTGCCACTATCGTCGGTATCGCCCCGGTGGAGCGCTTTGCGGGCGCCCCGCCCGGCCACGGTCCCCTGGATTTGTTCCCCAGAGCTAAATCCGTCATCGTCACCGGCGTGCGTATCCCCGACCCCGTGGTCGATTACGATGAATACCACCTCAAGATGACGGAAATGAAGCCGGAGGAAGGCATTGAGGCAAGTATCGAGAATTTTTACATGCTGATGGGGCATTATGTGGAAGACATGATGCTCAATATCATCAGCGTCAAGCTGGCCAATTACCTGGAAATAGAACACGGCCGGCGCTCTTTAGCCACTCCCAACGCCGCCCATACGGGACTGGGGCACTCAAATTTAATGCCGCAACTGGGCTTTTTCTCCCAGCGCCACGCGGCGGTGCGGGCGGGCCTCGGCGAGTTCGGCTTGAGCGGGCTGGTCATTACGCCGCAGTACGGCCCGCGCGTGCGCTATGTCTCCGTGATTACGGAGGCGGAACTGGAGCCAGACCCGCTTTTGACGGAAAAAATCTGCATGCGGGGCAAGTGCGGCGGTGATAAAGGGCCCGCCTGCCAGCAGCAGTGCGGTAATAAGGCTATTTCCCGCCACCCCGGCACGGACGAGGATAAAATCTTTATAGATATCCCCGTCTCCCTCGACCGCATGAAGTGCGCCGGTTTTAAAGATGGTAAAGCATCGTTCGGGTG
>DAOUGB010000112.1:0-2348 GCA_034429595.1 Dehalococcoidales bacterium
AATATCGCTATACTCACAATCATATGAAATATGATTATGTGATCGAAGCAATCACTATCCAGCAGGCTGAAAACGGCACCGAGAACGTTAACAGCCATCAGATACTGGCTGGTGTCTCAATTTTCTTTTAAGTAAGATCCGGAATTGACCGAAGACTTTTTGAGGTAAAACTCAACAGTTAGAAGTAAAAGGGGAGCTTTTCCAGGCTCCCCTTTTTTATTCGCTTCTGAACTCAGTCCGTTGGGGAACGGGTCGTTTAGCTTTTGAATCCAGGCAATAATCAAATCGCCAGTTGTTGCTGCCAGTTATTGACCGGCCAGGCTGATTGTGTTTAAATTATTCAGTGCCGCCGGGGTGGCGGAATTGGTAGACGCAAGGGACTTAAAATCCCTCGGGGTGTAAGCTCCGTGCCGGTTCGAGTCCGGCCCTCGGCACTACTCTTTTCTTGCTGATCTATTTGATATTTATCAGCTGGCCGGATGAATAAGCGGTAAACTCCGGCGCATACATGGATTGAAGGAAAGCCGGCCCGGTCTTAAATGTCCCGGCCGTCGCACAGCGCAGACGGTAGGTGAGGGTATATTCCCCCTGAGGCAGCCACTCGATAAAGAAATTCGTCCCGCTGTCCCTTATCTCCTCATAGCGGGGTAAGCCGAGCTCATATCTCCAGCCTGAGGTCAATCTTACCGGCTCACAGCCAGCCGGTCGCGGGTCACGAAGATGAACATATTCGGCCGGATGATTTGATTTAATGGTGAGCCGCACTTCTATTTCATCGCCGACCGCCAGCACCGCGCCTTGAGCTATGGGCTGAAGCACAGTCTCCTTCTCTTTTTGAACCCGCCGAAAATAGCTGCGTTCGACACCAAACAAATCGCTATCGCTTGCGGCTGGCAACTGCTCGGTGCTGAAATGCCAGGTAGCACTGGCCAGCGCCAGGGCTTTCCCCTGCTTTTCAAACTTAACCGTGGCACAAGGCGGGCCAAGCTTTTCGCCCGAAATAACCACCTGATTCCTCTTGCCTGTGTATCTATCAGGCTCAAAGACAACAGTTGTTTTCTGGCCGCACATTTCTGCCGGCACTGTTTCGCGCCCGGCCAGAGCGCCAGTCTTTTTTAGATACGAAGCTACAGAATAAAGAACCTCAGCTGTCGCGCGGGTTGACTTCCAGTGGTTGAGCTTTTTATTGAGGAAAAGCCACTGGACAATTCCCGCCGCCCGGCTATCCGCCGGGTTAAGCTCGAGTAAGGTGCGCAGGGCAAAAGCCTCGCTTTCAACCGTATCGTTATACCAGAGCCAGCTTCTCTCCTCAGGCATCCAGCTTGTCCCCTCATCATCGGTGGTGCGGGCTCTATCCATAACGCTTTCCCAGACAAGAGTAGCATCAGCCGCCCGGCCAGCTCTTTTTAGAGTTAGAGCCAGGAACCCTCTAAGATAGAGTGAACACTCGCGCCAGTGCTTGAAGGAATAATCGAGCATCCGGGCTCTCTCGTCCTGATTGAAAGCCTCGCCCGTCCAGCTTTTATCAGGGAAATTGGTCAGAACATAATTCAGAAAAACGATTAGCCCCGGGCTCTCGCCGTCTTTTTTATCTTCTTTCATCTCTAAGGAGAGTCTCTCTATATAGTGCTGGTGCAAATACTCTATAGCCTTAGAGACAGGCTCTTTAGGCACCTCCACTCCAAACTCTATTGCCCTCGATAAGCCGTTGACAATATATAGAGTCATATAGGGTGATTCCGGGCCGCCCGGCCACCACGGGAAAGCACCTGAGGTGAGCTGTGCATCAAGGAGCTTTTTAAGATTGGCTTTCCGCTCGGCTTCAGCCACCTGCGGGTTAAGAACCCTGGCCAGCTCCGGATCCGCCCCGCCCTGATCACCGGCTGCAGCCCTGACTCCAGCTCCGGCTCCTGCCTTATCCCTGACACCACCCCGCCCCTCCTCCAGCCAGGGAGTTTCCTCGACGGCCATCTTACGGGTTGGATCGCTCCGGTCAAAAGCCTCATAAGCCGTTTCTCTTTTGCTTAGTTCTTTCGCCAGGCGCGCCACTCCCGGATACTGCCCGTAGAGGCTGGTCAGGATGCTGGCCGCCAGGAAGCGGTTGAGAGTTTGTTCGGTACACTCATAAGGATAATTGACGAGGTAAGGCAAAGCCTCAAGCAGGCTATAAAAGAGCTGCCCATCAACGGTTATAACCAGCTGTTCATTGAGACGCGGCGTGTCACTGTCGGAAGCCATCTCCTCAAAAACCACCTGACGCGGCTTCCCATCCTTAAGAGCGACAAAGCGTGACTGGGCAAGATGCATCCTGCCGGGAAGTATAGGCAAGGGCCGCAGCTCGCCATCAG